>NZ_JAYKTX010000008.1:0-162186 GCF_036913615.1 Companilactobacillus miaonis | reverse complement strand
ACTTTTGCTTTCAAATCAAAACTATATTTAACCATACAAAAAGTGCTCCATAATCATTAGATTTCTTGTCTAACAATTATGAAGCACTTCAATTACCACGGCCTATTTGCCTTAATGCTCGAGAGTTGACCATGTCCTGTTCCACTCTCTGTTGTTTACCAAATGAACAATCCGACGAACGCAGCTGATAACAGCGAAACTAAGATCCCTGATAACAACATATAACCTACATTTTTCGAAATCAAATCGTTCTTTTCTTTATCAACAATTCCTTTGAAACAACCAATAATCATTCCCAAAGTTGAGAAGTTGGCAAAAGAAGTAATAAAGACTGTCAAAACAGCTCGAAAATGTGGATCAAAATCCTTGATTGTATTAGTAACTTTACCCATAACAACAAACTCATTCGTCACTAACTTAGTTCCCATATATTGTGCCATCTGGAAAGAGTCACTGGAATTAAGTCCAAGTAACCAGGCAAAAGGATACATGATTATTCCTAAAATATGTTCCAGTGTTAGCCAAGGATTAACCAATTGTAAAATTTTATCGATCAAGGCAGCTAAAGCAACAAAGGCAATCACATTTGCGGCAATGATCAAAATTAATTTACCAGCACCTAAAATAGAATCTCCTAAAAATGAGAAAAATGGTTCTTTTTTGCCATCACCTTGTCCTTTAAGCTTAGCAATCGTATCTTCTTCTGGCGTTACAGTCACCGGATTCAACAAACTCGTGACGATAATAGCATTGATGATATTGATAGGAATCGCCGTCAAAACAAATTGGCCTGGCATCATTTGAATGTATGATCCAATAATTGAAGCCGTGACACAACTCATTGACATCATCGCCAAAGTCAAATTTCTCATCGAATTCATTTGTTTTAATTGTAAACTTGAAACCGCCAAAGCTTCAGTATTACCGAGAAACATCATTTCTACAGCAAAAAACGACTCAAACTTCGGTTGCCCAGTGATAAATGACAACCCTTTTCCAATCCATTTGATGATAAATGGCAAAACGCCAATATATGTCAAAATATCAAATAATGGAACAATCAATAAAATTGGTAACAAAGCACTAGTGAAAAAATCCATGCTCTTGACGTGCACAAAACTCGGTAAGGCAAACTCAATCCCCACATAAGCAACTTGAACTAACCAATTGAACCCTTCTGCTGCACCGGAAACAATCGCACGGCCAGCCTCAAAACTAGTCAAGAACCAAGCCAAGACTAAGTTTAAAATGACCATGACCGCAATTGATCTCCAATGTATTCCCTGTTTGTTTTTCGAGAATAGAAATCCAATACCTAGAAATACCAGCAGGCCTATAACATTAACTAATAGGTACATAAAAAACTCCTTTGTATTGGTAATATTGTTTAATATTACATGGCGTGTATGGACTTGTCTATAATTTTTTGTTCCCATCAGTTAATATTTCTAAAAAAAATATTTACGATTTATAATAGTGATACAAATATTCTTGAAAGTGAGGCCTCATTTTGAAAAACATCTTATTCAATCAACAACAGACTTCAGCAATCGGCATTGGTACTTGGCATTTAGGAGAAGGCAATGCCACTGAAAATAACCGCCAAATGGAAGCCATCAAATATGGACTCGATCATGGCATCAATTTGATCGATACTGCCGAAATGTACGGTGAAGGATTGTCTGAAACCTTGATTGGTAAAACAATCAAAGACTATCCACGGGACAAATTTCAATTGGTATCCAAGTTTTATCCCTATCACGCCACCGAAAAATTGATCGAGACTAGTTTAAAGAAGAGTTTGCAACGCCTACAAACTGATTACTTAGACTTGTACTTGTTACACTGGCGCGGTGATACCCCACTCTCAGAAACCGTTACTGGCTTAGAAAAAATGGTTCAAGCTGGTTTGATCAAAAACTGGGGTGTTTCTAATTTTGATTTGGCCGATCTCAAAGAACTTTCACAGCTAGAACATGGCACTAACTGTCGCGTCAACGAAGATTTGTATAACATCGGCAGCCGTGGTATTGAATATGACATCTTACCTTGGCAAAAACAACACCAAATGTCATTTATCGGTTATTCACCCTTTGGATCAGACGGTGGAGCTTATTTAAATATCAAACCAGTTCTAAAGGAAATGGCTCAGTCAAAAAATATCACCATCCATCAATTGCTATTAGCCTGGGTCATTCGTAATCATGACTTATTGAGCATCCCTAAGACCTCTTCAGTTGAACATATGAAGAGTAACCTCGATGCCATCGATATCAGTTTCACTCCTGATGAATTGGAATTGTTAGATCAGAACTACCCTAAACCAAATCAAAAAACATCACTAGAAACAATTTAAATCAATGGCAGTCAACTACAACTTGGCTGCTATTTTTTCGGCATTGATCACTTCAACTACGTCACTGGCACATTCACTACCTTTATTTCCAGCTTTTCCACCAGCCCGATTGAGTGCTTGATCCATATTATCAGTCGTCAAAATCCCATACATTACTGGGATTCTACCGGTCAGTGTTTGTTGACTCACACCAGTGGCTGACTGAGCACAGACATAATCAAAGTGAGCAGTTTCACCTCTGACTACTGCCCCTAAGGCAATCACACCGTCAATATTTTGGTTCTCGGAAATGATTTTTGTCATACGAGGGATTTCAAAAGCTCCTGGCACTTTAATTACTGTGATATCTGCATCAGCCACCTGCAGTTGTTTTAATTTTTCCAAAGCTCCTTGTAGCAATCTATTAGTCACAAGCTCATTAAACTTAGCAACAACTATCGCAATTTTTAAATTTGTTCCATTTAAATTTCCGTTAATTTCGTTCATGTTAATCTACCTCGTTTAGTAAATGATGAAATTTTTTCTTTTTAGTTTCTAAATAATGACGATCGTTATTATTTGGCTTAGTTTCCAAGGGTACTCGTTTAACGCTGACGCCCAATTTTTGTAACTGGCTGATTTTGTCAGGATTATTAGTCATTAAAGCTACCGAATCAATTTGAAAGTATTTCAAAACCGACATTACAACGTCATAATTTCTAGCATCTGCTGGCAAGCCTAATTTCTCATTGGCTTCAACCGTATCATAGCCGGAATCTTGTAACTGATAAGCTCGCAATTTATTGATCAATCCGATACCCCGACCTTCTTGATGCAAGTAAATCAAAGCACCGTTACCATTAGCTTCAATTTTCCTTAAAGCTGTCTCTAATTGTTCCCCACAATCGCAACGCTTGGAACCTAAAATATCACCGGTGAAGCATTCTGAATGAACTCGTAAGAGTAAGTTCGATTTTTTGAGATCATCTTTATAAATGACCAACAAAGGTTGATTTTGATAAGTGAACGAGTGCAGGCGAAAATGTCCAAATTTAGTTGGTAAATCAACATCGGAATCTGACTTCAAAACTTGAAAGTTAGTTAAGTAACGATATTGAATAATGTCAGCAATCGTAATCATCGTCATGTGATTCTCGGTCGCAATCTCCTTTAGTTGTTTACGACGTGCCATCTGACCATTGTCTCGAATAACTTCACAAATGTAAGCTACCGGTGTGGCTTGGGCAATTTTAGCTAAATCAATGGCTGCTTCAGTATGTCCATCACGAACAATTACGCCGCCATCTTTAGCAATCAATGGAAAAATATGCCCTGGATGATAAAAATCATTTGGTTCGTTTGAGGTCGCTAAAGCTTTAATCGTCTTAGCACGGTCAAAAGCTGAGATACCAGTCGTTGTAGTTTTTACGTCAGTACTGATGGTAAAAGCCGTGTTGAAAGCATCATGTGAACTTGCCATCAGTGATAGATCCAACTTTTGAGCAATTTCTGAACTCATCGGAACGCATAACAATCCGCGAGCATGATTGATCATAAAGTTGACCTTTTCTCCATTTACAAAATCGGCTAAACCGATCATATCCCCCTCAGCTTCACGATCAGTTGAATCTGCGACAATGATCAATTTACCTTGTTTTAAATCCTCAACCGCTTGTTCAACTCTCTTAACTACTTCATTAGTCATTTTGACTCCCCCTCAAATTGCGATACACATATTTTCCTAAAATATCTGTTTCTAAATTAACTACGTCACCAAGCTTTAAAGCTCCTAAAACTGTCTTTTCTTGTGTAAAGGGGATAATTCCAACTTGAAATTGATCCTTTTGGACACTAATAATCGTTAAACTAACTCCGTCAATTGTGATTGATCCTTTTTCAACTAAATAAGGTGAATACTTAGGGTCAATTGAAAAAATTAAAAGATCTGAATTTCTAGCTCTTTTTTTAGCCAATAATTGCCCAGTTGTATCAACGTGTCCTAAAACAAAATGGCCTCCGATTTTAGAATTTAGTTGCAATGCTGGTTCCAAATTCACTTCCTGTTGCAGTTGAAAATCATTGATATTAGTTTTTTTAACTGTTTCTGGCATCACATCGACTTGAAAACGCGCTTTTTCAATTTGCGTGACTGTCAAACAGATGCCATCGATAGCAATACTATCGCCAAGTTCAAGTTGTCCTAGGTGATGTGAGATGACCAACGATAAATTATCGCGTGATTGCTTGATCTGTTGGACCTTCCCAATACCTTTCACAATTCCTGTAAACATTATTCAAGCCTCCAAGTCGTAATCTTTAAATTATCAGCTAACGTTAAAATTTCTGGTTGAGCAAATTTCAATTTAGCTACGGGTCCATTGATTGCTGGTAATCCTTGGCCAAAAATTTTATTTGCTAAGTAAATGACCAGTCGATCACACAATTTTTCATTGAGAAAATCTGCCTGCAGGTGGCTACCGCCTTCAACTAATATCGATTGGATTCCTAAATGGCCTAGTTTTTGGATAATTTTAAGTGGTGTCCAATCATCTACAAAAACTTGAACATTTTTCGGTAATGTTCGACTGGATTCTTTTTGACTAAAAAAATAAATCGGTTCACTGGTTTGAAAAATCCGCCTTTTCAAATCAACACTGTTCACGTCCCGAATGACAACTGCACGAATGGGTGGAAATTTTTCTTTTTTACGAACAGTCAATTTAGGATCGTCTATTTTAAATGTATTTTCACCAACCAAAATCACTTGCGATTCTCGGCGTAATTCTTGACTATCTTTGAAAACCTCTTGATTGGTGATCATTGAACGTGTTCCCTTAGTTTGATTGACTTTTCCATCCAGAGTCATGGCATATTTTATTGTTACTAGCGGTCGGTTGTTTTGATGAAAAAATTTATAAGCAAGGTTCAAATCATTTTTTTGATGCAAATTTTCAACCTGAACTCCATGATGCTCTAAATACTTGATCCCATTACCGCTGACTATGGGATTAGGGTCGGTTTCGGCAATAACTACTTTCTTAATGCCTACTTCAACAATTTTTTGCACACATGGTGGTGTTTTGCCAAAATGTGAACAAGGCTCTAAAGTTACGTATAAAGTTGCCCCATAAGCTTCGGAAATATCCGGCAAATGTTGTAAAGCGTTTATCTCAGCATGATTCTGGCCATAAGTTTCATGGTACCCAGAACTTAAAATTTGCTGATTTTTTACAATTACGGCCCCAACTTGGGGATTTTTCCATGTATCTTTACCCTTTCTCGCTTCTGTAAAAGCTAATTTCATAAATCTATCCAAAATCCTATTCACCCCACAAAAAAAGCCCCGCAAAAATTTTGCGGGACTTTTAAGATAAGCTAAATAAGACTCCATACGAGACGACGCCAAATAGGCTTATCAATAGCATGAAATTTTATTTTCTTCTACCATCCAGACTATACTGTCGGCTCTGGCTTAATACCAGATCCACCACTCTCGTGGGTCACGGGCTCCAACTTCAAAGAAGCTGCTACCGTCGGTCGGGAATTACACCCTGCCCCGAAGAAATCTATATTCAGTTTTCATGAGAAATATTACAATAAAAATGTTATTTTGACAAATCAAGTTTTATTAATTTATGTCTAATAAATTAGAAACCATCGTTTAAAAAATTAAACAGCTGAATTATTATGTAGCTTCTCATTAGCCTTATTGCCAGTGGTCTCGAAATAAGTAGGAGCAGTCCGATTAATAAAATCACTAAAAAGTGTCAATTGACGTGAATCCTTTTGCCACAAATTTTCAGGATGCCACTGAACAGCTTGGATAGTTGCATCTTCATTCTCAATAGCTTCAATCACACCATCTGAAGCGGTAGCTACAACTTTTAAATGATCAGGTACTGATTTGATAGCTTGGTGATGTCTAGAATTAACATATACATTGTCGCCAATCGATTTATATAATTTTGAGTTGAAATCAACTCGAACAAAATGTGTCGGTTGATCTCCGGGCGCAGACTGTTCATGTTTCAACAATTTGCCCGAATACTGAGTTGGTAAATCCTGATATAGCGTTCCCCCCAAAGCAACGTCAATCATCTGAGCTCCACGACAAATTCCAAAAATTGGAATCTTTTTTGCCACAGCAGTACGAATTAGAGCAATTTCAAATAAATCCCGATCACGATTCGTAACTCGCAATTGCGGAATGGGTTCTTCACCCATAAAGCTAGGATCTATATCTGGTCCACCAGAAAAAATAATTCCATCCATTTTTTCAACCAATTGATTGATTTTATCTACTGGTAGGTATGGTAAACCTACTGGAATGCCGCCAGCTGCTAATACCCCATCAACAATTGGTCTTGGCACAAAATCCATCAACTTCTGATCGATTACATCGGTTGCCTCTAAAAATACGTCTGCAGTAATACCAATCAATTTGCTCATAGAGATTGAACCCCCTTTTTATAATTTTAATTGTAAGACTAGCACTCTAAATTAATCTGTCAAATGTTTTGTTAATAATATTAAATAATTACTAATAAATATCTAATAATTTAATATATTATCTAGTATAATCGAGCTAATATATACAATCAATATTAAAGTTACTCTAATTTTATAGACATTTTGGAAAAAAAAGACACATTCTTTAATTTTCGAATGTGTCTTTGATCAAATTTATTTAATTTTAAGTGGTTCTAATGTTTTTTCTATCGTCTGAAGAGGTGAATCAATTTCCGCTAAAGTCGCTGCGGCATATGCACCTTCGACTAATGCAACATCGTATTTATGAATCTTCTTGTCCGTCATTTCCATTAACATCTCTAAATTCATCTTTGAACTGCCAAGATCATAAAAGGCTAAAATTTCCTCACCGGAATTTTTTTCTACTGCTGTTTGAATTTTTTCTAATGATGAACCAATTTTGCCATCGTCAGTTCCACCAGCAATCGTGATCGATAATTTTGGTGCTGCCTGTTCAATTAATTTCTTTACTCCAGTAGCAATATCTTGCGAATGTGAAACTATTAAAATTCCATATTTCATAAATACTATGCTCCTAACACAGTTAGTAAAGCTTCAAACAAGTATGCACTTGATTGAGCTCCAGGATCTATGTGACCTTTGGACTTTTCTTCCAAATAACTAGCCCGGCCCTTTGTGGCAACTAAAGCTTTATTGTTTGCTAAAGCATCATCGAGAACACTTTGTGTGAATTGGTTATTCTCCAAAGCTTGCGCCACTGGTTCCCAAACATCGATCATCGTCTTCATACCAAAATCTGATTGCCCTCGACGTTTCAAACCAGCAAGACCTGTTTGAACTAGCTTAGTTAAATCCTTATCATCCTTAGCCTTCTTTGACATATCTAAAAAAGCTGTTCCATAAAGGGGACCTGACGCTCCGCCAACTTTTTGAATCAAAGCAAAAGCAACAGTTTTATACAAACCAGCAATATCTTCAGGATTCTTTTTTTCAAAAGCATCAGTAATAGCTTTCATTCCTCGATCCATATTTGTACCGTGATCACCGTCACCGATAGCTGTATCTAATTCATTTAATTGGGATTTTTCACTTTCAACTTTTCCAACAAACAATTCTATCCATTTTTTCGTTTCAGCTAAACTTAATTCCATCAAAAAACTTCCTCTCTACCAGCCAATTGTAGTAACTGGTTCTTCCAACATATCGATCCATGCGTCTTCAGCTTTCATTATTGTTAATGAAACACCTTGCATATCAAGTGAAGTGACTTTATTTCCCACTTTGCTAAAAGCAACTTGAATTTTCTTATCTGCCAATTCATTCAAAACATCATTAGCAAAAATATATTGTTCCATTAAAGGTGTAGCACCCATACCATTTACTAGAACAACAAATTTTCCCGTTTGATCAGAAAATTCTGGCATGATTTTTTCAATTAATTGATGAGCCAATTCCTTAGAAGGCTTGATTTTTTCAACTGAATAACCACGTTCATTATGAATACCAATGCCATATTCGACCTCATCATCTTTCAATTCAAAGCCCGGATGTCCAACAGCCGGAACTGTAGCTGCATGCAAAGCAATTCCAATAGTCTTTGTATTGTCGATCACCTTTTGTCCCAAAACAGCTAAATCATCCAGATTCATGCCTGAACGAGCGGCTGCACCAACAATCTTTTCAACCAAAACTGTTCCAGCTACACCACGTTTACCTTGTGTGAATTCACTATTTTCAACTGAAATATCATCATCAACAACAATCGTCTTAATTTTGATATCTTCAGCTTCAGCCATTTCTTTAGCCATATCAAAATTCATAACATCACCAGAATAATTCTTAACGATCAACAAGACGCCTAAGCCTTGGTCAACTGCTTTAATAGCTTCATAGATTTGATCAGGAGTTGGTGAAGTAAAGACCTCACCAGCAACAGCAGCACTCAACATCCCGTCACCAACATAACCGGCATGTAAAGGTTCGTGACCAGATCCTCCGCCAGAAACAACACCAACTTGTTTATTTTGAGAAAATTTTACATCATTTCTAACAACTGCCGTAGTTCCCTCAATTTGTTTAACCAACTTAGGATTAGTTTTTACAAGACCAGAAATCATCTCGGAAACGATATCCTCAGTTTTATTAATGATCTTCTTCATAATTGCCTCCTTAAACGCTTTCAATACAGTTTCATTATATTATTTCTCGTGATTTTTCCCAACTTTTTACAAAGCAAACTTCTCAATTGCTAAGCCAACACCATCATGATTGTTATCAGCCGTCACAAAGTCACAAACTTCTTTAGCACCTTTAGTGGCGTTGTCCATCGCTACACCCATGCCAGCAAGCTTTATCATAGAAATATCATTATCCCGATCACCCATGGCAATTACTTGCTTCATATCAATATTCAATGAATCAGCCAAATGTTTGACCGCAACTCCTTTATTGACGTGCTGTGGAAAAATTTCTAGAAAACCAACACCTGTCCTAACTACAAAATAGTCTTGATCAAAATGGTCATGAACCATTTGTGAGATTGAATCTAATTTCTTTTCATCACCATTGATGATGGCTTTGACGATTTCAAAATCTTCAGGCAGTTCATCTGGTTCACGAATCAACAAACCATTATCATTTTCAAAAGCTTGCGTAATAGTATATTTATCAATATTTTCAAAATGACTAGTATATGTCCGCCCTTCTGGATCGACAACGTTATAGTTCAAACGGTTTCTTTGTGCAAAGTCAACAAATTCACGATAAAATTGATTACTCAAAGTTTGTTGGTAAATGATTTTTCCAACCATATTTTCAATGATTCCGCCACCATTGGTAATCATATATTGCTCAGAGCCACTGATCCCCAGATTTTTGGCATAATCCGTTATAGCGTTATGAGTTCTACCTGAACACAAGACAACTTTAATTCCTTTAGCTAAAGCTCTTTTGATTGCGGAAGCGTTTTTTGCTGAAACCGTCTTCTCAGAAGTTAGTAGAGTATCATCCATATCTAGTGCTATTAATTTATAATCCATTACTTATCCTCACTCAAAGCATATTTTGTTATTGCCACTCCAACACCGCTATGATTATTATCGAGCGTTATGTCGTCAGCAAAATTTTTAATTCTTTGTGGTGAATTAGCCATTGCTACACCCACGCCAGCTAATTTCAACATCGGCACATCATTATCCAAATCCCCGATAGCTAATACTTGTTTCATATTTATTTTTAATCGTTTGGCTAATTTTTGTAAGGCTAAACCTTTGTTAACCTCCTTGGGAAAAAGTTCAATATCACGAGGACTGGTTATTACAATAAAGAACTTTTGATCAAATTTTTGATGCAAACTTGCTGCTAATGAATTTAACTTATGTTTTCTTGTATGCATTAAAAACTTGACAATACCTAGTTCTGGATCAAGCATCCTTTTTTCCATCCATTCTTGATACGAATCATAAATATTTCCTTTGGTATCAATCAAAATATGCGCAATTTTATCATCGGTTAGTTGCTCAGCTATTTCTTGACAAGTGGTATTTTCTAGAACTTTTCGATAATGAATTTTTTTATCTAGACTTTCAATGACATTACCACCAAACTCAATAATATATTGGTCACTGCCTGAAATTCCTAATTCATGGCAACTGTCAATTATGCCATCATATGAACGCCCTGAATTCAAAACAACTTTAATTCCTTGATCCAAAGCCTTTTTTATCGCCGCTTTATTATCAGCCGAAATCTTTTTCTTATCATCCAAAAGAGTGCCATCCATATCAATAGCAATCATTTTTATGTCCATAATGCTCTCCTTTGCTTTACTTTTACTTTAATTGTAATCCTTTACATAAATTTAAGTGAAAATAAACAAAAAAAGCAATATTCAATCACTAAAATGATTAAATATTACTTTCTTTTATTTAGGACAATTCAGCCAAAAAGCAATCATAATAAATCTGCATCATCATTTGCCAATCACTGTATTTTAACCATTCGTCACCTTTGTGAGCAATTCCCTTT
The DNA here is from genome assembly GCF_036913615.1 of Companilactobacillus miaonis. NCBI lineage: Bacteria > Bacillati > Bacillota > Bacilli > Lactobacillales > Lactobacillaceae > Companilactobacillus > Companilactobacillus miaonis. The sequence continues at coordinate 151,334 of NZ_JAYKTX010000008.1, read as the reverse complement.
TGTCCTGGGAAGGATGGTCCAAAAGCAACGATATTTGGTAAAGCTCTAGCATAAGTTGCCCCCGTAGTCGTCACTGGTTTTCCATCTAAACCTGTGTCTTCTTCATAAATTTTTGAAAACTTTTGCATATAAGGCAAATCCTTATCCTTAACCACTGATGGGAAATTACGATTAATCTTAACTGACATATCATCAGCTAATTGACTCTTTAATTGTTGAAGAACTTTTTCTTCACTAATTGTCACTGGATAGCGCATTGAAATATTAAAAGTAAGCTCATCAGTGTCCTTGGCAAGTGAATAAAATGACAACTGTAATTTTCCTGAAGCCTCATCAGAAAAATCTAAACCTAGATTGTGACCGTCAAATTGTGTTCCAACTTTTTCATTTAGCCATTGGAAAATTTTACCCGTCTCGCCATCTAGTGTGCTACATTTTTCAACCATTTTTGGCAAAACATTATCTGCCATATCTGGTGCATTACTTGGAGCTTTCTTACCATGAAATTCAAATTTTTTGCCGGCTAAAGTAACCGCACCATATTCTGGTAAAAAGCTACGATCAAATTGTCCTTCAATCGCATCAATCTGTGACAAAGAATCATCAGAAACTTTTGCAGTTATCGTTAAGTCAATCAAACCACGTTCACCATATACGATTGGAAATTTACAATCCGGAGTAAACCCACCATAAGGAGGTTTTTCTGTTTGCAAATAATATGGAACATCTCGACTACCAGATTCTTCATCTGTTCCAAACATGATTCTGATTCTTTTCTTCAAAGGAATATTTTGCTGCTTAATTAGGTACAGAGCGAATAACGATGAAAGAAATGGTCCTTTGTTATCTAAAACTCCTCGTCCATAAAAGTATCCATCTTTTAGAGTTAAATCAAAGGGTGGGTAATTCCAATCGTCTGTCACGTCAACGACATCCAGGTGACCTAAAACACCAAAGTACTCATCTGTATCCGGACCATACTCAGCCCAACCGACACAATCTGATACTTGTCCAGTCTTAAAACCTAATTTATTAGAAAGTTCCAATAAATACTCTAACGCTCTTTTAGGACCAATCCCAAAGGGAGCTTGATAAGTCTTGTTGCCATTGATACTAGGTATTTGAACTAACTTTCTAAAATCTTCGATAAATTCATCGCGTGATTGATTAAATAACTTTTCAAAATCCGGTCTAATTTCTTTCACTGTATTTTCATCCCTTTAAATATTACTAAAATCAATATCAACGTCATCTACTTCGGCAGCTGCTTGTTCTTCCTTCAGATATTGTTTATCAAGCATCATGACAAATGGATAGTAAATGAGGACTCCCAGTACTAATTCAAACAACTGCAATAACGAGGCTAGCCAACTACCAGTCGACAGCCAACCAGAGATCAATGGCGGCGTAGTCCATGGCAACATAACCCCATTTGTGTACGGTATCCAATGCAATGTAAAGACAATTCCAGAAATCAAAGTATTTAAAACTGGAACAATGATAAATGGAATGGCAATGATTGGGTTTAAAACAACTGGTAAACCAAAAATAATAGGTTCGTTGATACCAAAGATACCAGGAACAATCGCTAATTTACCAAGTTCTTTAATACGTCTTGATTTACAAATGAACAACATAACGATTAATAGTGACAATGTACTACCACCACCACCGTATGTTGTGAAAATATCAATAAATTGTTGTGTATAAATATGTGGTAATTCATGGCCTGTTTGGAAAGCCTTCAAATTATCTTGTGTTAAAACGAAGAAAATTGGTGACCAAACACTATTAGTAATAGTTGGTCCATTGATACCAAAGCACCACAATAGTGAAGCTAAGAAGTTATAAAGCAGTACTGAAGGTAATGAGTTACCGACATCCTTCAATGGAGCTTGCAACATTGTATAAATGAAATTATAAGCAGTACCAAAATCAGTCAAACTGAACAAAACTCTAACTAAGAAGAAAATCAAAATAACAAAACCACTTGGCAATAATGCATCAAATGATTCACTGACAGCGGGTGGAACCCCATCAGGCATCTTGATCGTCCAATTACGTTTAATCGCAAATCTAAATAATTCAACACTTATAATAGCTGTAAATAAACCTAAGAAAATTCCGTTTGGACCTAAATACATTGTCTGAACGGCACCGACAGTTTCCTTACCAACTTTAACCGTTGTTGGTGTCATGATCAAAAATGAGACAATGGCAACTGCACTGGCATGAACGGCTCTCAAACCACGGTTTTTACCATAAGAATATGAGATACCAAAACATGCCAATAAACCTGTAAAACTGAAAACAGAATCAGAAACAGCACCAAACCACTCGGTCCATTTGGGGCCTAAAATACCTGTCCAGAAACTTTCCCAACCGGGAATCGGAAAGTTACCAATTAGTAAGAAAATTGAAGTAACAATGATTAGTGGTGTGATAATTAAAAATCCATCACGCAACGAACGTAAAACTACGTTGTTGGCTAATTTTGTCGCCACAGGCATCAAAATTTGCTCAAATTTCTTTTGCATAAAGCTCATCCCCCTTAACTAATAACAATATTGACTAACGAATTCATTAATATCTTCTTTCTTAACCTTTTTATTACACAATTCAATTCCATGATCGATTGAATCTTGAAGACCCGTTCCACCTTTTTTAGGCATTTTAACGATGTTTAATTGATCTTTAAATTGATTGATTATATCTGCATTTTTTTCTTGTGCAACCATTGCGACAACTGGAATATCAGAATCTTTTTGGACGGCAGCTCCAACTTCACAAGCCATTTTGGCAAAATCAGCGTAGTCGTAAGTTGGTCCGACTAACAAAACATCTGGTTGCATCTTTTGACACATCCGTGTGATTTTACCTTGTACTACTTCACTGTTTTCCTCATAGTATTGAGTCCCACAGAAAAAGGTAGCCATAACGCTTGAATCTTGTTTCTTTAAATCTTTATCGATCGTATCTGCAGCACCCATAGCCAACTTCTTACCGCCTAATTCAGTATCGGCTTTTTCTTTACCACCTAAGCCGGACTGGATTTGGTCCAATAAAACAATTACCTTCATACTCACTACCTCCTTAATGATTACGGTACAAAATATTATGGAACGTATATTTGTCAGCAGGATAATATGATTCGTCAAATAAAAGTGGATATCCATTCGCAGAATAAGACACCGTATGTGCCAAGAAAGCTGGCAAGCCTTCTTTCACTTCCATTAATTGTGCAATTCTCCCTTTAAGCAAAACTGACTCTAACTCCTGATCAGCATAAGATATTGGAATTGTTTGTTCGATCACTTTAAACAAGGAACCTTTTGCATCTTCAATCGACAAATCACGGACAAATCTCTTTCTCAAAAAAAGTAATTCGTGTGTCATTGGGACATCATCTATTAAACGCAAACGTTCAATCATCCAAAACGGCTCGTCATTTTTAACATGTAGTTTTTCTGTCACCATAACAGGGACACGCTTAGTTGATTTGAAATCTAATACGATAGTACGAGACTTCAAATGATGATTTTGCGCTGCTTCAGTAAAACCCACTAAACCATCGGCACCACTAGAGATTTTAGTCTGTGGTGATAAAACAAATGTCCCGCGGTTACGATCCTTAACAACAATCTTTCGACGTACCAATTCTTCAATCGATTTGCGAATCGTCAAACGTGAAGTATCAAATCGAAATGATAATTCCGTCTCAGACGGCAACTTTTGATGAACTCCATATTCTCCATCTTTGATGATCTTTTCTAATTTATCCGCGATCTTGCTGTACAAATATTCTGGCATAAAAAAATTCCTCTTAATCTATTGGTGCTTTAATTCTCTTCTCATATGCATCCATCCACTCTTGTGTGATGGGACTGATCTTAGTCTTATCATTTTCATCTGGATAGGCGATATAAACTGCTGGTGCTTCTTTTTCTGTTCCCATGGCAAATGTGAATTCAACATTGGTTGAAACTCCCCATTGTCCATCCTTACTCAAAGCAATTAAGGAGAACTCTCCAATTTTTCCGAAGCGCTTCTTTAATTTTCTCAAAAATGGATAGAGAGCTTTATCACAGGCTGCTTGTGGACTCAAACCAGTTCCCATTAAACGAACTATCTCATAGCAAAGACATCCTTTCATAATATCTTCACCTAAACCAGTTGCGGCAGCTCCTCCAATATCACTGTCAACGTAAAAACCATCACCTACTAAAGCGGAATCACCAGTTCGACCAGCTTTTTTCATAAATAGTCCTGAAGTCGAAGTTCCGACTGACATTGAGCCGGTTTGATCCAAACTTACCATTCCAACAGTATCATGTCCGTCATATGGTGAAAGATTCTTTTCAGCAATTTCAGCTTTGCGTTTCTCCCAAATTTTCTTTGCTCTAGGTGTCAACATATTCTTTCTTTCGAAGCCATTTTTAGTCGCATATTGACTGGCACCTTCGCCTACCAAAACGCTGTTGAAATGCTCATGGCTCAAGCTTCTGGCTACTGAGATCGGATTCTTCACATCACTGATACCCATGACTGCACCAACGCCAAAAGTATCACCACTCATAAAGGCTGAATCTAATTCAACTAATCCATTTTCGTTAGGCAAACCACCGAATCCGACAGATTTAAAGTATGGATAATCCTCCACTTCTTTAATGGCAGATTCTACCGCATCGCTGCTAGTACCACCACCTTTCAATAAATCAAGTCCTTTAGAGAGACCTTCATAAGCCATTCTCCAAGTTCCAATCATTGCATAAGTCATCTGATCACTCCTTTTTGTAATCGATTTCATAATTTAGTATAATCACGATTGTATATACAATCAAGTACAAATTATGCTGAGTTATGTAAATTTAACTTTACAATTAGACCTTTTTTTATTTTTTTTAAGATATCTAAAATTTTTTTACGAAATTTAATTACCTTTTACCTAAAAAAACAGAATACCGTTTCATTGGGATTTGAAATGGCATACAAAATTATTATCATAGTCAAAAAAAGCCCCATTTCCAATTTTCGGAAACGAGGTTTCTCTTTTTTAAGCCAAATACGAACAATTTACTATTTATTTACATTATCATTCATGTTAACCTAATATTAATAAATTTAAGGAAGTGTTAGATTATCACCTATCAAATTGTTTTTGAGGGATCTGTGATTACCCCAGCAACATTTGACAAGGCGGATTTTACACCAAAAGCTCTTATATGTGTAGACCAGTCAGGCATTATTGACCGCGTAATTTCCGCTACTGATTCTGATTATCAGTCTGTCAAACAAGCTGCAATTAATCAAGATACCCTTCGTATCGTTTCACCTGGTAATTATCTTTTGCCAGGTTTCACTGATTTACATATTCATGCTCCACAATGGCCTCAAGCAGGTCTTGCCTTGGATAAGCCATTAAATGAATGGCTTAACACTTATACTTTCCCATTGGAAGCTAAATTTAAGGATCTAGCCTATGCCAAGAAAGTCTATAAAAGTTTAATTAAGGAACTGTTAGCCAATGGAACAACTACTGGGCTGTTTTTCGGTTCCATTGACACTAAAGCTGATTTAGTCTTAGCTAAGATTTGTGCTGAGTATGGTCAGCGTGCGTTCATCGGCCGTGTCAACATGGACAATCCAGAACAGACACCAGATTATTATCGTGACAGTTCTTCTGCAGAAAGCATTTCTGAAACTGAAAAATTCATCCAAGAAATGTTTGCTTTACAAAAAGAAACTGGTGCGCAATTGACACCAGTAATCACGCCACGTTTTGTTCCCAGTTGTACTCCAGAGACCTTAAAGGGCTTAGGACAACTGGCTAAAAAGTATGACTTGCCAATTCAATCACACTGTAGTGAAAGCATCTGGGAAGATGGTTTTGCCAAAGAGAACTTTCATCAGCGCGATGCTTCAGTCCTTGACAAGTACGGACTTTTGACTGATAAAGCCGTTATGGCGCATGGTACATTATTAAATGATGCCGATCTAAAATTATTTTCAAACCGTAAAACTGCTTTGGCACACTGCCCAATTTCCAATGTTTATTTTGGAAATCAAGTAGCGCCAATTCTTAAGGCTCATGAACAAAATGTCAAAGTTGGTCTGGGAACGGATATTTCCGGCGGTTTCTCCCCAAGCATTTACAAAAATATGCAACAAGCAATCATGTCCTCACAGATTTTAAAAGATCAAACTGATCAAAATAGTCGCTTAACTGCTAGTAACGTTTTCTATCTGGCAACGGTTGGTGGTGCAAAAGCTTTACACCTTCAAACTGGTCAAATCAAAGCCGGCTATCAAGCTGATTTACAAATAGTTTCTGATTCTTTTAGAGAAGTTGCTTCAAATCAAAGTCAGGATATTTTTGAAAGATTGATATATCACACTAATAAAGAGAATATTTTACAAGTTTACGTCTCAGGAAAATTAGTTCATAACAATTTAGGAGAGAAAAATGGAAAATAAAAAAAGTACCTTATTAGTTGGTCCTGATGATAAAATCGGCGCAACTGAAGCTGGTTTCTTAGGATTACAACATGTCTTAGCAATGGATATTTACGTTCCACCAATTATTCTAGCCGGAATGATGGCCATGGGTGTCGGCGACCAAATGAATCTGCTCCAGTCTACTTTCTTAGCGGCTGGTATTGGTACGATTTTACAAACTTTCGTCTTCATGAAAATGCCTGTTTCACAAGGCCCATCTTTTGTTCCACTCGGGGCTGCAGCCGGAGTTGTTTTAGGTTCAGGTGGCCTCAGAGGTAATGGTATGGGTACCTTGATCGGTGCCTTATTGGTTGGTTCCATAATTTTAATTATCTTAGGTGCAACCGGAATCTTCCAAAAGATCATCAACAAACTTGTCCCTGCCCTCGTTGGAGGTACGATCATCACTTGTGTTGGATTGTCGCTGATTCCAACTGCTTTAAACAGTAATATTTTCAATGCTCCAGGAAATATCAATAAAAATATGATTTTGGCAGCTGTAACTGCGTTAACTTTATTAGTTTCAGTCGCAATTAGTTTGAAATTTAAAAAAGTTGAACGTTTCTTTAGAACTAGTTCAATTATCTTAGCACTAGGTGTCGGAACTCTTGTTTCAACTATGATGGGAATGTTTGACTGGAAGACAGTTACGAGTGCTCCTTGGTTTGGTCTTCCAAATGGAACTATTCTACATTGGGGTATCAATTTCTCACCTTCAGCAATCGTCACTTTCATCATCATTTATGCTGTTATCACAACTGAAACAACTGGTACTTGGTTTGCCATGGGTGCTGTAACTAATCATGAAATCACTGACAAACAATGGAATCACGGTATCATCGGTGAAGGTTTAAGTTGTATGGTAGCCGCACTTCTTGGTACAACTCCAGTTACAGGTTACTCAACTAATGCCGGTGTTATCTCTATTACTGGTGTTGCTTCAAAACGGGTTTTCTTATTTGCTGGAATCTGGTTCTCAATCTTAGGTTTCTTCAGTAAATTATCAGCCTTTCTAGCTGCAATCCCTGCCCCTGTTATCGGTGGTGTCTTTGCAATTATCACTGTAACTATCATGCTAAACGGTTTGAATGTTATTCGTGGAATTGAAACGACTGATCGTGATCTTTACATCATTGGGGTTCCAATTATCTTAACGTTAGCTTTAGTTCTACTACCTGCTAATGTAACTAAGAATGCTCCACAAATTATTCAATACTTATTAGGTTCACCAATCGCTGTTGCTGCAATCGCGGCAATTATCTTAAATCTTGTTATGCCTAAACAATCAGCTAAACAAGTTAAGACAGCCTAAGCCAAAAAATAGCATCTATTCAATTAACAATGAATAGATGCTATTTTTTTCATACATCACAACGCCGTAATCTGTTTACGCCCATTTCTTTTAGAGTGATAAAGATTGCCATCAACACGCGAATAGAAATCATTTGGCTGAGCATCTTTTTTAGAGATCATCGACACTCCAACTGAAATTGTGATATTGATTTTTTGCCCATTAACTTCTACATCAATATGATTTAAAGCGGCAAAAATTTGATGCACGATTGGTTCGGTCGCCTCTAAATCATAACCGGGAAAGATGACGTTAAATTCTTCGCCACCTGTTCGATAAAGTTTAACATTCGGGTCATTTTCAGAAATCACAGTTTCAACGACATCAACTACATGTTGCAAAACTTTATCACCGGCCAAGTGACCATAAGTATCATTAACTTGTTTGAAGTGATCAATGTCGAACATCATCATTGAAAGATCAAGTTTGTTGACCGTGCTATCGCTAAACAGATGATCCATTTCTGCTTTATAGGCGGCAAAATTTTCCGTCTTCGTTAGAGCATCATGATTAGCAAACTTTAATAGTTTAAGCTTTAATTGACTGTCACGCAAAATCATCCCTACGTAACTGTAAAGTAAAGCTTCAAAGATAATTAAATATAACCATTCTTGTAAATACGTTGACCATGTAAAATCAAATTTTAATTTCATGAAGAACCACAAGAGTGCCCCAAAGAACGTTCCCAAAAACATATAATTAATAAAGAAATGTTTTACCGTTTGATTTCGACGTAATTGATTCATGCTGAGGTAAAACAACATTAAGGTGAATCCATGACACCATGACTCCCAGTAACCTATTGAGCCATTGAACATCATATATAAAATCATAATTGGAAAAAATACCAAAAACGGAACTTTAATATTTAAGAAATAAGCACAAAAGACCAAGGCGATTAATTGAAAATTCATAAACTGCCAAGAAATCGGTGTCCCGACAAGCGTCGCTTGCATACTGAAGATAAAAATCAACATGTACAAGACCCCGAAGGCTGAATTTAATTTGTCATCGTCTACATTTATTTTCTTAGAATGTAGAAACGTTTTTAAACCGTCATAAAGAACTTGATAAAGTGTGAAGATTCCTAAAATAAAGAAAACACCCGTTATAAAAGGTGAAACGTGCCAAATCGACCAAGTCAAGAATGCGATAACCTCCAACTTTATATTCTTTTTTAAAAATATATTTATATTTTATAATAATAGCACAAAAAAACTCACTACCCTCGAAAATTCGATGAAGTAGTGAAATTTTTTAAATAGCCGTAATCTGCATCCGACCATTGTTTTTCGATTGATAAAGATTCTCATCCACCCGACCATACAAATCGTTAGGATGAAGATCATCTTCAGAAATCTCGGAAACACCGACCGAAATCGAAATGGTAATTTCATTTCCATTGTATTCTACTGGCAAGTGATTAACTGCCGAAAAAATCTCCTGCACAATCATTTTTGTTGAATCAAGATCATAACCTGGAAAAACTATATTGAATTCCTCCCCACCAGTCCGATAAAACTTGACGGAAGGATCGTTCTCATTAATTACTGTTGATACAACGTCCGCTACCTGCTGTAAAACCTTGTCTCCTGCCAAATGCCCATAAGTATCATTAACCTGCTTAAAATGGTCAATATCAAACATCATCATCGACAGATGTAACTTATTATGACGACTATTACTGAAAACGTATTTCATCTCGGAATCATAAGCTGCGTAATTAGAAATTTTGGTTAAGGCATCATGATTAGCAAATTCGACTAGCCGTAATTTTAATTTGCTATCACGCAAAATCATATTGACGTAACTATAAAGTAAGATTTCAAAAATCATCATATATGACCACTCTTCCAGCGTTATCCTGAAACTTAAATCAAATTTCAAAGCGACAAATGTCCACAATAAAATTCCAGAAACTATGCCAGTTATAAGATAGTCAATAAATTGATGTTTTTCATTTTGAATACGATGAATCCGATTAAAAGTATCATATGTCACAATAACAGTCCAAGCATGACACCATGATTCCCAATAACCAAATGAACCATTGATCGTCATATATACCAAAACAATTGGAATAAAATAACGCAGTGGTACTTTGATATTTAAAAAGTAAGCACAAAAAACTAATGCAATGATTTGAAAATTCATAAATTGCCAGGAAATTGCTTTACCCGACAAAGAAGCTTGCATACTAAAAATAAAGATCAACATGTAAAAAATACCGAAAACCGAGTTCAAATGATCTTCGTCAATTTTAAACTTTTTTAAGTTAAAAAATGATTTCAACCAATCATATAAAACTTCATACAAAGTGAATACACCCAGAATAAAGAAAATACTGGTAATAAACGGTGATACGTGCCATACATGCCATGTCAATAATTATTAAACCTCCCATCAGTTTTTCCCTCTATAAGAAACTATACCCATGACAAGAATACTATATTTTTTTATTTTTTCATTATTTAAAAGAATATTCACTGATTTATTTTTCAATAACATTTTGAAATTTACTAAAACTTAAAAATAATCAATTAATTCTGGCTTTTTTTGAACTAAAACTTTATCCAAATCTTGAATTTTTTTAGTGTCACCTTTGATAAATCCATAGTCAGCTAATGATTCTAGAGAACGATAGCCAAACATGGCTTTGGTCAAATTCTGGATAGTTAATTCAATATTTGCTGCCTCACCATCCGCAATTTTAATGGTAACTTTTCTATCACGAACACTAATTTTCCATGTATGAGCATTCCATTCCAAAGTATCTTCTACTTTAATAAAAACTTCATCTAAATCATTTTGAACAGGATAACGTGTAAAGAAGTCTTCTAAATTAACAATTCTAGCCATCATATATGGCGTAACGGTCAATTCAGCAGAATATGGATCAGTTAGAAGATCAGCTTTAAAATCAGGATCTGGAGATTCAAAAATAAATTTCTTGAAAATCGATTGATGCTTAGTAACAAACTTAGCCAGCAATTGACGGCTCAAAGGATTCAAATTGACCCATTCATGAATGTAAAAATTCTCCTGTTCATGATAATAAATCATATAACCAATTAAAATATCGTCTTTATTATAAGCTAGTGCCACTTTATGATCAGCGTGTTTATCGATCATGTGATCCCACCACCATTGTGAACGATTAACTCCGCCCAAATGATTTTGATCCAAATAGAGTTTTTTCATTTCATCAGGGATATCTTTGACATCGATCCGTTCAACATAACCTTTATTGCTACTCTTAATGCGAGGCAATTTATCATTTTCAATCACTACTTGTGTATGGTCGAAGACTTGTTCATATCCAAATTGACGATAGTATCCGAAAGAAAATGGTGCTAAATAAGATAATGTGACTTCATTTTTATACATATCAAACAATGCTTGATCAAGCATTTTAGATGCTCCACCACGACCACCAAATTCAGGAGCACTCATTACATCACCAATTCCGTTCATTTTGAAGTCAACTCCATGAAAGTTAACGTCAAACGGAATACTGAATAAACCACTACCTAATTTTTTCCCATTCATTAAACCGTAAACTAATGAATGATCATATCTTTCTTTAAAGACACGTTTTCTATCTGTGGAATCTTCGCGATTAAATGAGTAAAGATACAGATCATAGAATTTATCAAAACTTTTATCATCTAGCAAATATTTATTCATATTTATCTCCCTATAAAAAAATACTATTCTGCTGAGAATAGTATCTTTTTTTGTAATTATTCAGCTAACTTAAAACTACTCCATGGCTTGATATAACTCAATAGAAATGCTTCTTTTTCGTTCAGATGACCAACGACATTTCTACGTCCGTCATTTGGAATATCTCTAAGTCCAATCTGAGTTTCACCTTTATACTGTCCGTAATTTTCATTAACAATAATGATGTCACCACGTCTAATATCTTGTGTGTCATGAGCTGGGAAATTACCATCATGATAAACTACTCGTGTCATTGTGCTACGTAACAAGTAATCAGAAGCGTCTCCTCGATAAACATGAGTTGACTTCAAAATAACTTCTTTTTCTAAATCAGTAGCGCCTTGATTGAAGTCAACTTTCAAGACTGGGTATGGTGAATAAAAGGCTTCTGAAGCTTCTTTTAATTCTTCATCAGAAGCGTAAGTATTACCGATAATTACATCATCGACTACTCCACTGAGCAACAAATGCTTAACTTGTGTACCGATTGGTAAATCACGATCATCTTCAAGTGTTGGCAAGCCATCTTGAACCGGCCATGGTCCAAAAGTTGCCGTATGTGAACTAACAAAAGCGGCTGAGTGAGTATTACGATCTTTAAAGAAATTAGACCATTTGATGAAAAAGTCTTCTCCTAAGCCAGTGTATCTTTGTGGATAAAAATTATGACAGCCTAATAAATTATTAGTATCTGGATGATATGACAAAATGTTATCCAAATAATGAGTTCCAGAACTCATATTTATTTCGATCTTTAAGCCATATGGATTGTGAGTCATCTTAGCTTCTTCCATACCGGAGAATCCTTCATCTAGTCTAATTCCATAGGCTCCTAAATCATGGAAAAATGATAGATCATCATAACTGATATCTAATGACTTGAACAATTTCGGATTCATATCGACAATCGTCACAAAGCCTAATTTATTAGCATAGGCAATTGTTTCTTTAAAACGATTGATAGTTTTATCCTTGTCAGCTCCTAATTCTAGTAATGATGCAAAAATACGTGAATAACCCAATTTACTTGCAGTATCAAGGTATTTTTTATCCTCATCTAAAGTTGAATGTTCAGGATAAAGTGATAATCCTAATCTTCTCAAAACGAAACCTCCAAATTTTATTAAAAACGTTTTTTATGTCCTAATTCACTTGCTAATTTTTCTCTATCCATTGATTTGAAGAAATACCAATAAATCAATGTATCAAGAATAATATTAATTATTTGAATGACTGATCCTGATAGATGACCAGTCGCAATAAAGCCTGAGAGAATCGGTGGCGTTAACCAAGGAATATACGTCCCCATTGGTCTAGCCACTAAATCAGTTGCCATAGCAAAATATGTTGTCGTAACGTTTACTAGCGGTGTCAAAATAAATGGAATTAACATCTTATAATTCATCACGATCGGTAAACCAAATAAAATTGGTTCATTGATATTAAAAAGTGCCGGTCCAGCAACTAATTTTCCTAAAGTTTTCAATTCTCTACTCTTTGATGCAAACGCTAATAACATTGCTAAGCCAATCGTTGCACCAGCTCCACCCATATGAACGAAATTGTCAAAGAAGGCAGTTGTTACAATATTAGGCAATGGTTTACCGGCACTAAAAGCAACTTGATTGGCATTCAAGGCTGACAACCACGTTGGCATCATGATTCCTAACACCACATTGGCGCCATGGACACCAAAGACCCATAGCAAAGAAATCATAAATTCAGCCACAATAGCACCCATGAAAGTGTTACTCAAATGACTTAGTGGATCAGCTAAGAAAAACGAAACTATATTCGGAATACTTTCCATTGGCGTAGCTTCAACACCAATTCGAATCAACCAAACTAGTATTAAGATTATTAGACCTGGAAACAAAGCCGCAAATGAATTGCTTACTGCTGGTGGAACTGTGTCTGGCATTTTAATAGTCCACTTTCTGTGAACCATCCAAACATATAAATCGGTGACAAACAGTCCAACAATGATTGCAGTAAATAATCCCCCCGAATCAAATTCCTGCAGCGGTATCCAAAGTGCACCGTGATCAGTCTTTAAAGGAATCGTTAAAATAAACGCCCCTAAGGAAACTATCGATGCTGAAATTGGGTCGACACGATAACTTTTTGCTAAATTATAGGAAATTCCTACTAAAGCAACTAAGCCCATAATATGAAATGATGCATTAGTTGGATATTGCAAAACCGTCGCCCAATTCTTACCAAAAACACTAGCCATAAAATCTAAATAAGCTTGAATTGGAAATTGCGCAATAATCATGAAGAATGAACCGATAATAATCATCGGCACAGCTAAAGTCATCCCATCACGCAAAGCTGTCAAATGACGTGAAGAGGCCATTTTACCCGCTAATGGAATGACTTTGTCATTAATAAAACGGTTGGTCTTCTTTTCAGCCATTATAAAACCCCTTTAAAATAAGAAAGTACATTAAACAGGAACAAACAAACCTGTCTATGCCATTAATTGTAACCCTTTCCATCAGTGAATACGTATTTTTAAAAATAAAACAAAAATTCACCTTTAAAAAAACATGTCACTAATCTGTGACATGTTCCGAGAAACGATTATCAACTTGGTCTACCATCTTGTGATAAGCACAATTTGAAATCTGTTCCAAAGTATAAACGATTGGTACCTGGGTCGTAACGTTAATATGTCCCTTTCGATTTTGAGGAGTATCATACGAAATCGCAAAATCAGTAATTTGGTTTAGAACCGAATAAGAATTAGCTGTTAAAGCAATAGTTTCAGCTCCATTTTTCTTGTAGTATCGTGCTTGCTCAAGCACTTGATCAGTCTCTCCAGATACTGAAACTAAAATCAACAAGGTCTTGCTAAAATCGCGATCTGAGAAAGGTTCTGGCTGAAATGGATCAATGATCGGCAAAGAGTAAATGCCGTAACTAGACAAGATACTAGCGCCATATTGGGCAATGCGGCCACTATTTCCGACTCCAAAGAATAAAACTAAATCGGCAGCATTGATCATATCTGCTGCTTGTTCAATTTTATTATCAAACGGTTCTTCATCGGCAACTAATTGGAAAAAGTTTTTAATTGGCTCCATACTAGGATCCTGTTGGGCTTTTGATGGTTGTTTAAGGCTTTGTTTTAGAGCAAATTTAAACTCTGAAAAACCACTGTAATCCATCTTCTTTAAAAAACGCAAAATTGTCGTGGTTGAAACGTGAGCAGCATTTGCCATCTCTCGAATCGTCATATCTTGAACTTCTTTAGTGTGTCCGATGATGTACTTATAAACTATTAACTCTAATCGATTCAACTCATGAACTTTTTGATAAGGAAACATTTTTCACCCTCCTTTACAAATTGGTATATATCATTTTTATTTAATTAATTTTACCACAGATGTAACAAATTACATTTTTTTGAGAAAAATAAGCTGAGACAAGATTTAGTTTTGTCTCAGCTTATTTGTTTAGATTCAATCCAAATCGGCTCCGTTTGAACGGATTACCTTTTGATACCAGTAGAATGAATCTTTCTTTGAACGTGCAAGTGTTCCGTTACCTTCATCATCTTTATCAACATAGATAAATCCATAACGTTTTGACATTTGACCCGTTCCAGCAGAAACTAAATCAATGCATCCCCATGGTGTGTAACCCATAAGATCTACGCCATCTTCATTTACTGCTGTAATCATTTGTTTGACGTGAGCACGCAAGTAGTCTACACGATAATCATCATGGATACTGCCATCTGATTCAACTTTGTCATATGCACCAAATCCGTTTTCAACGATCATAACTGGCTTGTGATAGTGTTCCGTCAACCAATTCATTGAATATCTCAATCCAACAGGGTCAACTGGCCAGCCCCAATCGTTATACTTCAAATTAGGATTCTTGACTGTTTCACGATCACCAACGAACTTAAAGCCAGGATTGTCATCACTGTATTTAACGGTAATTGAATTGTAGTAACTGAAGCCAATATAGTCGACAGTTCCTTCTTTCAAAACTACCTTATCTTCAGCGGTAATATCAGGCATCAAATCATGATTTTCAAGATAAGCAATCATCCCAACTGGGTATTCGCCTAGAGCTTGAACATCAGCCCACCAGTAACGTCTTTGCATGGCCTTTTCAGCTAATAAGATGTCCTTTGGATCAGCTGATGCAGGATAAACCGGTGTAAAGTTGACCATATTACCAATCACAAAATTAGGATTGATCTTGTGACCAATTTTAACAGCCAAAGCACTAGCAACTAATTCATGATGTGATGCTAAGTACATCAATTTTTCACGTTCAGTTTCTGATTCATTATTTCTAAAGATCAAACCTGAATCAGTTGCAATTGAAAAGTCATTTGTGTAAGTTGTTTGGTTATTGATTTCGTTGAAAGTCATCCAATACTTAACTTTATCCTTGTAACGGTCAAAGCAAACTTTTGCAAATTTAACATAAAAATCGATAACTTTACGACTACGCCAGCCACCGTATTCAGTAACTAAATGATATGGCATTTCAAAATGTGACAAAGTAATTACTGGTTGAATACCATACTTCAAACATTCATCAAACATATCATCATAAAATTTCAAACCTGCTTCATTAGGTTCTGCTTCATCACCATTTGGAAAAATTCTTGTCCAAGCAATTGATGTTCTAAAGCACTTGAAACCCATTTCAGCAAACAATTTAATATCACCCTTATAGTGATGATAAAAGTCAATTGCTTCATGATTAGGATAATTTTTACCAGGAATCACGCCATCAGTAATTTCACGTGGTTTTTGATAAGCACCGGCTGTCATGATATCAGTTACACTGACACCTTTTCCATCTACATCCCAAGCTCCCTCAAGCTGGTTTGCGGCAACAGCACCTCCCCATAGGAAGTCTTTTCTTAATCCACTTTTTGTTGTTTCAGTCATATAAAAACCTCACTTATATTATATGTCTAAATCTTTACCGTTTGACTTGATTACCTTTTGATACCAGTAGAATGAGTCTTTCTTAGAACGTTTGAGACTACCATGACCCTCATCATCTTCGTCAACATAAATCATTCCGTAACGTTTCTTCATTTCACCAGTACTTGCGGATACTAGATCAATGTGTCCCCAAGGTGTGTAACCAATCAATTTTACACCGTCTTCTTTAACGGCTTTTTCCATTTGTAAAATATGATCATGGAAGTATTGAATCCGATATGGATCATGAATACTACCATCAGCTTCAACTTTATCGTAAGCTCCAAAACCATTTTCAACGATGAATAAAGGTTTGTGCCAACGAGTAGTCATCCAATTCATTGAATATCTCAATCCAACGGGATCAATTTGCCAGCCCCAATCAGATTTTTCAACGTAAGGGTTAGAAACCAAATCATTGTGTTCATCATAGTCGAAGTGTTCTTCACCATCATGAGCTTTAGTTGCAAATGACATGTAATAGCTAAAGCCAACATAATCAACTGTACCAGCTTTAATTGTAGCTAAGTCGCTGTTATTGATATCAAGGTTAAAGCCTTCTCTAGCCCAATATTTTTGAATCCATTCTGGATAAGCCCCAAGTGCTTGCACATCACCAAAATAGTAACGATATTGCATGGCGCGTTCAGCTTTCATAATGTCACGTGGATTAGATGTTAAAGGATAAATTGGGCACATCGCGATCATTGCTCCAACTTGAAAGTCAGGATTGATCTTGTGAGCAATTTGAACTGCTCTAGCACTGGCAACAAACTCATAATGAGCAGCTTGGAACATCTCTTTTTCCCAGTTGTCATCTTTTGTTAATTGCAAACCAGAGTTTTGTAGTAATGGGTGTGGATCTTTCCAATCAGTCTGGTTATTGATTTCATTGAAAGTCATCCAATACTTAACTTTATCCTTGTAACGTTTGAAACAAACTTCAGCAAAACGGTCGAAAAATTCAATCATCTTACGGTTGCTCCAACCACCATATTTTTTAACCAAATGATATGGCATCTCAAAATGTGACAAAGTAATTACTGGTTCGATTCCATATTTGTGACATTCATCAAACATGTCATCATAAAATTTCAAACCTGCTTCGTTAGGTTCATCCTCATCACCATTTGGAAAAATTCTTGTCCAAGCGATGGAAGTTCTAAAACACTTCAAGCCTAATTCTGCAAATAACTTAATATCTTCCGGATACTTGTGATAGAAGTCATTACCCCAATGATTAGGATAAATTTCTCCATCCTTAACGCCGTCAGTAACTTTTCTAGCAACGCCTTTAGCACCAGCAGTCATGACATCGGCAATACTTACTCCTTTGCCGCCTTCATTCCAGCCACCTTCTAATTGGTGTGCTGCGACGGCGCCTCCCCAAAGGAATCCTTCGGGCATTTGAATTCCCTCACTCATTAATTAGTCTCCTTCTTTATCAAGTCTCTTGTACAAGTCAACAATTTCTCCAGCTAAATCTCTGAATGTAATAGCATTCATAATATGATCTTGTGAGTGAACCATCAATAATGTAACTTTTGCGTGATCACCATTTGCTTCTTTAGTTAGCATACTTGTTTGTGAGTTATGTGCATCAACTAAGAATTTATCCGATTCTTTTAATTTTTGATCAGCTACAGTAAAGTGACCTTTCTTAGCAGCGTTAATAGCTTCAAAAGCTGAGCTCTTAGCGTTACCTCCGTTAATAATTAGTCCCATAACTGTTTCTAGTTGTTCATCATGTTGTTCTTCAGCCATTTTATTTTCTCCCTCTCTTGTGATTAAGCGCTTACTTTACTTTTAAAAAACGAAAAGGGTGCTAATATGCGCCCTTTTTTTAATATTTGAAATGATTACTTAATTAGTGATAGTGCTTGTTTTAGAACCTTTTCACCGTTCATCATTCCGTAGTCTTGCATATTGATAACTTCAACGGGAATGCTTAACTTGTCTTTGAATTGTCCTTCAAGATATCTTACTTGAGGTCCAAGCATCAATACATCAGGATGTTTTTCTTCCAATTTTGCATCAGCATCGGCAGCAGCAGTAGCGAAGATTTCAGCATCAACACCATCACTTTCAGCAGCCTTTTGCATCTTTGAAACTAGTAAACTTGTTGACATACCGGCAGCACAGCATAACATAATTGTCTTTTCAGCCATAATCAAATACCCCTTTGAATTAAAATATTTATTTGTTTTTATTTAAAAACGTTTGCTTAAAACGCTTTCATAGAACAATTAAATTGTATAACTAGTTTCCAAATTTATCAAGATGTTTTTAATAAAAAACATCCGAAAATTATAGTGACTAACAAATCGTTACTTCAATTTTTCACAAGCAAAAAGGCTGTAACACTTAATATGCTACAGCCATCTAGCTTTATTTAATCAAATTCTTTGTTTAAGACTCGTGAAATCATCTTTGCAACACCATCTTGATTGTTCGTTAATGTTGTTTTCCAGGCGACATCTTTTACATTTTCGATTGCATTTTCCATCGCTACACCATATCCAGCCTCTTTGACCATGTCTAAATCATTACCATAATCTCCAAAACACATAAAATCAGTCATCGGAATTTTTTCCAATTCAGAAATATGCTGTAACGCTGATAATTTAGTCACATCTTGACTATTGATCTCAAAATAGTCACTCCCAGAGCGACTGATAGTGATGGGCAAAGCCGTAAACGATTCTAATTTTTTTTGCAATTCACGTAACCTTTTTGGTGGGCAACTGAAACAGACTTTATAAATATTAATATCCTTTTCATTAATGTCCATTAACTCACGGATAGAATGTGCTTTGAAATGATGACGACTCATCCCTTCAAAATAAGTATTCCAGTGATGATTAGGATCGTAAATATAAGTATCATTTAATCCATCTAAAACTACCTTAAACTTGCTAAACTCTGAACGTTTAAGAATTTCAGCCACGACCTTTGGATCTAGTGGTCGGTCAATTACCCGCTCATTCTTAGGATTGACCACGACTGCACCATTCAGGACTACTCGATAGCCAGGAACTTTTAAATCTTTTGTAAAATATTTACTAACTGAATGAAGTGTTCTCCCTGAACAAATTGCAAACACAATTCCGGAATTGACTGCATCTCGAATAGCCTGCACATTTTTAGCAGAAATTTTACTGTAACTATTCAACAATGTTCCATCTAAGTCAGTTCCAATAAACTTAATCATTAATACAGTAACCCCTTACATAATCCGATTACATTAATCATACGACACTGTCTAATAAAAAAGAAGTCTTTACAAACATAATTATGCTTGTAAAGAAAACAAAGCTTACTTGGCGATTGAGATCTTCTTCAAATCAGACAGAAAATTTGGATAAGAAATATCAATTGATTCAATATTTTTAATTTTAAATGGTGTTTCTGTCAAAATTGAAGCGATACAAAGCATCATAGCAATTCGATGATCATTGTGACTATCGACGTCATCCTTTACTTTAATAGTCTGCTCCCCATCAATAACGATTGAATCATCGTTTACCTGCATAACAATACCTAACTTAGCCAATTCGACCCGCATATTTCTAATTCGATCACTCAACTGCAAATGAACATCATGAATCCCTTCAATCACCGTCGTGCCAGTTGCTTGTGAAGCCATCAAGGCAATGATTGGAATTTCATCGATAATAAATTGAACCTGTTTAGCAGAAATTTTTGTCCCGTGGAGTTGTTGTGAACGAATCACTAAATCACCATAAGGTTCAACACTATTGACTGAACAATTTTCTACCGTAATGTGAGCTCCCATTTGCTTGGCAACGTTCAGCATGCCGATTCGAGTTGAATTCAACCCTACCTTTGGTAAATGAATTTCACTACCTTTTGAGAGTAATGCCCCAGCAATGTATAAAGCTGCTGATGAGAAATCTCCAGGAATTGTCAAGCTCTGCCCTGTCAAATTAGTATGTTCTGGATTAACAGTGATTGTTTCCGGAGTAGTGACCACATTGGCACCAAAGAAATTAGCTAGAACTTCGGTATGATCACGCGTCGGCAATTTTCGGATAATCGTAGTTGGCGTCTTGGCATATATTCCAGCAAAGACCAATCCACTTTTAATCTGAGCACTAGAAATATCTTGTTGATAAGTAATGCCCTTTAAATCATGACTTCCTTTGGTTTTAACAGGAAGAGCATCTTCACCAATCGGCAAAAAGCTACCACCCATCGCAATCAAGAGTTTTACTAAGCGTTCCAATGGCCTTTTACTCAAATAATCTCCACCGGCAATCGTATACTCATTCGTACTCGTCGTTAAAATTCCTAAGAGAATACTTTCCAAAGTACCAACATTATCAATATTTAGTGGATGATCAAGTGGCTGTAAGTGATGACCAGTACCTTTGATTATCATATCTTTTGTACTAAGTTCGGTATGAATCTTGGCCCCTAATTCTTTAAATACTTGTGCAGTAACAGCTAGATCGTCTGAATACGAAAAATTGCTGATTTGTGTAACCCCGTTTGCGAGCGCACCAAAAGCAATCGCCCGGTGAGCAATACTTTTATCACCTGGTACGATCACTTCACCTTGAAACTTGAACTTTGATGCCCGAGTATTATAATCAAACATTTTCATTACACCTCAAATATTGATTTTCCTTCATTAGATCCGTTTCATCCTAACTGTTACGCTACCGAATTTAGCAATATAAAACAAACTTTTTGTCCTGAAATCAAAAAAATAGCCATTAAATTATAAATTTATTAGTATAAGCAAAAACCAGACTTTTCAGCCTGGTTAGATTTTTTATTCCACACAGAGACGATAAATAGCTTCCGCAAAAATCTCCATTGTTTTCTTCATATCAGCGACACTCCAGTTTTCATTTGCTTGATGCATAAAATCAGGTGTCGTTGGTAGCATCCCTCCAAAGGCCACACAATTATGCATTGTTCTAGCAAAAGTAGCTCCACCAGAAATCAAAGGTTTAGCGTCTTTATCACCCGTTAAATCTTTGTAAGTAGCCATTAGAGTTTGAACTAATTCACTATCAGTTGGTACATAGAGAGGTTCTAGATAATCGAAGTGTTCATATTTCATTTCAAATGGTTTGACAGCTTGAGAAACTTTTTCAACTAATTCATCATGATCGACTGTAACTGGGATACGCATGTCGATTTGAACACGTGACTCTTGATCAGTAATCTTCAAACTAGAAATATTAAAAGTCAGCTTACCAGAAGCTTCATCAGAAATATCTCCTAACAAATTAGTTGCGTTAGCATCCTCACCAAATTTCTTGAAAAATTGAAGTACTTTAATATCTGGATAGACGTCACTCAAGGCAATAGCTAATCTAACTACGGCATTGACTCCTTGAGGAGCATTCATTGCGTGAACGGATCTACCATGGACCTCGATTGAATTTTCTTTCTTATCTGCTTCAAAATTATGCTTTTGTAAGGCAGCAAAAACTTCATCCTGCTTAGGACCATCATAAACAGCCTTACCAGGAACGGCATTGAATGCATTTTCCAAATTTAAATGTAATTCATTCGAACCAGGGCCAACTAAGTATGATTGTTGCAATCCTTTTTCAGCATAAATTACTGGAAATTGTGCATCAGGAGAAATTCCTAAATCAATTGGATCTTCTTTCTTGTTGTATTGTTCCAAGCATCTCCAAAGAATTTCTTCGTCTGAACCAAAAATAAAACGAATTTTTTTATTGAACTTATAACCTTTATCTAAAATAGCTTTAACCGCATAAATAGCAGCCATTGTAGGACCCTTGTCATCTTGTGTACCACGACCATACAATTTGCCGTCTTTTTGAGTTAATTCATAAGGATCAGTATCCCAAGCGTCTAAATTTCCAGCGGGCACCTCATCCATATGACCAACGATACCAAAGGTTTCATCGCCGGACCCAATATCCGCATAGGCATAGTATCCTTCTGGATCCAAATAAGTTTTAAAGCCTAATTTTTCAACAACTTTTAAAACTTCTTCGAGTGCTTTTTTAGGACCTTTACCAAAAGGTGCCTTATCTTCAGCAGGTTCATTAAAAGATGCGACTCCTACGATCTTTTTTAGACCTGCAATTGCTTCATCTTGAATCTCGGTAGTGATAAATTTTTCCATAACAAAATTCCTCCTATTTTATCATCGAACAAACTACTAAGAATGCGACAATAACGACAAATAAAATTGCCATTAATTTCCACATATACTTCCACCATTTTACTATAGATACATGTCCAATTGCTAGCGCTCCCATAACTACTCCTGAAGTTGGGGTAATTAAATTGACCCAACCGGAAGCAGCTTGATAGGCCGTGATAACTAAAGACCCATCCACACCAGAAAAATTGCCTAATGGACCCATGATTCCCATTGTTGCTGCAGCTAAACCTGAAGTTGACGGAATCAAAAACGACATTGGTATATAGAAGATATAAGTTAAAACAATAAAGACACCACTTGATAAACTTTGTAGACCAGTTTCACCAGCATGCAATACTGTTGCCGTAATATAACCATTATTCATCACGACTTGAATCCCACGAGCCACTGCAACGATAATCGCAACACTTAAAAATTCATTCATTCCACCCATAAAAGCATCGATAAATTCAGACTCTTTCATTCTAAAGACAAACATGATCACGACAGACATCAACAAGAATAAAGTCGTAATCTCGTCAAAGTACCAAGTTCCTAAAGGCGCTAAATCTTTACCAATCAAAGCCCCTAAAAATGGAATATTGGTCAACCATTTAGTAAAGTCCTCAAAGAATGTCCAATTAGGATTCAAACTAGACCAAGGAATCAAACTAATAATCATGATCAAAAAGGTTAATCCGAATAGCCATAGAACAGCTTTTTGTCGCTTACTTAATTTATCATCGAGTCCTCTTTCTGGCATTGAAAATTCTTCTAGATCTTTTTGACGACGATCAAAAACATATGACTGTGAAGGGTCTTTTTTAATTTTATCAGCATAATGCATCACGTAAATAATACTGATAGTGGTCGTGATCACTAATAAAATCAACCGTGGTATTAATCCATCCCCTGGCGAGATGTTTAACGTTTGTGAAGCAACACCGGTTGCAAAAGGATTGACTGTTGAAGCCAAACATCCAACTTGAGTTCCAATCAATGCAATCGAAATAGCGGTGATTGAATCATAGCCTACTCCAATCATTACTGGAATCAAAATTGGATAAAAGGCAATCGTCTCTTCACCCATTCCATAACCTGATCCACCGATAGCGAACAGTGTCATTAAAATTGGAATTAGAGCTTTTTCTTTCCCGCTATATTTTTCAACGGTGGCACTAATCCCATCATCTAAAGCTTTAGTTTTGTTAACAACTCCTAAAAATCCACCAATTACTAGAATGAATAGAGAAACGGAAATTGAACCCTCGGTCTCATTTGTTCCTACCATCCCGTTAATTGGCGCTAAGAATACATCCCAAATACCCTGAGGACTGCTTGCTTTCGCTTTATAAGTCCCTGCAATTAGATTCCCTGCTTTTGTGGTAGCGTACTCTCCTGCTGGAATGATCCAAGTTAGGATAGCAACGAAAATTATCAGCAGAAATAAAATCGTATAGGCAGACGGCATTTGCCATTGTTTGCCTTTTTTTGACATTAATTATTACTTCCTTCTCTTTATTTAATACATGTAGAATAAACGAAAAAAAAGCTCAATACAATCAATAACCCATACAAATACTACAAGCACACTTGTGGTAGCGCATACAAACCGCTACAATATTGATAGATTTAAAGAAAGGATAACGCAAAATGACTGATTCAATTGAATTTGGTAATAGAATTAACCGTCGTCCTTTGATAGTTAGTTTTTTCCTTAGTTTGATCGTCGGTAGCTTTTTTGGAATCATCAACTTTAAATTAGCCCTGGCAGTATTTTTTGTAATCCTGGGTCTGATGCTCCTATGGTATTACCCAGCTAATTTGAAAACGTTGTTTGGTCATTGGCAAGTTGAAAAACATGGAATCTCGTATTATAAAATGCATTCTTATCGTGACCGTTTAAAAATGGTCCTCTTGCCTGATAAAACTGACTTTCAGTTCATTAGTTTTTCTCAAGTTCACAAATATCATGTTGTTGAAGGCAATCACCAATATACTTCAGCCGATATTTTAACCATCAATCCAGCAAAACAATCTTTACTGCCTTGGAAAAGAAAGGCTTTCTTTTTAGAACTAGAAATCAAAAACGGAACGATTAATTTAGACTTATCTTCCAGTCAAAGAAGTGATCCAAATACACTTTATCGTTTAAGTAATGTTCTAAAAATCATTGACTCAAAGATAAACTAAAGAGTTTGGTGCATAACATAACAATTTCTTAAAACAATATCCTTGGGTAATCAAAGAACGGTTTTTTCTTAAATTTGGTTAGTAAAGATGCCGTCTTCCTAATTCTAAAACTAAATAAAGAAGCTGAATTAGTGCTACATGCATTAATTCAGCTTCTTTTAATTTTACAACCAAACTTGATAAAGAGCCCAAGCACGATTACTAACTTAATGCTCGAATGACCCTTATGTCCTGCTCTGATTGCTTATTCAACTTTGATTGTTCCTGACTTAGCACGTGCTGTCAAAGTATATTGTGGATCACTTCCGACAGTACCTTCTTTGAGATTTGAAATATCGTGTTTAAAGTCAGCTTGGTGTTTCATTTTAACACTGCCACTTTTTGCTTCTAAATCAAAAGTATAAGAATCATTTTCTGGCATCAATAATTTAATCGTGCCACTACTGTTATCAACGGATATATCTCCCGTGATTTCTTTAAAAATCAGTTTAACGGTACCTGATTTTGCTAAAACTTTACCAGCTCCTGAAACATCGACCCCTTTGATTGAACCACTACGTGCCTCAATATTGAAATCAGGACTATATACTGAACTTAATTCAGTTACTCCACTGCGAGAATCAATTGTCATTAGACCGTTAACATAAACATTATCGAGAGTAACTTTCCCTGAATTAGCATTGATATTTAACTGATTATTCTTAACATTGTTTAAATAAATCAAGCCACTACGGACATCTCCATTAATTTGATTTAAATTAGTCAATCCCTGAATTTGCAAATTGCCACTTCGATTCAAGATTTGTAGGTCGCCAGCAAACTGCTTTGGAATCAAAATTTGGACTTTGATTTTTAGTGGTAAGAAATGAGGTACATTTCCTTGAATGATTTTTAAGGTATCAGCACTTAATTCAGTTCTGACTTGATAATCAGGATTATTACGTGACATGTATTCGCGAACCTTGATTTTTTCCCCATCACTTGCTTCAACTTTTAAACTAGCATTGGCATAAGAAATCGCAACCTTTTTTAAATCATTAAGATCAAATTCATGTTCATCGACCAAGGGTAATGATTCAACATGGACCTCAGTATTGAAATTAGTGTTATCAAAATGTGCTTCAAAATTATCAAAAGATTTTTTGTGATGCTTACCAAAACTGATGCCATCATCATTGATAACCATATTTCCTAATTTGATACCATCATCATTGATTTGAATCGTTTTGCCACCATTGATGGAAATCCCGTCATCATCAATATTCAAAATCTTACCATTATCAATTTTGATACCGTCTTCGCCGACATCTAAATTATGTGAGTGAAAATGTCTGTGATATTCTTTTTGATCATCATCTTTCTCGTTGAGAACCGAATTAATCAATTCCTCGATATCACCAAAATCCGCAAAAGCCTGTTCCACAGCATCCTCTTCACTCTTGCCATCTTTTAATTTATCTTGAGCTGACGCAATCAAATCTGAAGCTAATTCTTCTCTTAATTCCGTTAAATCCTTTGTTGCCGGGTAATCTACAAAAATTTTATCTAATTTAGTATCTACTAATGAACTTAATTTTTCACTCATAATCAGTTATCCTTCCTAAAATCAAATTATCAATTACTTTTTTAGCAAAATTCCAAGCTTTAATATTATCAGCTAGAGTTTGTTTACCTTGAGACGTTATTTGGTAATACTTGCGACGTCCACCTTGAGTTTCATCACCCCAATAGCTTTTTATATCACCATTCTTTTCTAGTCGTCTAAAAACTGTATAAAGGGTTGCTTCATTCAATTCATATTTCCCTTCACTCAATTCTTTAACTAGTTTGGCAATTTCATAACCATAGCTGTCAGTCTGACTCAAAATATTTAACACGATCGTTGTTGTATGGCCACGAATAATATCCTTAGAAATCATCGGTTTCATTTCGTTACCCCACCTTTTTTCTATGACCATAATGTATCACCAATTACTATGTGTGTCAAAGTAATTTATTTAAAATAGTATTTTAGAATGGTTTGTCATTTAGTATTTTGGTGAGTTACTGTGTCCTATTTTCCAAAAGAAAAAGAATCTTATTAAGTTGCAGTATTTTACTACATCCTTAGCAAGATTCTTTATTATTCTCTATATCAAAATATATAACGTAAAGTACAGCCTTACATCACTGCCTTGTTTTTTTAGCTAGCCAGTGCGTATACTCGAATCAGAAAATCAAATTTCACTGTTATTTTCAGTAAAGATAAAATATTTTTATATTTTCTGTTCATTTTCATTAGGAAAAAATTATATAATAATTAAAGTATGTTTTTGAAAGGAGTTTCTTATGATTATTGTTGCACTCTCAGCGGTGATTCTCCCTTTAATTCTTTTAGGGGTAGTCAACATGCCAGCGACAAAGGGGATGTCGATTAGTGCTTTGATTGTGCTGATTGAGGGATTTTTATTTTGGAAAATGCCAGCTAAGGTTTTACTCGCCTCCATTTTTCAATCCATTCACAAAGCTTTGCCGATCCTTTGGATTTTATTTGGAGCCTTGATGATGCTCAACATATTACAGCACACTGGAGCGATTGATCGAATTAATTCAGGCTTCCACACTTTGTCCGCCGATATGCGAATCCAGTTAATTTTAGTTGCATTTCTTTTCGGAGGTTTGATTGAAGGGGTCTCTGGTTTCGGGACACCTGCAATGGTCACAGCACCTTTGATGATTGCTTTAGGATTTTCTCCAATGGCCGCAGTCACATTAGCTCTTGTAGCTGATTCAACCCCAGCTTCTTTTGGAGCCGTTGGTACGCCTTTGACAGTTGGTTTAAGTAATGTCAGTGAAAAAGCTGATTTTCTTAACGCCATTGGTCAACGCATCACGCAATTGGATTTACTGGCTGGAACTTTTATGCCCTTGATTCTCGTTTTCATGTTAGTGTTCGTTTTCGGAAAAAATAACGATCACAAACAAAAAGATTTTTTCAGCTTAATTCCTTGGACTATCCTCATCGGTTTAGCCTATAGCCTTTTAGCTTTATTGATCTCTTTTGTGGTCAGCTATGAATTTGTCTCCATTCTGGCTCCCTTTGGTGCCATTATTTTGGCAATTATCACGATTAAATTTAAGATTCTTCTTCCTAAAACAGTTTTCACAAATCCTTGGTCAACTTCCAAAAAAGTTGTTACTGAAGAAAAATCCTCAATGTCACTTTTGACTGCTTGGTCACCTTACATCGTGGTTATTTTAATGTTATTGGCAACTAGAACCATTCAACCATTAAAAGAATTTCTCGTAAAAAATGTTAACTTATCTTGGCAGAATATCCTAGGTTATTCACAAATCAATTCCGACTGGGAGTTCCTCTATTCACCGGGAACATTGCTGACAATCTCCGTAATTATCGGTCTCTTGATTCAAGTCAAATCATTAAAAAGTTTCTTACCGACTGCTAAAAAAGTAGTTCTTTCAATGAAATCAACAGCGCTGGCTTTAATCGTAACTCTGATTATGGTACAAATTTTTACTAACTCAGAGATCAATTTAGCAAAACTGCCCAGCATGCCGATGTACATTGCGGAAATCATCTCTAAATACTTATCTTCAATTTGGATCATTATCGCACCATTCTTAGGTCAATTAGGTTCTTTTGTTACCGGAAGTACGACCGTTTCAACTTTGACCTTCGGACAGATTCAAGCTGACATTGCCGTTAATGCCAATGTTTCAAAGGAACTAGTTTTAGCGGCCCAATTAATTGGAGCTGCCGCTGGTAATATGATATGTGTTCACAATATCGTCTCAGTTAGTTCAGTCGTTGGCTTGAGTGGTCAAGAAGGTAATATCTTACGAAAAACCGTCTTACCGGCTTTACTTTACAGTTTGCTCGTCGGAATCGTTGGGTTTGCCTTTACACTATTTATTTAAATCAAAGTGATTCAATAGCTAAATCACCGATGACAAACTTTTCAATCGCACAGCCAACTCCGTCATGATTATTATCGGTAGTTACAAAGTCACTGACTGCTTTAACACCACTTTGAGCATTTCCCATCGCAACTGCCTTTCCCGCAACTTTTAACATGGAAATATCATTGTCACGATCTCCAACTGCCAAAACATCTTGTAAATCAATCTGAAGTTTATTGGCTAATACTTTAATGGCTTCACCTTTATTGACGTTTTGGGGAAAGATTTCTAGATAGCCAACTCCGGTACGAACAACAAATTTATCTGGAAAACGGCGTTCAATAATTTCAGTCATTTCATCCAAGTAGTTTTCATTTCCGTTAACGACTGCCTTGGTGATTCGAAAATTGCGTGGTAGTGATTCCGGTTCCTTGATGTATAAACCACGGTTGTTTTCAAAAGCCATGGCAATCGTATATTCATCGATAAAGTCAAAATTGCTTGTATAAGTGTTACCTTGAATATCTAAAACACAATATGGCAGCATTTGTTCACGAGCGTAGGCGACAAATTCGTGGTAGAAGTCATTGTCGAGTGTTTTCTCGTAAAGGATCTCGCCTTCCATATTTTCAATAATGGCACCACCGTTGGTAATCATATAATTATCTTTACCAGTGATTCCTAAGGACTTCGCATAGTCATACATGGCAGCATGGGGACGGCCGGAACAAAGTACTACTTTAACCCCATTTTCCATAGCTTGTTTGATCATCAGTTGATTCTTTTCTGATATCTCCTTAGCGGTAGTAAGCAGCGTATCATCCATATCTGTGGTAATTAATTTGTAACTCATTTGTTTCCTCCTCAAATAAAACTAATTGTAATATTTTCTGAAAATTAAAGATACATCTTTCGGGGAATTTTTACATCAAAACTAAAAAAATGAGTTTGGGACATAACTACACTCCTAAACTTGCAGCATAAACGCGGAACAGGACATAACTCTTTCCGCTTAAAACAAATGGACCAAGGTAATCGAAGTACAATTACCTTGGTCCATTTGCCTTAATGCTCGAGAGTTGACCATGTCCTGTCCCGCTCTTTTTTTTAGTTATTCCTCATGAAATGAAGCACCTGAATTGGCATCTAATTCGACCTTTTCACTGTCGGCAATATCGGTAACTTCAATATTTTGATCATCTCTGACAGGTGCTTTTGAAACATTCGAATAATCAAGTTTTTCAAGAACCTGATTTTTTGACAAAGACTGATTAATTTTTTCTAATAACAATGGTCCATTGTAAATAAATCCAGTATAAACTTGCACCAAACTAGCTCCAGCTTGTAAAGCTGCAGTTGCATCTTCAGGCGTAAAAATACCACCAGAGAACATAATTGGTAAGTTTGGATATGCTTGATGAATAGCTTTAGTTAAGCTAAGTGACTTCAAGAAAATTGGCTTACCACTCAACCCGCCACCTTCATTTCGATGACTTGATTGAAGTCGATCATGAATAGAACTTGGATTAGAAGCTGTGTTAGTCAAAATCACGCCATCCATCAAACCATCAGTTTCTTTGATCAATTCAATTAGTTCTTCAGCTGAAATATCATTACCAAATTTACAAAAGATTGGTTCTTTAATGTGTAAGTTGTGAATCTTTTGAAGCAATTTTTTTGCAACCGGAATCTCTTGTAAAGTTGTAACGCCTTTTTGATTAGGACAACTTTGATTCAAGGCAATATAGTCTGCAAAAGAATGAATTTCTTGAATATCTTCAACCATTTCATTAATCATTTCTTCACTGGTTAAACCGTGCCCTGGAGCAACACTGATACCGATTGTCGTGTGTTTGGGAGTATTAGCTAAATGTTTGATAGTTTCTTCAACACCTAAGTTATTCAAGCCCATGCGGTTGATAATCGCTTTATCTTCTGGCAAACGAAAAATTCGTTTCTTTTTGTTCCCCGGTTGATTGTGCTTTGTGACACTACCAATTTCTACAAAACCAGCACCTAAAGCACCCAAACTATTGTAGAATTCAGCTTTTTTGTCAAAACCAGCTGCGATACCGATTGGTGAGTCAAAAGTTACTCCTTTGACAGTCACTTTTAAATCAGCACGCTTCTTAGTTTGAAACATCGTCTTTAAAACTTGGGGTGTGCGATTAAACATCTTTAATCCGTTAGCTACTAGATGATGATCAACTTCTGGGTCAACTTTAAAAATTAGAGGACGAACTGCTTTATATAAATCCATTATTTGCACCAACCTTCGGGATTTTTGTACCATTCATGAAGTAACTGAGTATCATCTTTTTCAACATAATCGAGTTCTTGAGCGACCTCAATCAAAGTTGGAAAATCAGTTAGCGTGAATAATTGCATATCTTTTTGGGTAAAATTGGTTTTACTTTCTGGTAAATCATATGAAAAAATTGCGACTGTACCAATTACCTTGGCTCCAGTTTCTCTAACTGCATCGACAGCTTTTAAAATGCTGCCACCGGTTGAAATCAAATCATCGATCAAAACGACCTTGTCACCTGCTTGACAACGACCTTCAATTTGACCTTTTTTACCATGGTCTTTCTTCTTTGGACGAACGTAATTTAATGGTAATTCTAAGGTATTTGCAACTCCTGTAGCGTGAGGAATTCCTGCTGTAGCAACACCACCGATTACTTCAACATCGGGATACTTTTCCTTGATCAAAGCTGCTAAATCGTTCGCAATAGTTTGGCGGAATTTTGGATAGGCAATCGTCAAACGATTATCGGTATAAATTGGAGACTTGATTCCACTGGCCCAAGTAAAGGGTTCTTTGGGACTTAAAGTCACCGCTTTAATTTTTAATAACTGACTTGCAATATCTCTGGCAATTTCTTTATCCATTATTTATTCCACTCCTTATCAATATTCATATAAGCATTCAAACTATTTTTTGCTTGCGTGATGGGACGGCCGACAACAATTCCATCACTGCCTAAACTTCTAGCTTGAGACGGAGTCGCCACTCGTTTTTGATCCCCGACTTGAGCCGATTTAGGTCTGATTCCTGGCGTTATACATAAAAAGTCTTGACTAGTTGCTTCTTTGATCATTGGTACTTCCAAAGCTGAAGAGATCACCCCGTCTGCTCCATTGTCAAAGGCTAATTTTGCCAGATGAGTTACATAATCTTGTGATTTTAATGGAACTTTCAATTCATTGACTAACTCGGTCTGGCCTAGAGAAGTCAGTTGAGTCACTGCCAACAGTTTCGTATTCGAACCAGCTAAGCCAGCTTTGGCGGCCTTGATCATCTCTGCTCCACCACTTGCATGAATCGTTAACAACTGCACATCCCACTTGGCAATCATCTGACAAGTCCGTTTGACAGTATTAGGAATATCGTGCAACTTTAGATCCAAGAAAATATTATAACCACGTTCACGCAAACTTTTTACGAACGGGTAGCCGAATTGGCAAAACATTTCCAGACCAATTTTTAAAAACAATTTCTGATTTTTAGGAAACTGGTTCAAAAAATTTATACATTCAAAATCATCGGCATAATCTAGTGCTACTATAACTGGTTTATCCATTTTTATCCCCCATTATTTGTGTTCGTAGACAGTTTGTCCGTTTACTAACGTCTGTTCAACTTGGCCGAAAACTTTTTGACCAATAAAAGGACTGTTAGTTCCTTTTGACAGAAAATCAGCTTTTTCAATCGTATATTCGCGATTCAAATCAATCATAGTTAAATCGGCGGCCTGACCAATTTCAATCTTACCGGCTTGATTTAAGCCAAAAATTCTAGCCGGATCAGTTGCCATCAAGGCCAGCAATTTTTCTAAACTGATTAAACCCGTTTTGACTAAGTGGGTGTACATCAGTGGAAATGAAGTTTCAATTCCGGTTATTCCAAAAGCACTTTTTTCAAAACCTTGATTTTTTTCACTCTCAGCATGTGGGGCATGGTCGGTAGCAATCATATCAATCGTTCCGTCGGCAATCCCTGCTAGAAGCGCTTGTCGATCCTCTGGTGTTCGTAAAGGAGGATTCATTTTGAAATTAGCGTCATCTTTTTTGATATCGGCATCACTCAGTAACAAATGGTGGGGTGACGCTTCACAAGTAACGTTGATCCCAGCATCTTTGGCCATACGCACTAATTCAACGCTATCTTTAGTTGAAATGTGACAGACGTGATAGTGAACGCCGGTTTCCTTGGCTAAAACTAAATCTCTGGCTAATTGAGAAGTTTCAGCCACTTGTTTGATGCCTGGTAATCCTAGCCTTTGTGAAGCTGAGCCAAAATTGATGACCCCTTTGTTAAAAAGATTTTTATCTTCAACATGCGCTGCCAAATGACTCTTAACATTAGCAATTCTTTCCATAGCTGAATACATCGACTGAGCGTTCATAATTCCGTGCCCATCGTTTGAAAAAGCAAAAGCACCAGCTTTTTGCATTCCTTCGATATCAACAACTTGATCACTAGTTTCGTCTTTAGTTACGGGAGCATATTGATAAGTCTTAATTATGGAATTCTTTTGATTTAATTCGACTTGTTTTGCAAATTTTTCTAAATCATCGGGTACGGGAGTTACATTGGGCATTGCTCCAACGGTCGTAAAACCGCCGTGTGCTGAAGCTTTCGTACCAGTGGCAATAGTCTCTTTATGAACTTGACCTGGTTCGCGAAAATGAACATGAATATCAACTAATCCTGGTGTCACCAATTCATTTTGAGCATCGATTTCTTTATCCACAGGACCGGTATAGCCGATGGCTTTTACTTTGCCATCCTCGATCAATAAATTAGTTTTTTGAAGTGAACCTTGATAAAAAATTTGACCATTTTTAATTAATGTTTTCATAATTTATTCTCCCTTCAAAACTGCTTCAATCATTGCCATTCTGATAAAAGTTCCATTGACCATCTGTTTGAAAATATATGATTTATCACATTCAACAACTTCGTCTGCAATTTCAGCTCCGCGATTAACTGGTGCGGGATGCATGATCATAGCATTTTCTTTCATCAAATTAACTCGACGCATATCTAGTCCATATTGTTCAAAATATTTCTCTTTAGAAAATTCAGCATTTTCTTCTTGTGACAATCTTTCGTGTTGAACTCTTAGTAACATTACAACATCCATTTCTTTACAAAGCTCATCGACTGTCTTATGTGGTCCAATTGCTTGAAATTCTGAAGTATACCAAGCTGGCAAGCCGCCAAAGTAAACCTGTGAACCTAATTGTGTCAAAATCTCTGCATCGGAATGAGCGACTCTTGAATGGCTCAAATCACCGATAATTGCTACTTTCAAACCGTCCAAGCGCTGAAAGTGTTCTTGAATCGTCATCAAATCTAGTAATGACTGTGAGGGATGTTGACCCGCTCCATCTCCAGCATTGATTAAAGGAATATTAAAGTTTTTATTCAATAATTCTTGATAATATTCATCTTGACTGTGGCGAATCACCGCTAAGTTTGCTCCTACACTTTCCAAAGTCCGACAAGTATCGTATAAACTTTCACCTTTTTGAGTTGAAGATTTTCCAGCATCAAAAACGATTTGTTGCATTCCCAGTTTCATTTCAGCTACTTGGAAACTTGATTTTGTTCGTGTACTGTTTTCAAAAAACATGTTAACAGCAAATTTATTTTTCCCAATATCTGAAGTTCGACCATTTTTGAACTCTAAAGCTGAGTTAATAAATTCTTGAACATCTTGATTCGATAATTGTGACATAGAAAGTATATTTTTCATTGTTTTCTCCAAATTAAAAAGGGTAGCTTCTCCAGCTACCCTAAAAAGTTTAGACTTATTCCATAAACCTTTTAGACCTCACTGGATCTGTTTAAAAGTTCCCTAGTTTTTTTAAGTAAACAAAAAACTCCCTATCCCACAAGGAAAGGAAGTTTACACTTTGGCTATAAATGTGTTTAACCTTCCAAGCCTCACAGGACCCGATTAAAAGTTTTCGTTGCAAATAATATAAACGATTTTACCCATTCAGTCAATGGTTTTATTTAATTTTAGCTAAGAAGTACTTCTTCTTACCACGACGAATAACGATGTACTTGCCATCAAATGAATCCTTAGGATCAATTTCTGTCGTTGTATCTGTCAAGCGTTCACCATTGATTCTGATGGCACCATTTTGAATATCTTCACGAGCTTGACGTTTTGATTTATCAACGTTTACAGCAATCAATAAATCAACCAAATTAATTGGTTCATTAGCGATTTCTTCACTAGGAACACCGTGGAAAGCTTCAGCAACTTCTGCAGTTGTCAATTCTCCAATTTCGCCAGAGAAAAGAACGTCAGTAATTTTTTCAGCAGTCTTTAAAGCAGCTTCTCCGTGAACAAACTTAGTTACTTCTTCAGCTAAAGTCTTTTGAGCGAGACGTTTTTCAGGTTCTTTCTTAACCGATTCAGCTAGCTTTTCTATTTCGTCGCGTGATAGGAATGTAAATTTCTTCAATAAATTGATTACATCCTTATCATCTTGGTTGAACCAGAATTGGTAAAATTCATATGGTGAAGTCTTCTTAGCATCGAGCCAAACAGCACCACCAGCTGTCTTACCAAATTTAGTTCCATCAGCTTTCAATAACAATGGAATTGTCAAGGCATAAACTTTGGCATCTTGTCCTTCAGCCTTGTGAATCAAGTCAAGTCCAGCAGTCAAATTACCCCATTGATCACCACCACCGACTTGTAATTGCACGTTGTGTTTGCGATATAGTGTTAGAAAATCAAGTGATTGCAAGATTTGGTATGTGAATTCAGTAAAGGAAATTCCGACTTCGAGTCGACTAGCAATGATCTCTTTGTTCAACATTGTATTGACGTTGAATAATTTACCGTAATCACGCAAGAAATCAAGAATACCGATTTGATGAGTCCAATCGTAATTATTAACCATCGTGAAATTACTAAAAATTCTCTTAGCTTGATTGCTCAAAGCTTCCACATTGTGATCAACTTGCTCCATCGTTTGCATCGGACGTTCAGCTTTTTTACCACTTGGATCACCGATTGAACCAGTTGCTCCACCGATAACGATGTAAGGATGATGTCCTGCTTTAGCGAATCTTTCCAAAGTCATGAATGGCAACAAGTGTCCGATGTGCATTGAATCCCCAGTTGGATCCATTCCACAGTATAAAGAAATTGCCTTTTCATCAACTAATTTACGAAGGCCCTCTTCATCTGATTGCTGATTGATTAATCCACGCCATGATAGTTCGTCAATTATATTCATAATTATTCCTCCTAGAGATCCTGTCTATAAAAAAAGCGTCCCTGCAAATATATGCAGGGACGCTTACGCGCGGTACCACCCAAATTCAAGTACTAAGTACTTGCTCTCTTTATTCCTATAAACAGGATTGCGATTGATAGTTTCGTATTTGATAATTTACCCTGCTTGACTCACACCAACCGTCAATTCTCTGAACACTGAAGTAAATTACTACTTATTTAAAACTATTTATAAATATGATGATACACAGACACCTATTCTTTTTCAAGTATTTTTTAATATCCGAGTCGTATTGTATAATGTAAGTGCTTTTATGGAGGGAATAATATGCAAAAAACTTTATATCTGATGCGTCACGGTCAGACACTTTTTAACGTTTTAGAAAAGATTCAAGGCTGGTGTGACTCACCTTTAACCCCAAAAGGTATCGAACAAGCTAAACGTGCAGGAGAATATTTTAAAAAAAATCAAATCCATTTCGATGCTGCCTTTTGCTCAACTGCCGAAAGATCCAGCGATACTTTAGAACTCGTTACTGACATGCCTTATACCAGACTAAAGGGATTACGTGAGATGTCTTTTGGTAAATTTGAGGGTGAACATGAATATCTCAATCCCAAGATTACTGATTTTAATAAGCAATATGGTGATTTCTTCGTTCAATACGGCGGTGAAAGTGCCCAACAAAATAAAGATCGGGTCAGAAAAACCATTACCGACATCATGAATCAAGACAATCAAACAGTTTTAATTGTTAGTCACGCTGGTTCCATCATGAATTTCACCGGCCAGTTTACCGATATTGAAAAAATTAAAGATTCTGGCTTTGGCAATTGCAGTATTTTGAAATTTACTTACGATGATGATCAGTTCCATTTTCAAGATATTGTGAACTTTAAAGACTAAATGTTGTAAATTGCCATCTTTCAGAACAATCTAAATAGAGAATTTTATTATTTTTCCTTATTAATTCAAAAAAGAAACCATACTAGTGAAATGTCATTCATTAGTACGGCTTCTTTTTTCTTCATCATTAATTAAAGAATAAAACTTTAAATTATTAGTTCATATGGTTTTCGATCCAATCCCAAACTTGATCTTTGCCATACTTAGTTTCAGAACTGAACAATTGTAAATCATCAGTTTGATTTAATTCCATCGTCTTTTTAACTTGACTGATGGTTTTATTCCACTGATTACCTTTAATTTTATCCATCTTTGTTGCGACTATCAATGTTGGGATATGGTAATAGCTAACGAATTGATACATCGAGATATCATCGTCGCTTGGTTTGTGACGGCCATCGACCAAGATCACTACCCCTTTTAAAACTTGGCGAGTTGTCAAATACTCTTCGATCATTACGCCGAATTCTTCACGTTGTTTCTTAGAAACTTTAGCAAAGCCATAACCGGGAACGTCAACTAAATATAATTGATCTTCGATATTGTAAAAGTTCAATGTTTGAGTTTTACCCGGTGTACTGGACGTTCTCGCAAATTTTTTACGATTAATAAGAGTATTTATCAAAGATGACTTTCCGACGTTAGAACGGCCCAAAAGGGCAATCTCGGGATATCCTTCATCTGGATACTGTTTTGAGCTTACGGCACTCAAATTCATCGATACATTATTTACCTGCATAATTCACCTCAATATAATAATTTAATTTTACCATAAACAAAAAAAGCTGCCCACTAGGCAACTTCTCCGTTTTTAAGAATCAATTCTGGTTCTTTAATTTTTCTAACTGCATCTTTGGTTACTTTAACACTTTCAACGTCATCACGTCCCGGGACTTCAAACATTGTATCAAGCATCGTCTCTTCAACGATTGATCTCAAACCACGAGCTCCTGTGTTTCTTTCAATTGACATCTTGGCAATCTCTTTTAGAGCACCATCGGTAAAGATCAAGTTAACACCATCAAGACTCATTAATTCCTTATATTGCTTGATCAAAGCGTTCTTTGGTTTTGTTAGAATCTCAACCAAATCACTCTCTGTAAGCTTTTCAAGGGCTGTAACGATTGGAATACGACCAATGAATTCAGGAATGATTCCAAACTTCATCAAGTCTTCAGGGATAATTTGTTGCATCAAACTCTTTTCTTCAGCCACATTAGCCTTTTGTTCAGCACCAAAACCAATTGTCTTATCACCTAAGCGATTTTTAACAATTGTTTCGATTCCATCAAAGGCACCACCAACAATAAAGAGGATATTAGTTGTGTCGATTTGAATCAATTCTTGTTGAGGATGCTTTCTTCCACCTTGTGGTGGCACACTAGCAATCGTTCCTTCAAGAATCTTCAATAGAGCTTGTTGAACACCTTCACCCGAAACATCACGAGTAATAGAAACATTTTCACTCTTTTTAGCAATCTTATCAATTTCATCAATATAGACAATACCATGTTCAGC
This sequence comes from Companilactobacillus miaonis, assembly GCF_036913615.1. Classification (NCBI taxonomy): domain Bacteria; kingdom Bacillati; phylum Bacillota; class Bacilli; order Lactobacillales; family Lactobacillaceae; genus Companilactobacillus; species Companilactobacillus miaonis. The sequence goes on along the minus strand of NZ_JAYKTX010000008.1, from coordinate 112,852 downwards.
CTTGTCGACATCGAAATCAGCATTTTGCAAAAGTTTCAAAAGAATGTTTTCTACATCTTCACCAACGTAACCTGCTTCAGTCAAAGTTGTAGCATCAGCAATAGCAAATGGTACTTTCAAAATACGAGCTAAAGTTTGAGCCAAGAAAGTCTTACCTGAACCAGTAGGTCCAATCAAGGCAATATTACTCTTTTGTAATTCTGTTTCACCATCTTTAAGATGTTCCATCTTGTTAATTCTCTTATAGTGATTATAAACAGCGACTGACAACGCCCTCTTCGCGTCAGTTTGACCAATCACGTATTCATCAAGAATATTTTTAATTTCTACAGGTGTAGGAATGTTATCTAGATCCATTGGTGTTGAATCACTCAATTCTTCATCAATGATCTCTTTACATAAGTCAATACATTCATTACAAATATACACACCTGGTCCAGCGACAATTTTCTTTACTTGATCTTGTGTTTTACCACAGAACGAACAGCTAATCGTGCCAGTATTTTCTGTACTATCAAACATAGTTATTCTCCTTCAATAGTTCCAATTACTTTGAAAGTCTAGCATTGTAATACACACTAGTAAAGTAATTAGTTTGAAGCTACCTTTTTAAAAAAAAAGGAAGCCCCACGGCTTCCTATATTCTAATTCAAATAATTACTACTTTTCAACAGCTGAATCAACGATCAATTCGATTGCTTTCTTAGCGCCGATATCATGAGCTAACATGTCATCGCTAAGTGCATTTCTTACGGCTGATTCTTCCATCTTGTATTCGTCAGCAAGTGACTTAACTTCTTCTTTGATTTCGTCTTCAGTTGGTTTGATGTTTTCCTTAGCAACAATTGCTTCGATAACTAAATCAGTCTTAACACGTTCTTCAGCATCCTTAGCAAATTGCTTTCTCAAACTAGCTTCGTCTGTACCTGTCATTTGATAGTACAACTTAGGATCGATTCCTTGACGACGTAAGTTTGCTAAGTATTGGTTCAATTGATTATCAACTTCTGTGTCGATCATTGCTTGTGGAATTGAATCGATCTTAGCATTCTTAACTGCACCAGAAATTGCTTCTTCTTGAATGTTTTCTTCAGCAGTTTCCTTCTTTTGTTCCTTGATTTCGTCATGAAGCTTTGTCTTCAATTCTTCAAGAGTATCAACGTTTTCGTCAACATCCTTAGCAAAATCATCATCTAATTCTGGAAGTTCCTTTGACTTAACTTCGTGGATCTTTGTCTTGAAAATAGCTTTCTTTCCGGCTAATTCTTTTGCTTGGTAATCTTCTGGGAATGTAACGTTAACGTCAACATCTTCACCAGCAGCATGGCCAACTAATTCATCTTCGAAGCCAGGGATGAATGAACCTGAACCAAGTTCTAGTGAGTAGTTTTGAGCACTGCCACCGTCAAATTCTTTACCATCAACTGAACCAACATAGTCGATAATAACCGTATCACCGTTTTCAGCTTTACCATCTTTAAGAACCAATTCAGCTTGTTGTTTACGTAGGTTTTCTAGACGTTCTTCAACGTCAGCCTTCATAACATTACGCTTTTGTTTCTTAACTTCGATACCCTTGTAATCACCAAGTTCTACATCTGGTTTAACAGTAATTGTAGCTGTGATTGCCCAAGGTTTATCCTTTTCCATTGATTCAACACTAATTTGTGGTTGATCAACAGGTTCTACTTTTGTTTCGTCAACAGCATTTTGATATGCATTTGGTAATACAGCATTCAATGCATCTTCGTACAATGCTTCTTCACCATACATACGGTTGAAGATTTGACGAGGAACTCTTCCTTTTCTGAATCCAGGAACGTTCAAACTCTTTTTAACACGATTAAAAGCAGTATCTAAACCTTTTTTAATTGTATCTTGGTCAATTTCAAATTTTAATTCACCAGTATTATTTTCTTTTTTTGTAAATTTAGCCTTAGCAGACATTTATATTATCCCTCCGGTATTTCAACAATCTCATACTTTGTAATATTACCTTAAAATGGTGATATTGTAAACATTCGACGTGATTAATAGCTGTTTTTAGACATCATTTGTATATTATATGACACTTTACGGCATTTTTAAACATTTCAGCCATAAAAAAAAGAGCTGGATTAACCAACTCTTTTTATTAATCATTACCACTTAGAAATTAGTCTAAGATTTCTGTAACAACTCCGGCACCAACAGTACGGCCACCTTCACGAACAGTAAATCTTGTACCATTTTCAATAGCAACTGGAGCAATCAAGTCAACTTCGAAAGTAACTTGGTCACCAGGCATAACCATTTCTACACCATCTGGTAGTTCAATAACACCAGTAACATCAGTTGTATGGAAGTAGAATTGTGGACGGTAGTTTGAGAAGAATGGAGTATGACGTCCACCTTCTTCTTTACTCATGATATAAACTTCACCCTTGAACTTGTTGTGAGTTTGGATTGAACCTGGCTTAGCAAGAACTTGTCCACGTTCAACTTGGTCACGGTTAATACCACGTAGTAAGATACCAACGTTATCTCCGGCTTCACCAAGATCCAATGTCTTACGGAACATTTCTAGACCTGTAACAGTTGACTTTTCAACTTCTGGCTTCAAACCAACAATTTCAACTTCGTCACCGATCTTAACTTCACCACGATCGATACGACCAGATGCAACAGTACCACGACCAGTGATAGTGAAGACATCTTCAACAGGCATCATGAATGGCTTTGTATTATCACGTTCTGGTGTTGGGATGTATTCATCAACAACATCAAGAAGTTCTTCAACGTGTTTAACTTCTTCAGGGTCTCCTTCAAGAGCCTTCAAAGCTGAACCACGTACTACAGGAATGTCATCCCCTGGGAAATCGTATTCTGATAGAAGTTCACGAACTTCCATCTCAACTAGGTCAACTAGTTCTGGGTCATCAACAAGGTCAGTCTTGTTCAAGAAGACAACGATGTATTCAACACCAACTTGGCGAGCAAGCAAGATGTGTTCACGAGTTTGTGGCATAGGACCATCAGTAGCAGCAACAACAAGGATAGCACCATCCATTTGTGCAGCACCAGTGATCATATTCTTAACGTAATCAGCGTGTCCTGGAGCATCGATATGTGCATAGTGACGCTTTTCAGTTTCGTATTCAACGTGAGCTGTGTTGATAGTAATCCCACGTTCCTTTTCTTCTGGGGCCTTATCGATATCAGCGTAATCTTCAGCCTTAGCTAAACCTTTGTCAGCCAAGATCTTTGTGATTGCTGCTGTTAAAGTAGTCTTACCGTGGTCAACGTGACCAATTGTCCCAATATTTACATGGGGCTTTGTTCTCTCATAATGTTCTTTTTCTGCCATTACAAAGAATCCTCCTAAAATTTCATTTCATAAGATTGATCCAAAGAAAATGTTCTTTAGACGACTCTTTACTGAAAAATTATACTACTTTCAGAGGTGAAAGCAAATCAATTCAACGCAAATCACCGACTAAAAATATACTCTTTGGATTATACGGGGAGTAAACGAAATTGTAAATACTCAAACCGAAAAAAGTTCAAATAATTCACTCCTGAAAGGCGTTTATTAATTTATCGAACCTTTTTAGCCATTTTTTTACGTCTTCTAACCCCTGATTATCACTTATCTGTGATTCATCCACTAAACCATACCGTAAAAGCATGGCATTTGTCCAGAGTCTCGGCTCTTTTATTATTTCATGACCAAACGGATAGACAAAAGCCGCATAGAGAGAAAGTTCTCCCTTAAAATTATCTAGCTGTACTTCATCAGTATCCGATAGCAATTTTTCTAATTCGTCGCACATTTTCAAATAGACATCAGTTGTCATAATAGGCATTAACTTACTTGGATTGCAAGTTTTATTTTTGCCATAAAAGTTTATATCCAACTCTTCATCAAGTCCAAGCTTCAATAAATTTTCCAAAACTTCACTCTTCAAAAGCGGATGTAGCAAGGGATTGACCAATAAAACTTTAGCAATTTTCACGTAGTCGTTCCTTGTGAACTGACGCAAACTACGTAACAGTTGAATTTGATTTGGTGTCGCATCAGTTACAATCGAATAGACCTGTTTTTCTAATTTTTCTTTTTCAGGTTTAAAAGATCGTTCATGTCGATCCTGAGCAACTTCAATTCGCTTAGTTACTTCACCAATAAATTCAGGCTTAATGTGAGGCAAATCCTCAATTTGATAAAAATTGAGCATCTGATTAGCCAATAAAAAGTCATTATTTTCTAAAATAATATCTACAGCTAATTTAGCCGTTTCGACTTCACTGAGGTAATAATTAAAATAATCTAAAATTACTGCCTCAGCATCTCCTGGTCTTTGTTGGTTCAACAAAGAAGCAGCCAACCCCTTATTAATTGAGAATGACTGCTGCATTGCATACGCTTGAGTATATAAATCTACCGCATCAGACCAACTTCCTTGTTCAAAGGCCTCATCCGCTTGATCAATAATTCTTTTTAGATTATCTGAATCGTTCATACAATACCTCAACAATATTCGTACTAGTTAATTATTTTTTAGCCTTACGGTGTCTGTTTTGATTAACTTCCATAATGACAGGAAGAATAACAGGGTGACGATTTGTTTGTTCATACAAGAAATGATTCAACTTATCACGAACACTTTGTTTCAAATCAGACCAATCAAAATCTTTGCTATTTTGCATGTAGTCAACAATTGTTTTGACAATAATATCAGAGCTCTCACTCAATAAGTCTCGACTGGCACGCATGTAAACAAAGCCACGAGCCGTTATTTTTGGTTTAGCAACGACTTTTTTCTTTTTACGGTCAATTGTAGCTACCGCAATGAAAACGCCGTCCTCAGCCAGTAATTCACGGTCACGTAAAACAATACTACCGATATCACCGATACCTTTACCGTCAATCATAGTATCGCCAGCATCAACACCCTTAGCTAAATAAAATTGACCATTTTCATAATTAAGGACGTCACCCTTTTTAGTTAGGAAAATATTTTGATATGGTATGCCAGTTTCATGGGCAATTCTAGCATGTGCGTCCAAAAGACGATATTCCCCTTGAATCGGAATAACATTTTCAGGATTCAAAAGATTGATCATCAATTGTAAATCAGATTTATTAGCGTGACCTGAAGAATGCTTATCATCACTAAGAGCCTTGACTTCTGCTCCAGTGCGATAAATTGCATCACGAGCTTTAGCTACTGTCGTATCCATAGCGTGTGATGGCGTAGTTGCAATAAAGACTAAATCGCCTTCTTCAATTTGGAACTTGGTCTTAGCTGGTGGATTAGCCATTTTACGTAAAACTTTGACTGGCTCACCCATCTTACCTGTTTCAACTACAACGAGCTTGTTTTTGTCACAGCTCTTTAAATCTCTAGGCTTTAAGAGTAATTCTTTATTTTTGATCTTCAAATAACCTAATTTCATTGCCGTTTTGACAATTTTTTCAGCATCAGTTCCGGACAAAAAGACGTGGCGACCTGTCTTATCTGCAGCATCTAGAACTTGTTGCATTCTTTGAATATTTGAAGCAACTTGAGCTACAATGATACGACCATTGTGATAACTAAAAGTATCTAAAATATATTCATAGATATCACGCTCACTAGAATTTTCGTAAGGAGATTCTGCATTAGCCGAATCACTCAACAAAGCGAGAACTTTTTCGCTACCAATTTTAGCAATGCGACCATAATCAGTCTTATAAACTGGAACAGCAGCTTGATCAAACTTGAAATCGCCAGTATAAACGATTTGTCCTTCATCAGTTTTAATAACAATTCCTAAAGAACCAGGAATCGAATGGGTTGTTTTAAAGAATGAAACAGAAGCTTGTTCAAAATCGATAGCCGTCGTTTCATCAATTACATGAAAATCATTAAACTTGCGACTGCGATTATCATTCGAACAAACAATTTTAGCTAATTCAATTGTCATCTCTGAACCAAAGACGGGAATATCATAGTCACTAACCAAATAAGGTAAAGCGCCAATTGCGTCTGCATGTCCATGAGATAAGAAAATACCTACAACTTTGTCGATATTTTTCTTAATATAAGTCATGTCTGGAACCACAACGTCGATTCCATATAAATCGTTATCTGGATATTGTAGCCCAATATCAAGAATAAAGATTTCATCGTTTACTTCTACCGCGTACATATTCTTTCCATTTTCACGTACGCCACTTAACAAAATTATTTTAATTTTTTTGCTCATTTTCATCTCTCATTTCATTAAAATAGCATAGATCATAATATTCTATTGTGATTTTGAAGTCTTTTAAGACTATTTAAGCTATACCTGTTTGCTATTCTACCATACGAAAGCGGATTATTAAAAATTAAGCCAAAAAAAAAAAGAAGCTCCATTGCTGGAAACTTCCTCAATCGATATTAACGACGTAGACCAAGTGACTTGATCAATTCACGGTAGCGTTGAACATCTTTGTTACGTAAGTAAGCCAAAAGATTACGACGGTGACCGATTTTCTTCAATAGACCAACATATGAGTGGTGGTCCTTCTTGTTAACTTTCAAGTGATCATTTAGAGAATTAATATCATATGTTAATACAGCAATTTGTACTTCTGGAGAACCTGTATCTCCATCTTTACGAGCATATTGCTTGATAATTTCGTTTTTCTTTTCTTTTGAAATAGCCATTTCATTCACCTTTTCCTTATATATTTAGCCAAACTATGTCTGCGTTGGTGATTCGTCAAACAGAGCATGGTTAACACATTTAAATAATTTACTACATTTTGGACATTTTTGCAATACTGAAAAAAAAACGACAATTTATTGCATTGATAATGCTATTTATGTATAATTCTATGTATTGAGTTTTAAGCTTACTAGGTAATCGGAGGTGAAATTGATGCCACAAATTAAATCAGCTATGAAACGTGTAAAGACAGCTAACAAAGCTACTCTTCGCAACAATTCACAAAAGAGCGCAATGCGTTCAGCTATCAAGAATTTTGAAACTTCAGCAGCTAACAACGCTAACAACAAGGACGATATGTTCAGAACAGCAGTTCGTGCAATTGATATGGCTAAAGCAAAAGGTCTTATCAAAGCTAACAAAGCTGCTCGTGATAAGTCAAGACTTGCAAAACTAAACTAATTTAAGTAACCTTATGGTTGCTTTTTTATTTGCTAAAAAGGAGCTCAGTTTAACTGGGCTCCTTTTTTTTACGCAAATTTGGCAATAAAGAGGTCAAAAAGTAATTCTTTATCCCCTTGACCTGATTTAACTTGATAATCTAAATTCACTAAATCTTGATACATTTGCGTCAATTGTTGCAATTTTAAAGATCTCGCTTGTCGGTGTGACAGTTTAACTCGGTATGGATGCAATCGTAAGTTTTTTGAAATAGTTGCTTCAGTCAATCCTCGCTCCGTTAAAACTTTGACTTGAATCAACAGCCGAACTTGTGAAGTCAAAATGGCTATCAATAAAATGGGATCAATTTTTTGTAGTAAGAATTGACGATACAATTCTTCAGCCTGATAAATATTTTTTCGTAAAATTTGATTCATCAAATCAAACACATTATCTTCCAGTGACTGTGGCACTAATTCCGACACAGCTTTTTGATCAATCACTTTAGTTTTCAAAGCGTATAACTTCAATTTCTCAAGCTGATTAACAATTAATGAGTAATTTGATTTAGTTTTATTGACTAACAGATCTAATGCTTGTGGCTCAATTTGGTAATTATCCTTCTGCAAACTCTGCTGGATAGCCCGATTCAATTGAGGACCTTCCATTTGTCCGGCATCAATTGGAATAGCTAATTTTTTTAATTGTTTAACCAATTTTTTTCGCGCATCCAATTTCTCATAAGTTGCAAAAATAACCAGAATAGTCGATGGAGTTGGATTTTGAATATACTTCAACAATAAGTCAGTATTTTGGTCAACTGCATTTTTAACTTTTTCCGAGGTCAAGAAATATGGATTTTGAGCGAAAACTAATCTTCTTTCACCAAAAAAAGGTGCTGAAATGGCTTCATTGATCATATCTGCAAGCGAAACCTCTTCCAAGTCAAAACTGGAAAAATTCATATCCCGTTCTTCTGATGTCATAATTTCTTTAAAGGATTTTTGAATATTTTCAATAAATACTTGCTCTTGACCGGTTACCAAGTATACGTTATCCAAATTCCCCTGTTTTAAATTTTTCTTTAATTCAGTTATCCTCAAACAAGTCACCCTTTAAAAAAGTTGTTATTTCTTCTTTATCATCGAAGAAATTGTAATACCAAGATATCATACCATATTCAGCCGTATTTAAATATTTGACTTGATGCTTTTCTAACCGTTCTAAGGTCTCTTTATTAGGATGTCCGTAACGGTTATTGACACCTGCCGAAATGAAACCAATTTTTGGCTTAGTGGCTGTTAATAACTCATCACTAGTTGAAGTTTTAGACCCATGATGACCTAATTTTAAGTAATCTACTTTAAAATGATAATCCTTTAAAATTTTCTTTTCAGAAGCAATATCTAAATCCCCTGTAAATAACCAACTCTTATCCTTAATTTTAGTTAGAAGCGTTAACGAATCCTTATTCTCACCTAAGCCTTTATTTTTAGGCCACAAAACTTGGAAATTAATGGCATCGTTAATTACATCCCCTTGCTTCCGGCCAACAAATTTTATCTGCGGATATTTTGTTATTAAAGCTTTGATTCGCTTATTTTGTTCCAAACCGAAACCAAAATTAACTTCACTAACCGGAAATTTAGCCAATAAAGTTTCCAAATTGCCAATATGATCTTGATCTTTATGCGACAAAAATAACCGGTCTACTCTATCGATCCCCTTAGACTTTAAATATGGGATCGTACTAGTATCTACTTGATTAAGTGACTCATGCTGAGTCCAAGGTTTTGAATTAAATTTCACTTTACCACCCGTATCAATCAAGTAAACTTTTCTTAAAAAAGGCGTTGTTAATAAAATACTGTCTCCCTGTCCCACATCAATTATATTCACGCAACCAAATACTGGAAACTTATTTAAACCCACACAAACTAACAGTAATATGACGTACTGAAATAAATACTTGTTAAAGATAGTCTTACTCTCGACTAAAAATAAACTGATTATCAGTAGAATAATTACAAACCAACTGGATATTTGTCCTGTCACAAACATAAAATTAGGATCACTGGCAAAATAGTCTAATAATGAATACATCTTTTCAAAAATTTCGTTAACAAATCGCCAAAACGACCAATGAACTGTGAGAGCCGATAGCAACGTGATCGGTAAAATCAAATAAGAAAAGATTGGAATAAAGATTAAATTAACTAAAAGTGTTAACCAGTTTATTTGGTATGTGTAATAACAAATAATTGGTAAACTGACTAAATTCATTTTTAAAGTGGCTTCAAAAAAATTAGCTCCTTGATATAAATAAAGGATTGCAAAAGCTAATAAAAAGCTCAATTGTCCGCCCATTTCAACGATTGCAAAAGGATAAATGAATAAACAGATCAGCATTGTGATACTAAAGAGATCCAAGCGACTGATAGCAATGCTCGCTTTTTTAACAATTATTCCAACCATCACCAAAACAATTGCTCGCCAAATACCACTTTTTGAACCAACTAATAATCCATAGCATGGCAAAACCGTCAACATGGCTGTCTCTACCCACTCACGTGGAATTTTCAATAAAGAAGTTATTTTGACCACAATCGTTAAGATGATCAATACGTGTAATCCGGACAGACTAAAAAGATGAATAATTCCTAGTGAACTAAGTATCTTTAAAAAGTCTTTGTCCGAAGATTGTGTATAGCCGACAATCAAACTTTGGGCGTGAATTCTCAACCATTTTGGTAATTGATTTAAATTTTTGATAATTTGTGTTCGTAAAACATTTATTTTATCGAATATTTTAACGGCTGTAATTTTTTCAATCGAGTTAAATTCTTTAACCCGAACTCGATAAAAGATACCCTTATTAGCTAAATACTTACCAAAATTAAATTCTGCTGGATTTCTTGGACTATCGATTGTTTTGACTTCTTCAATATTTGGTTTTACTGTATACATCCCTGAAAGAGTTTGCCAATTCTTTTGTTCCGATTGACTCTTTAATCGATAATTAAAACGCACTACTTGATTTTCTAGATGCATTTGTCCACTAAGACTATCACCATTAATAGAGATTTGATCTGAAAAAATTACTGCTTGATTTACATTAGGCTTATTGGGAACTTGAAATGTCTGTAGTCGAAAAGAAAAAACGGTAGTTAATAGCACTATCCAAATAACCATCGACCAATTTTTCAAGAAGGCAATCCTAATCCCCAAAATAATTAAAAATATCAGCATGACTTTGGAGCCAGTCAGAAAGCCTAACCAAATTGCTATAAATAAAGTTAAAAAAAATACTTTACCTTTCATAATTAAACAGTCAATTGATCTTTTAGTTTTTCAATGGTTTTCTCTCCAAAACCTGAAACTTTTTTCAGATCATTTAAATCTTTGAAATCACCATGTTGTTCACGAAAAGCGATAATCTTTTCTGCTTTTTTAGGCCCCACTCCAGTAACTTTTTTAAAATCATCAACTGAGGCCGAATTAATATTGACGGCTTCTTTTTCTGAAGTTCCAGAAACTGTAGCCTTTTTTTCGTTTTTACTAGGAACATAAATCTGCATTTGATCCTTTAGTCGCTTAGCCTGATTGATTTGCCTTAAATCTGCGTCATTTTTCGTCCCTCCGGCCATTTGCAGAGCATCTAAAACAATCGTTCTGTCTTTCAAGTGATAGACACCTGGCTTTTTAACTGCTCCTTGAACATCCACGACGATAGTTTTTTCAGCAGATTTTATTTCTTCTTTCGAAGCTGATTTTTTATCGGCCAAAACTTGCGTTCTAACAGGTTCATTATTTACTGGTTTTCTATTCCAAAGAAAATAGCCACCAAAGATTAATGCCACTAAACAACCCAAAATAAGAATTTTATTTTTTTGGAATAATTGATAAACTTTTTCCATTTTCAATCACCTCAAATAAAATTACGCAAAAAAAATAGCCCTAATCGGACTATTTTGTCTTTTCCAAATAATTTATCGCATCGTCTAAATTCTTCACCGGTACGATCTTCATTTTCGTATGAATCTTCTTGGCGGCACGTTTTGCCAAATTATAGTTATTTACATAACCTGGTTCATACTTTTTGATCAATTTAGTAACTGGATCGTCCGGAGCAAAGAAAACAGTTGCGCCCATTGCTGAAGCAGCGTAAACCTTTTTTTCGATTCCACCGATTGGACCAACTGTGCCGTCCGGAGCAATTGTCCCAGTTCCAGCTATTGTACGTCCAGCTTTTAGATTCTGATTAGTAATTTGAGAATAGACTTGCAATGTAAACATCAAACCCGCTGAAGGGCCACCAATATCACCAGCATTAATCTTTGTCGCCGGAGTACCTTTGGCTTCAGTATTGTCGGTCAGCGTTATTCCCAAACCGTGACGTTTAGTTCCAGCTAATTTGACTAACTTACCACTAGCAGTTTTCTTCTTACCATCACGCGTGAAATCAATTCGAACAGTGGAATGCTTGTTTAATTTCTTAACATAATTGATGAATTGATTAGCATTTTTAAATTTGAAATCATTAATGGCAGTGATCGTGTCACCCACAGCTAATTTGTTCTTAAAGTCAGAATTATCAGTCACATCCATGATATAAACGCCCAAGTACTTCTTCGTAAACGGCTTTTTAGCTTTTGAATAAGCAGCCTGAATGGCATTGTTAGTCGCTGATTTCATGTAATATTGCTGAACTTGCATGTACTCTTGATTACTTTCATTTCCCATTAATTCCTCTTGGGAATAAACTGTTTCAAAATCATTACCTAAAGACTTTAACATGGTAAAAGGTGTTCCGGTAACGATCCCCACGGTAGTCAATAATAAGCTACCTTTCTTTGTATCATGCTTACCATCAACTTTAACAAATTGAGAAGTATCTTCAGCACTACCTGGTACCTCTAGATAATAACCAGTTGGTGTAAAAAAGAATGCCACGACAACAATAAAAATAAATATAGCACCAAAGATTTTGTTTCTAGTTTTGTTAAATCTCAAAATTCTATTCCTTCCGCAATTTATTTATCAACTCATGAGCAACCGTTTGAGGCACGAATTCGGATATATCTCCACCAAATTTAGCTACTTCTTTCATCATTGATGATGATATCGTAGCATACTTATCATTTGCTAGTAGGAAAATCGTTTCAATATTTTTATCCAATACCTTATTGATTGAGGCCACTCCAGATTCATAACCAAAATCATCCGGATTTCGCATCGACCGTACCAAAAATTTAGCACCCAATTGCTCAGCTAAATTGGTTGAAAGCTCTGATTTACCATCGACTACATAAACATTTGGTAAATCTTTGATTTCATCTTCTATTAAAACCTTTTTCTCTTGATATGAAAAAAGATAATGCTTGGAAGTATTTGTCATAGGCGCAACGTATAATTTATCAAATAATTTTGCTGCCCGTCTGATAATATCCAAATGCCCATTGGTAATTGGATCAAAACTACCAGCATATAGTCCAATTTTCTCTGACATATTATCCTCCATACTGATAAAGTGCTACCCGAGTATCTTTATAACTTTTTTCCTTTAATAGTTCGATTTTTTCAAAGTCACTTAAATCAATTTCATAATCCGTTTCATCAACGATTACCGCACCAGGATTTAAAAGCCCTTGTTCAACCAAATCTTTAATGATCTGTTCCGTGATTTTCATCCGATAAGGCGGATCTAAAAACACTAGATCAAACTTAACTCCGTCAGCTTGAAACTTTTTCAAAGCATCAACTGCGGAAGCTTTCGTGATAACAAATTGCTCTGCTGCCCGTGTTTTTTCAACATTATCTTTAATTGTATTAATTGCCTTATAAGCTTTGTCAACCAAGTAAGCACGTTCAAAGCCACGTGAAACAGCTTCAATTCCTAAGCTACCAGTTCCTGCAAACAGATCTAAAGCTACTCCTGAATCTACCATATATGGCGTCAACATGCTAAAAACAGCTTCCTTGACCTTAGCAGATGTTGGCCTCGTATTATTTGTAGGAACTGCTTTTAAGTTCAATCCCCGAAATTTACCTGATACTACTTTCATTCTTTTTCCTCGTGTTTACTTTCAGAAGATTTTAAAACAAAGTGTTCGTCGAGTTCTTTACGATGTGCTAGAGAAACTCGCTTAACGTAATTCTTTGAATTAAGCTCTTTTCTAACTTCCGCCACTCGATTTGAATTAACATACATCATTACATACTTCATCTTTGGAGAAGTATAGTAGATCGTGCCATAACGCTGTAACTTCTTACGCCATTTGAGTGAATACATCCAGACGTAGAGCGCTTGACGTTCTACCTTTTTAAACATAAAATCACCTTTTTTTCATATTTTCAAACTTTCTAGTTGCATCGAGATTTAAGACGATCCCTAAAGCGATTGACAAAATCAGCATACTTGAACCACCATAACTCAAAAACGGTAGAGTAACACCAGTCAGTGGCACCAAACCAATCGATCCACCAACGTTCAAAATTATCTGAGTCATAAACATGGTTGCAACACCATAACACACTAATGAATCATAATTTTTCTTAGCTCTAATACCAATTTGGATAATTCGAATAACAATGATTGCCAACAAACCTAAAACGACAATTACACCTACTAATCCGAGTTCTTCACTGATGACCGCGATAATAAAGTCAGTATGTGGCTCCGGTAAATAGCCTCTCTTTTGAATCCCATTTCCTAAACCAACTCCGAAAATTCCACCATTACTAATTGCGTAAAACGAATTAACCAATTGCGCACCAGCCGTTTTTTCCATCTGAAATGGATGTAACATTGCTAGGACTCGTTGATATTGATAACGCTTCGTAATGAAAGTTGGATTGACCATGAAGATAGCACCAATCATCAATGCCAGTCCTACAGCTAAGGAAACGCTCAAACTAAGAATGTATCTGCCTGGAATGGTTGATGACGCCAAGAGAATCAAGGTAATCAATACGATTACCATTGCCCCACCATAATCAGGCTGACAGATCAAAAGAAAGACAATTGCGAAAACGACTATCATTGGCGGCAAAACTTCCCAGATAACTTCCTTTAGCCCTTGATGAGCCAAAATGCGTTCTTGTTTATTCGTCAAAACTAACGACAGATACAAAATTAAAACTACTTTTGCAATTTCCAGTGGTTGCAAACTGAAAAAACCCAAGGGAATCCAAGCTGCCGCACCATTGATTCTAGTACTAGGCTTGATTATTCCTAAAAATAACACAAAAATAAGAGCCGCAATTGTAAGAAACAATAACCGTTTAACTAATCGACGACTTCGGAAGACCTTGGCTTTTAAAATGAAGACAAAAAAGCAACTGATCAAACCTAAGACTGCAAATAAAGATTGTTTGAATAAATAAGTCGTTGTACTTGCTCCAACCATCAATGCATTGTAAAAACTGGCTGAATAAACCATAACGATTCCGATACCTAATAACAGGATATATGGAATAACAATCCATAAGTCAATTTTTCTTAATTTTTTCACAATTTAACTCCTAAAATCTAATAATAAGATTATACCACCAAATAATCTCAGAAAAAACTTGTGCCAATTGTCCTTTAGGCATAAAAAAAGAGTCAGAGGAAACCCCTGACTCAAAGTAACTATTACTTAGTATTTTTCTTTTGTTTATCAAACTTCTTACGTTCGTTTGTGTTCAAAATCTTCTTACGTAATCTGACACTCTTAGGTGTTACTTCACAAAGTTCGTCTTCGTTTAGGAATTCGATTGATTGTTCAAGTGACATGTCTTTAGGTGTCTTGATAGCAGCAGCGTGATCCTTACCAGCGGCACGAGTATTTGTAAGGTTCTTACCTTTAGTAACAGTAACAGCGATATCTTGATCACGGCTACTTTCACCAACGATCATTCCCTCATAAACGTCAACACCGGCACCGATGAATAGAGTACCACGATCTTCAACAGATTGTAGTGAGTATGTTGTTGATTGACCTTGGTTGATTGAAACCAAAGCACCAGTTCTTCTACCTGGGTTCCAGTTCTTAACAACTGGCTTGTATTCTGAGAATGTGTGGTTAAAGATTCCATAACCACCAGTCATTGATAAGAATTCAGTAGCATAACCAATCAAACCACGTGAAGGAGCAGAGAAGATAAGTCTTGTTTGACCATTACCTGTACTCTCCATGTTCTTCATATCGCCTTTTCTTTGTGCCATTGAGTCAATAACTGAACCAACGTACTCATCAGGAGTATCGATTGTAACTTCCTCATATGGTTCACACTTCTTACCATCGATGTCCTTGTAAATAACTTCTGGACGTGAAAGTTGTAATTCAAAGCCTTCACGACGCATTTCTTCAACAAGAATTGACAAGTGAAGTTCACCACGTCCTGAAACCATCCAAGCACCAGCTTGGTCAGTGTCTTCAACCTTAAGTGAAACATCAGTATGAAGTTGTTTCTTCAAACGATCTTCGATCTTTCTAGCAGTAACTTCTGTACCTTCACGACCAGCGAAAGGTGAGTTATTTTGTAAGAACATCATCTTCAATGTTGGTTCATCGATACGTAGCAATGGAAGTGCTTCTTGATGGTCAACTGGTGTAACAGTTTCTCCAACGAAAATATCTTCCATACCAGAAACAGCAATTAAGTCTCCAGCTTTAGCTTCATTGATTTCAACACGTTTCAAGCCCATGAAACCAAATAATTTAGTTACACGGAAGTTCTTAGTTGAACCATCAAGCTTCATAACAGTAACATTGTCACCAACCTTGATCTTACCTCTAAAGATACGACCAATACCAATACGACCAACATAATCATTATAATCAAGCAAAGCAACTTGGAATTGTAATGGTTCGTCTGAGTTATCGATTGGTGCAGGAATAGTCTTTAGAATTGTGTCAAACAATGGATCCATAGTATGTTTTTGGTCAGCTGGGTCATCTGAATAACTTGATGTACCGTTGATAGCTGAAGCATAAATAACTGGGAAATCTAGTTGTGAATCGTCAGCACCTAACTCGATGAACAATTCAAGAACTTCGTCAACAACTTCTGCAGGACGAGCACCTGGTCTATCGATCTTGTTAATAACAACGATTGGTGTTAAATGTTGTTCCAAAGCTTTCTTCAAAACAAAACGTGTTTGAGGCATTGTACCTTCATAGGCATCAACAACCAACAATACACCATCAACCATCTTCATGATACGTTCAACTTCACCACCGAAGTCCGCGTGTCCTGGTGTATCCAAAATATTGATTTTCTTACCCTTGTAATCAACAGCTGTATTTTTAGAAAGGATTGTGATACCACGTTCTCTTTCAATAGCATTCGAATCAAGCGCACGATCTTGGATCTCATAGTGCTTTCCTAGTGTATCTGATTGTTTTAGCATTTCGTTAACTAATGTAGTTTTACCGTGGTCAACGTGAGCAATGATAGCAATGTTTCTAATATCTTCTCTTCTCTTAGTCAAATTAGTTCTTCCTTCCATAAATACATGTTTAAATTACTTGCAATAAAAAAACTGTGAAGCTGGTCACAGTTCACTAACGCGTTTTGACTGTTGTCAGCGCTTCTGAAACAACTTTTGAAGTACCAACTATTACGACTTGTGATTTTAGCATATTTATTGGGGCATCGTCAATACTTACGACGCTCATACCAGCTGCTTCGCACAAGACACGTCCAGCAGCTAAATCCCACGGAGCTAAGTATGACATATACATAACTTCTTTTCCAGTCAGAAGATGTCCAAAAATAATTCCGGCACTTCCATAAACTCGAAAGCCACTGCTCTTCTTAATAACCTCTTGAACATTGAACTTATTTGCCAACGCCATAGGGGCTGATACGTCCACGAGTCCTTCTATCAAAGGCAAGTTTTTTGGATTTTCGATTCTTTTATCATTGATAAACAATCCAATTTCCTTACCACCATGATAAATCTCGTTATCCATAACATTAATAATAGCACCATTTAGTGGTTCACCGTCAATGTAAACGCCAATCATTGAGGCAAAATCATCTTGACGTTTAACAAAATTCATTGTGCCATCAATTGGATCGACGAAAAAGACTAAACCTGACATGTCTTGAACCGCATCCCCATAACCTTCTTCACTGACAATTGTGGCATTTGGAAAAGTTTTCTTAATTTCAGAATTAACAAATTGTTCAGTTTTTTTATCAAAATTTGTTACTAAGTCATTACGATTCTTTTTCGTTCCAACTGATTTTTTCTTAATTGCATCAGTTCTTAAAGTTTGTCCGACTGTATTCAATAATTTAACTAAAAATTCATCGATTTGTTTACTGTCTACTCTCATTACGAACCCTGACCTTTTCACCTTTTTTTGCTGCACGACACTTCTTGAAAACTTGATAGATAGAATAACCCGATTGCAATTCAAACTCTTTATCAAGCCGCTTTTGTTCCATTTTCATCGGAACTACTTGCTGAAACGCTCGATACTTCTCTAAAAACACTTCACGCTTAATACTAGACTCATAAGCTAATTCAACCGCATTGTATAAGTCGATCACTTGGACCATTTCTTCTTGGCTCCAGTCTTCATTGAGTGGATAGCTATAATTGCTCTGCATGATCATTCCTCCATATTTACTCTACTATACAAAAAAAGCGGTGCAATTGCATCGCTTTTTGTTTGAAATTAATGATTTAGTATACGAAAAAACGTTTTTTCGGTTTCTAAACTTACATTCCATTACCTTTACTTTGCTTAAATATGAGTTGGGTAACCAATCAAGATATCAGCTGCTTCTTGAATTGGTTCACCTAGAGTTGGATGTGGATGAATTGTCAAAGCAATATCTTCAGCATTCAATTGACAATTAATAGCCACACTCAATTCAGAAATCAAATCACTAGCACCAGGTCCAACAATTTGACCTCCAAGAAGTGTTCCTGTGTCCTTTTGAGCAATCAATTTCACGAAACCTTCGGCAGCATCAAGTGAAACAGCACGTGCATTTCCGGCAAATGGGAATTTAGCAGTTTTCACTTCAATGCCTTTGTCCTTGGCGTCTTGTTCAGTTAAACCTACACTAGCAAGTTCTGGATCAGTAAAGCAAACGGCAGGAACGCCAATATAGTCATTAGCTGTATTCTTACCTGAGATTGCTCCAGCAACTGTCTTTGCTTCAAAGAAAGCCTTGTGGGCCAAAGCTGGTCCAGGTGTGATATCACCAATAGCATAGATGTGATCAACTGAAGTTTTACCTTGTTCGTCAACTTCAACTAATCCACGGTCGTTAGTTTTAACATTAGTCATTTCAAGACCAAAGTTATCAGTATTAGGGCGACGACCAACTGTTACCATACAATAATCTGCGGTGATTGTTGAAGGTTTGCCATCTACTTCATAAGTAACGTCTACACTATCAGCTTTTTGTTCACTACTCTTTGCCATCGCATTAGTAATGATCGTGACACCTTTCTTTTCAAGGTTCTTCTTAACAATTGAGACCATATCTTTTTCAAAATTAGGAATGATATTTGGTGAACCTTCAAGAATTGTAACGTGTGAACCAAGGTCAGCATAAGCACCAGCCAATTCAGTTCCGACATATCCTCCACCAATGATGACAAATTCCTTAGGAATTTCTTTCAAGTTCAAACCGCCAGTAGAGTCGATTACACGGTCTTGGAATTTGAATCCTCTGATTTCAATTGGACGACTACCAGTTGCCAAAATCAAATTCTTAAATTTGATAGTTTGACCACCGCCATTATCCATGAATTGTCTTTCGCCACTAGGCATGATACGAAGTTGTGTGTCACTGTCTAAATAAGCTTCACCATTGATCAATTCAACGTGGTGTTTCTTCAAAAGCATTTGTACACCATTTGTCATTCTGGCAACAACTTTTTCATCTTTCCAAGCTTGCGTCTTGGTAAAGTCGATTGTTGCGTCACTCGTTGAAATACCATAAGTTGATGAATCTTTAGCTTGTTGTAATCTGTGTCCGGCTGTAATCAAAGCCTTCGAAGGTACACAACCAACGTTCAAACAAACACCACCAACGGTATCTGATTTTTCAATAATCGTTACATCTTGTCCTAATTCTGAAGCTCTGATTGCTGCAACATAACCACCAGGGCCGGAACCAATAATAACGGTATCTTTTTCTATTACATTCTCTGCCATGTTAATCTAGCCCTCCATTAATAACAAATCTGGATCATGCAACAATTTCTTCAATAGATTCAAAGCATTTTGTGCCAAAGCTCCATCAATTAGTCTGTGATCATAACTCAATGATAACTTCAACATCTTACCTACTTGAATGTTGCCATCCTCGTCAGCATAAGGTTCATTGGCAATCTTACCAACACCTAAAATTGCAACTTCTGGGTAATTGATAACTGGTGTGAACCAGCCACCACCGATAGAACCAACGTTACTGATAGTAATTGAACCGCCACTCATCTTGTCGTGACTCAACTTGTTGTCATAAGCAGCTTGTGAGTTCTCAGTGATTTCTTTAGCGATTTCAAACATACCTTTAGAATCAACGTTCTTAATATTTGGAACGTAAAGTCCATGTTCAGTATTCGTAGCAATACCAATGTTGTAGTAATGTTTGTAAACAATTTCCTCTGTTGAATCATCAATCGAGGCATTGAGTTCTGGATAAGCTTTCAAAACAGCTACTAAAGCCTTAGCAATGTATGGCAAGAATGTTAAGTGAATTCCCTTGTCAGCAGCAAGTGCCTTGTACTTCTTTCTATTAGCCATCAAAGCGCTTACTTCGACGTCATCAAAACTAGTTACGTGTGGAGCGGTGCGTTTACTATTGAGCATAGCCTTAGCAATAGCTTTTCTAGTCATTGACATCTTTTCACGTGTTTCTAATTCTGGTGTAGCTGAAACATAAGGTGTAACTTTATTTGGTTCTGCAGCTGGAGCTACTGGTGCAGAAGCACTAGCAACTGCCTTTGGAGCCTCTGCTCCATTAAATGAGTCAACATCGGCTTTAGTAATTTGACCGTGTTTCCCACTTGGAGTAACTTGTGAAAGATCAACACCCTTATCACGAGCGTATTGACGAACTGAAGGCATTGCTAAGTAATTTGTATTAGCTGATCCTGTTGCAGGACCTGCAGCTGCCTTTTCTTCAGTCTTCTCTTCTGCCTTTGCAGGTGCTTCTTCTTTCTTATCATCTGCTTTGGCTGGTTCATCGTCATCTGTATCAGGAGAACCATCGTCAATAACGATTAAAGTATCACCAATTTCAACGGTGTCGCCCTCTTTGGCAATGATTTGTTTTACAGTACCAGAAACTGGTGAAGGTAATTCTTCAACAGATTTATCATTTTGGATTTCAACTAAGGAGTCATCCTCTTTAACTGTGTCTCCTTCTTTAACTAGCCAACTTGAAACTTCACCTTCGGCCATCCCTTCGCCTAATTCTGGTAATTTAAATTTATAAGCCATAGTTGGATTCCCTTCCTTCGATTAATTAGTAGTTGAGGATTTCATTTACTTTTTCTTCAATTTCGTCTGCACGTGGAATCCAAATGTCTTCACCTAGAGCAAATGGATAAACACTATTTGGAGCAGCAACTCTACCAATTGGTGCATCAAGAGAAAGAACCGCTTCTTCGGCAATTGCTGAAGCTACTTGAGCTCCAACACCTGCCATTTTTTGGGCTTCTTGAACGATAACAACTTTATGAGTTTTTTCAATAGATTTGAAAATTGTTTCATTGTCAATTGGTGACACTGTTCTTAAATCAATAACTTCAACTGAGATATTCTTTTCTGCTAATTTGTCAGCTACTTTGATAGCTTCGTTAACTTCAGCACCATAAGCGACGATAGTAATATCGTTACCCTCACGAACGACATTAGCTTTATCCAATGGAACTGTGTATTTGCCATCAGGAATATCATCTTTCATTGAACGATACAACTTTAGATTTTCCATAAATAATACTGGATCATTGTTTTCAACTGATGAAATCAATAGACCTTTAGCATCATATGGGTTACTTGGCATGACAACACGTAATCCTGGAACACCTGTAAAGAAGTTTTCCAAATTATCAGCATGCATTTCAGCGGTATGAGTACCACCACCATAAGGTGTACGAATGGTAATTGGAGAAGTCTTCAATCCATCAAAACGGAAACGCATCCGTGCTTCTTGTCCAGCAATTTGGTCCATTGCTTCAAAAGAAAAGCCCATGAATTGAATTTCTGGAATTGGACGCCAACCAGTTAAACCTAAACCTGTAGCTAATCCTAAAATTCCTGATTCAGCTAGTGGAGTATCAAAAACTCTTTCTTCACCATACTTGTCTTGTAGGCCTTGAGTAGTTCTGAATACACCACCGTTTTTACCAACGTCTTCACCAAAGATCAAAGTTTTTGGATCATCTTCAAGAACAATGTCTAAGGCGTCTGTAATTGCTTGAATATAAGTTTTCTTAGCCATTTTTACTTCGACTCCTTTGCTTCAAATTTAGCGATTTCTTTCTTCATTTCTGGAGTTGGAATTTCAAATGTCCGCTTCAACATGTCAGAAACCTTTTCGGCAGGAACTGCATCAGCCTCTTTGATTGCTTCTTTAAATGAAGCTTTATATTCATCAACTAATTGGTCTTCTTTTTCTTCAGACCATAGACCCTTATCCTCTAGAACTTTTCTCATTCTGATCAATGGATCTTTATCAAACCAAGGTTGTTCTTCAGCCTTAGTTCTGTAACGTTTAGGATCATCACCAGCACTTGAGTGAGCACCGTAACGATAAGTCAATGTTTCAATCATAACTGGACCATTTCCAGCCACCATATAATCACGTGCAGCTTTGGCAACAGCATAACAAGCCAAAATATCCATTCCATCTACTTGGACACTTGGAATACCAGCAGCAACTGCTTTTTGAGCAAGTGTTGGAGCAGCAGTTTGTTTAGCACGAGGTGTTGAAATAGCGAAGCCATTATTTTGAACAATAAACAAAACGGGAGCTTGGAAAGCACCAGCAAAGTTCATCCCTTCGTAACTATCACCTTGTGAAGTACCACCATCACCTGTGTAAGTGAAGGCAATGGCATCTTTTTCTCCACTCTTCTTAATTCCCAAACCAACACCGGCAGCTTCTGCATATGCAGCACCGATGATAATTTGTGGCATCATTGAACGAGCCTTAAATTTATTACCTACAACATGGCCACGTGACCAAAGATAAGCTTCAGTAACAGTAGCCCCATGTTGAATCAATTGTGGAACATCACGATATGCTGGTAACAAGTAATCGTTTGTCTTCATTGCTAAGACGGTCCCCATTTCGGAAGCTTCTTCACCTTCAGTTGGTGCATAGAATCCCATGCGTCCCTGACGTGAAAAGTTCATTGTTTGCTCATGCAAAGCACGCTCCCATACCATCTTTTTCATAAACTCAACTAAATCATCATCTGAAAATGAATCAAAGATTTCTTGATCTACAACTTCAGCATTTTCATTCAAAATTTGAATTGGTTTTGAAACATTCGATAAGTTATTTTTAATTGCTTCAAAATCAACAATTGGTTTATTTGCCATTCTCCACAGTCCTTTCATAAAAACTAATCCCTTGTGAATCTGTAAGGGCTTTCATATATTTTTAGTCTATCATTGATCAGCCAAAAAACAAGTCATTTAGGCATTCTTTTCGTTATTAAATTTTTTATAAAGTTTGTGAATCTAGTCACTATTTATCCAAATTTATTTCATTTTCTGAGGTTCCATTCTTCAATTCTTGTACCATTGAATTTAATGAAATCGTGGCCATATTTTTGACAGCTTTTGTTGTGTAAAATGCAATATGTGGTGTCAAAATAAATCTTGGACTCTTGATGACTTTATCCAATAATTCATCGGAAAGTCCATTTTCACTCAAATCAGAATTGAAGATTCCAACTTCATTTTCATAAACATCAAGTACGGCTCCATAAAGTTTTCCTGATGCAACGGCTTCATAAAGCGCCTTAGTATCGATCAAATCACCACGAGCAGTATTAACGACGATTGCATCATCTTTCATTTCTTTGATCGAATCTTCATTGATCAAAGTGTGTCCTTTACCAAGACTTGGAATGTGTAGTGTCACTACATCAGACTCTTTGAGGAGTGTATCTAAATCGTCAACATAGAGTCCTTGTTTTTCGATTTCAGGATTGTGAAATTTGTCGTATGCGATGACTTTTGCTCCAAAACCTTGATAAATTTTTATTGCGGCTCGACCAATTCTTCCAGTTCCAGCTACCCCAACAGTCAATTCATTTAGTTCTCTACCAATATCTGGAGCCCATCTAAAATCATGTGTATCGATTTTTCTAATCATATGTTTCATATTTCTCAACAAAGCCATCAAACCAGTTACTGAATATTCAGCAATTGCTTCTGGTGAATAGCTAGGAACATTTGTTAAACGGATCTGATTCTTCTTTAATGCATCAAAAGGTACGTTATCCACCCCTACATTGCGTAATGACAAAACATGAATTCCAAATTCATTCATAGTGTCAAAAATTTTCTCATCATATGGCAATTGTTGATAAGCAACGATACCGTCATAGCCTTTTGCCAACTGAACAGTCTCTGGTGTTAATAGATCCGAAACGATCTTTACTTCGATATCGTTTTCTTTTGACCATTCTTGAATGTATTTCTTTTCATCTTCCCGTACGCCAAAATCAATTAATTTCATAAAAAACCTCCAGTAGCATTTATTTATGCATCATAATGAAACCGATAACATATACGCTTATTATTTTATCATGATATGGAATATATAGGCAAAAATACCTATAACTGGAACCGCTTTTTCAAGACAATCTGAATGTTTTTTTTCAAATCCTACTATTTTTATAGAAAAATAATCTATAATAGAAATACTGAAGTATTTTTAAACAATTAAACATTCGGAGGAAACTATGTATTTTATGAAAGATATCGTCCGTGATGGCGATCCCGTACTAAGAAAAGTCGCCCAAGACGTTAAATTCCCATTGAGTGATGAAGATAAGGCCTTAGCTGCTAATATGATGGAATATCTCGTTAAGAGTCAAGATGAAGAATATGCTGAAAAGCATCAATTAAGAGCCGGAGTTGGTTTAGCTGCTCCCCAAGTTGGCGTTTCAGAAATGATGGCTTCAGTCCTCGTTCCAAATGAAGAAGATCCTGACAAGCCACTTTTAAAAATCACTTTGATCAATCCAGTTATCGTAAGAAACTCAGTTCAAAGAGCTGCCCTTTCTGAAGGTGAAGGTTGTCTTTCAGTTGACAAAGATGTTCCTGGTTTCGTACCAAGAGCTGATCGAATTACTATTAAATATGATGATTTTGAAGGGAACTCACAAACATTACGTGTTAAGGGCTATCCTGCTATCGTCTGCCAACATGAAATCGATCATCTAAATGGTCACTTATACTATGACAAGATCAATAAGAAAGAACCATTCACACTTGATCCAAGTACAGTCGTTATTTCCTAATAGTGGCAAAGTATACTTACTTTCTTATATATGGTAGAATTGTGCTATCTATTGATTAATGCACAAATGGACTAGAAAAAAGACAAATGAGACTGACCTGTTTCATTTAATACAATTAAAGGAGCAATTTATATTGATTTACAAAGTTTTATATCAAACAAGCGAACTAGATAACCCCCGTCGTGAATTTACACATTCACTCTATATGGATGCTGAATCAAGTATTGCAGTGCGTGACGCTGTTGAAAAAAATACTGATTACAACATTGAATTTATTCAGGAACTCGATGAAAAGCACCTTGAGTACGAAAAGAAGAGCCCTGACTTTAAATTGACGGAGTTTTAGTTAATGTCATTTAAAGTTAAAAATAATGAAGTTGCCGTTTTTGCCATCGGGGGCCTTGGTGAAATCGGTAAAAATATGTACGGAGTTCAGTATCAAGATGAATTAATCGTGATCGATGCTGGTATTAAATTTCCAGAAGACGAACTCCTCGGAATTGACTATGTCATTTCCGATTATAGTTACTTAGTAGAAAATAAGGATAAGATCAAAGGTCTATTTATTACCCACGGTCACGAAGACCACATTGGTGGTATTCCTTATTTACTACAACAACTTCCAAATATCCCTATTTACGCCGGTCCATTAGCATGTGCATTGATCAAGGGTAAATTGGAAGAACATGGATTACTCAGAACGACTGAAATGCATGTCTTACATGAAGACGATGTTATCAAATTCCCTAAGACAAGCGTTTCATTCTTTAGAACAACTCACTCAATTCCAGATACACTTGGTGTTGCCGTCCATACACCTCAAGGAATTATCGTTGAAACAGGTGACTTTAAATTTGATTTGACACCAGTTGCCGGTTTGCCATCACCTAACCTTCAAAAGATGGCTGCGTTGGGACAAAAAGGTGTTCTCTGTCTCTTGTCAGATAGTACTAATGCCGAAATCCCAACATTTTCTAAGTCTGAACGTTCAGTTGGTTTGACGATTCATCAAATATTTGAAACTATCAGTGGCAGAATCATTTTTGCTACTTTTGCTTCAAATATTTATCGTATTTCTCAAGCTGTCGATGCCGCTATTCAACAAGGTCGAAAGATTGCCGTTTTTGGACGAAGTATGGAACAAGCCATTGAAAACGGTCGTGAACTAGGTTATTTGAACATAACTGATGATATGTTGATCGATCCACATGCTCTAAATCAAACACCAGCTAGCGAAACCTTAATCTTATGTACTGGTTCTCAAGGTGAACCATTAGCTGCTTTGAGTCGGATTGCTAATGGTACTCACAGACAGATCACAATTCAACCAGGTGACACGGTTATCTTTTCAAGTAACCCAATTCCTGGT
Source organism: Companilactobacillus miaonis (assembly GCF_036913615.1). Lineage (NCBI taxonomy): Bacteria > Bacillati > Bacillota > Bacilli > Lactobacillales > Lactobacillaceae > Companilactobacillus > Companilactobacillus miaonis. The sequence goes on along the minus strand of NZ_JAYKTX010000008.1, from coordinate 86,861 downwards.
AACACAATCAGTGTTAACCATTTGATCAACCAACTTTCCGAAGCTGGTGCCGAAGTAATTCATGGTAAAGTTAATAATATCCATGCTTCCGGTCACGGTGGTCAAGAAGAACAAGAGTTAATGTTACGTTTGATGAAGCCTAAGTTCTTTATGCCAATTCATGGTGAATATCGGATGTTAAAGATTCACACTGAATTAGCTGAATTATGTGACGTACCTCAAGATCATTCATTCTTACTTGAAAATGGTGACGTACTAGCCTTGACGAAAGACAATGCTAGAGTTGCTGGTCACTTCCCTGCTGGCGATGTTTATGTCGATGGTAAAGGTGTCGGTGATATTGGCAATGTAGTAATTCATGATCGCCAGGTTCTTTCCGAAGAAGGAATGGTTGTCGTCGTGGCAACAATTGACTATCAAAAACATATTGTCTTAGCTGGTCCAGATATCTTATCACGCGGTTTTGTTTACATGCGTGAATCTGGAGAGTTAATCAATCAAGCTCAAAAACGTGTCTTCCATCTTATCAAAAACGCATTTGATGACGAAGATACAAAAGTTACAGAAGCAGTATTAAAACGTGTTATCATTGAAGGATTACAAGAATTCTTGTACAAACGTACAGAAAGAAATCCTGTCATCTTACCAATGTTAATTGGTACTTCAATCTAAATTTAATTTTAAAGTAGATCAATTGATCTACTTTTTTTATTTAAGGGTCTCAAAAATGGAAAAAATCGAAATAATTTTAAATCATCATGCCGGCAATGGACGCGCTAAACGTGCTTGTCAAAAAGTTACTGACTTTTTACAGTCAGAAAAAATTTATTATGAAGTCCATTTAACCAAATGTGATGGGGATGGCTTTCGAATTGCTAAGCAAATTGCTGATCTAAATCGACCACAAACAAAGATCGTCGTCATTGGCGGCGATGGTACGCTCAATCAAGCTGTTAATGGTGTCAAAAATTCTAATTATCCAAATACAGCCTTAGGTTATATTCCTGGCGGTTCAGGAAATGATTTTTGCCGTGGTATTAAGATGAAGATTAAAGATCCTGTCATTTTGATGCAAGCAATTTTGTCACTAAAACAACCTCGCGTGATTGATGTTGGGCAAGTTTCGGGAACAAAATTTTCCCATTATTTTATTAATAATATTGGAATCGGTTTTGATGCTAGTACGGTCTACTACACGAATCATTCTGAACGTAAGGAATTGTTGAATAACTTAGGATTAGGGACATTATCTTACTTTACTAATTTATTGAAAGTAATTAAGAAACAAAAATCCTTTGGCCTAGATGTCGAAAATTCGCATCACAAACACTTTAAAGATGCTTACATCGTAGTTGCAACGAATCATCCTTATTTTGGTGGTGGCTTTGCGATTGATCCGACAGCAACACCTTTTAACCACCATTTGAATTTAGTCGTGGTTAAAAAGATCACTGGTTTAACATTTGTCAAATTAATGATCAAACTACTGACTGATGGATCTCATTTAAAAGATAAGAATGTCTGGCACATCGAAGAACAACATTTTAGTCTGAAAAACTACACTGCTCAACACGGGCAGATGGATGGAGAAGAATTAGGTCAACATGAATTTGACTTTCATTTTCAAATTAGTCAACATCAATTTTGGTTACCCATCGAACCAAACTAAAAAACGCTTAAAACTAGCAAATTGCTAATTTTAAGCATTTTTTATTTCATAAAATCAAATGGCGTTACATTTTCCATCCCTATCATTGGACTGATTGAATTATTCATAATCATATCTAACGTTAATCGATAATCTTGAACAGTTTTTTCTGGTTCGACTGTTTTGGGTTTTTGTTTAATTTTAAAAGTCGAAAAGATTCGTTCTTTTAATGTTGTCTGACGTTCATTAGATTGATCCTTGATCGAACGTTCAAACGCACTGCGGTCTCCTACCATGATCAATAACCGTTTTGATCTAGTTACAGCTGTATACAAAAGATTTCGCCTTAACATGCGTGATTCCTCATTGACTAATGGTAAAATCACCATTTCAAACTCAGAACCTTGTGCCTTATGAATCGACGTACAGTAAGCTAGAGAGATATTGACCCAGTCTTTTCGATCTAACGTGACTTCATTGCCATCAAAATCAATGACTAATTTATCAACGTGATCCGTATTTTCCTTGGCCAAAAGAATTCCAATAATTTTGCCAATTTCACCATTGAAGACATTTTCTTCTGGGGAATTGACCAAATAAACAACTTTATCATTGATCCGATAATTCGTGTTACCAATGGAAACCTCTTTTCGCTTTGGTCCCATTGGATTCACAACATTTTGAATCACGACGTTCAGATTATCAATTCCCGCTTGTCCACGATACATCGGTGCTAAAACTTGCACATCAGCAATATCGAATCCTTTGTCACTTGATTTACTAATAATCTGTGACAAGACATCTGGTACGTTACGACTATTGCAGCCAATGAAACTACGATCTGCTTTATTTTGAAAAATTGTTTCATCAACGATTCCTTCGTTTATATCATGTGCCAATTGAATAATAGTTGAATCTTCGTCTTGTCGATGAATTTCCTTTAAAATTGTTGTCGGAAAAGCATCACTGTTAATTAAATCGGAGAAAACCTGTCCTGGTCCAACTGAAGGTAATTGATCCTTATCACCTACTAAAACTACTTGTGTACCCGGTTGAACGGCTTCAATTAAAGTTTTAAATAATTTTGTATCCACCATCGACATTTCATCGATGATCAACAACTTACAATCCAAAGTCGGTTCAGCATATTCATCATCTTCTGTACCTGTCAGACCTAACAGACGATGAATCGTCATTGCTGGTAATCCAGTTGATTCTCCCATATGTTTAGCTGCTCGTCCTGTAGGAGCTGCCAGAGCAATTGCATAATCTTCTGAAGATGGATCTAAAGTCGCATCATTTAACCTCGCATATGCTGAAACGATTGCATTGATGATAGTCGTCTTTCCGGTTCCCGGACCACCTGTTAGAAGAAAGATCGGATGTGTCAAAGATTGTTCGATTGCTTTTTGTTGTGACTCGTCATATTGTACCTTGAAATTTTTTTCAATGTGTTTTAACTCTTTACGAAGTGCTTTTAAACTAAATGGTACTTCCTTGAAAGTATCAGTGATCATTTTTAAAGATTGAGCAATCGACCACTCACTATCAGATAAAGTCTTGTCATAAACGCGACCATCTTCTACTAAAAAAACACCATCATTCACTAATTTTTTCAAGCCTGTAAGTAATTTTTTATCTAAATCTGGTGTCGAATTGGCATTTAGAACACTGCTAACCCGTTTGATCAACTCGGTTCCTGAAACATACGTATCGCCAGTTTCATTGATCATCAAACTGACCATCTGAATTAAAGCACCCTTGATTCTTCGTGGATCGTCACCAGTGATACCTAATTTCTTAGCTAATTCATCAGCTCTCTTAAAACCAACTCCTTTAACATCCAAAACTAATTGGTAAGGATCTTCTGTTAATTTTTCTAATGTTTGGACACCATATTTTTGAAAAATACGTGCACTCAAAGTTGCTCCAAAGCCATAATTGTTCAACTGATACAGCACTTGTTCTGTCTGATGATTGGCCGAAATCTGGTCAACGATCATCTTGGTTTTCTCTTCACCTAATTTCAGGAAATCTAACGCATTAGGATCTTGTAAAATTTTCTCGATGGCATTATTACCTAATTTATCAACAATTTTCTCGGCCTTTTTCTTACCAATACCAGGGAATTCATCACTAGAAAAGAAACTGATCAATTCTTTACGACCACTTGGCAAACTCCGTTTATATGAATCAGCTTGAAATTGTTTTCCATATTTAGGATGGTCGACCATATGGCCTTCGAAACGATACTCTTCTTCTTCAGAAATTTCACCAAAACTACCCGTAACAACAATATCCGAAGCATCCCAGTCAGTATTAGTCTTTTTTATTTTGATCGTAAAAATTTTAAAAAGATTTTCAGGATTTTCAAAAAAAATGGCTTTAACGGTACCGACAAAGTATTGTTTATCACTCGTCATTGCTATCCCCTTGTTTGATGAATTCTTGCAGATCAGCTAATTTCTTTTCATGTTTCAAATAATAATCTTCATCTAATTCTTTTGATTCGTTCAAGTACGATTGATAATCCTGTTTCAGATTCATCGCACACAATGCCATATTAAAGTAATGCTTGGCCTCTGGCTTGATTTTATTAGCTTGTTGATAAAATCCCAATGACTCCTTGAAATTGCCGTTAGCAAGCAATAAATCGGCTAATAACTCATTAGCTTGTAAATCCTTAGGGGCTTTTTCAACCGCAGTCAATGCGTACATCACTGCCAATTGACGTTTTCCTTGTTGATCCAAAGTCTTAGCCAACATGAAATAAGCTTCAAAAGCATAGTTATCATCGACCAAATCTTTAAAAATTTGATTAGCCTTATCAAATTTATCCGCTAAATAGTAGACATTTCCTAAATTATAAAGTAAATCCTGATTATTCTTAAACATCTCTAAAGCTCTAGCTAGTAATTCTTCAGCCTGTTCTAAGTCACCAGCTTGAACCAAGTAAGTAGACAATTGTAAAATTTTTGGCAACTGATGAGCATCTTTATTTAAATCGGCTACCAAGAGTTTAATCGCTGCTTCTTTTTTATTTTGATTAAATAATTTCTCTGCTTCTCTGTCCATTTATAACCTCAAATTGTATCCGAACTTTCAAGTTTTTTATGTAAATAACCCGTTTCGTTCCATTCGATCAATTTATATTGACCATCTTTATATTGTAAATGAGTCAAACTCGTATTTGAAAGACCACCATCTTTACGGATATTCTCAATATCAGTACCCAAAAGTGATTGAATCAATGTCACTAAAGCGGCCCCGTGACTGACAATTACGATACTTCCCTGACCATTATTTTCACTAACGATATCTTTGACCGCTTCAGTAGTTCTTTTAGCAACTTGTTCAAATGATTCACCACGAATCAAACTATAATCATAATCTTTTGGTTCGTTGCGGAAAGCATAAATAACCTCTGGCATTTCTAGTTCCAACTCGGAAAACTTTCGGCCTTCCATAATACCTAAATCGAATTCACGCAAACCATCAACAACTGACAAGTCAATCGAACGATGTAAATCTTTGATCAACGTTTCAGCAGTCGTTTTTGCCCGTGGCAACGGGCTAGTATACATATGATCGATTTCAACATTTTTTAAACGTTTCGCTAACAAACTGATATCATGTAAACTTTCATCCAAAAGCGGTGAATCACCATGACCACCTTGATATTTCCCCTCTAAATTCCATTGAGTCTTACCGTGTCTGACAAAATACAAATCCATTTTTTCTTCTCACCTTACAAAGTTAATTAAGTACAATTATCGGTTTTTTCATTGCTTTTTTCAAGTCAGATGAAAAACAGAGAGTAGAACAGCCATAAAAGGATCATTCAATCATTAACGCAAATAGCACCGGATAATCAAAAACGATTACCCGGTGCCATTCGCGTTAAGTTGAATTTAGTTAGATTTAGTTTTAAATATATTGTAATTTCTTTTCTGCCATATAAGCAGCATCAATTGTAGCGCCACCGAGACACTCTTCGCCATCATAGAAGACAACTTCTTGTCCAGGTGTAATTGCACGAACTGGGTTATCAAACTCAACACTGACCTTGCCACCGTCTAAGACGTGAACTGTAACGCCAGTATCTTGCTGACGATATCTGAACTTAGCTGTAGCATGGAAAGTATCACCATAGTCAAGACCTGTGATAAATGACAAATCTGAAGCATCAAGATGATCAGCATAAAGTCTAGGATTGTCATATCCTTGATCTACATAAAGGATATTCTTACTCATATCCTTACCAACTACGAACCAAGGCTCGTTTGACTTACCGTTACCGCCAATTCCAAGTCCTGATCTTTGACCGATCGTGTAGTACATCAAACCAGCATGATCACCCTTGATCTCACCATCAGGTGTCATCATCTTACCAGGTTGTGCAGGTAAGAACTCACTCAAGAACTTACGGAAGTTTCTCTCACCGATGAAACATACACCAGTTGAATCCTTCTTCTTAGCAGTTGCCAAACCAGCCTCTTGGGCAATACGACGAACCTCTGACTTTTGCATACCACCAATTGGGAAAATTGCTTTTTGCAACTGGTCTTGTTGAACAGTACTCAAGAAATAAGTTTGATCCTTGTTAGCATCACCACCACGTAACAAATGAACAACACCATTGTCATCGCGGAATGATTGTGCATAGTGACCCATGGCAATATAGTCAGCGTTTAACTTATTTGCGTAGTCTAAGAAAGCCTTGAATTTAACTTCCTTGTTACACATAACATCAGGATTTGGAGTTCTACCCTTACGATACTCATCAAGGAAGTACTCAAAAACGCGATCCCAATATTCTTTTTCAAAATTAACTGAGTAGTAAGGAATACCAATCTTATTGGCAACCTTAGCAACATCCTCGTAATCCTCAGTTGCAGTACATACACCGGAGTCATCAGAATCATCCCAATTCTTCATGAAAACTCCGATAACCTCATAACCTTGTTGTTTCAAAAGAAGTGCACTTACCGACGAATCAACGCCACCACTCATACCTACTACAACACGCTTCTTCTTATTTTCCATTTTAAAACCTCATTTATTTTGCTAATACGTTTTTTTCTTTCAGAAAGTTCATTAAATAACGATAATCGTTAATCTCTGCTTCTGAATCTTTTAATTTAAATATATTAATATTGTGCATCCCACTTTTATCGGTAATCGACAATTTTAAACTATCTAAGTCCTTATTGACGATGGCTTTTAGATAAAATCTGGCTGCATATGGAGAAGTTCCATTCAAAGGATGTTCCAAACGGAACCCACCTTTATTAGTTTCCATAAAACCACTATCCATCAATGAATAACGTTTTACATCAGGGCTTAAAGTATAAACTTCTTGATCCCCTAATACTTGAGCTTGTTTTTTATCCATATTTATCATCCCTTATCAGTAATCATAAGATAAGTTTGAATAATAATTATTGATTAGTCAAGTCAGAAACGATTTCAACTAATTTATTAGCGAATTTAACAATTTCAGCTTCTGTATTATCTTTACCAAAACTAATTCGTACTGAATCATTGATCTTAGGACTATCCTCACCAAACATAGCCACCAAGACGTGTGATGGTTCTAGACTTCCTGCTGTACATGCTGATCCACCAGAAATGGCAAATCCTTCCAAATCAAGTCTTGTCAATAAAACTCCACGATCAACTCCTGGTAAATACAAGTTCATAACGTGATTGAGCGCATGTTTATCAGTTGGTCCGTTGATTTCAAAAGCAATATTATTTTCTTTTAAAATTGCTTGAATCTTTTGTTTAAAGCCAAAATAACGATTTTGACGTTCTTCTTTAACTTCTGGAGTCAACAATTGCACAGCTTTACTAAAACCCGCAATTGCCGGTACATTTTCCGTTCCAGCACGACGTTTAGTCTCTTGATCTCCACCTTTAATAAAGGATGGAATATGAATGTCATCATTAATATACAAGAAACCAATGAATTTTGGTCCATTGATCTTGTGTGCTGAGGTCGACAACATGTCAATATGTTCAGCTTTTACATCAATATCTTCCATTCCAAAAGCTTGTACGGCATCCGTATGGAAAAAGGCTTGGTGATCTTTTAAAAGTTCACCGATCTCCTTGATTGGATTCATTGATCCAACCTCGTTATTACCATACATGATTGAAACTAAAATTGTATCATCGCGTAAAGCATCTTTAACTTGTTGAGCTGTTACTTCACCACGTTTATTTGGTTTCAAATAGGTAATCTCAAAACCTAGTGATTCCAAATAAGCCATTGGTTTCAAAATAGCTTCATGTTCAATAGCAGTCGTAATGATGTGTTTACCCAATTTTTGGCGTGACAAAGCCGTTTCGATCACGGCCGTATTGTCACTTTCAGTACCACCACTAGTAAAGACAATTTCTGAATCCTTAGCATTGATACTTTGTGCAATCACGTGTCGACTTTCATCTAACACTTTACGAGCTTGACGTCCAAAATAATTGGTTGCAGATGCATTACCAAAATTATGCGCCATTTGATCGCTAATAACATCGACTACAGATGTAGCCATTGGTGTTGTAGCGGCATTATCTAAATAAACAAATGCCACAATAAATCCCCTCTATTCTTGGTCTAAAAAGTTCAATAACATTGTTACTGATTTGCGTCCGGCTTGTAGAACAAATTCGTCAAAGTTTACACTAGCATTTTCGTCACCAACATCACTCATTGAACGAATAACAACAAATGGTGTCTTGAATTGTGCACAGACTTGAGCCACAGCTGCGCCTTCCATTTCAGATGCTAAAGCATCTGGGAACGACTTTTTAATTGTAGCAATTTTTTCAGCTGCGTCAATAAATTGGTCTCCACTGACAATTAAACCAACATGATGAGTTAATCCGGTACGTTCTGCGGCAGCAGCAATTTTCTTGACATAAGTAGGGTCTGCCTCAAAATACAAGTCTTGTTGAGGTAATTGACCAACTTTGTAACCAAAACCAGTTGCATCAACATCGTGATAAGCTAATTTTTCAGAAATTACTACATCTCCAATTTTTAAACCAGTTCCGATGCCACCAGCTGAACCCGTATTAACCACAAAATCTGGTTGATAACGGTCATTGATAATTGTCGTCGTCATTCCCGCTTGGACTTTACCAATACCGCTTTGAGCTAGATAAACTTGATGATTTTTATAATTACCAATAGTAATATCTACTCCAGCTACTGAATCTTTTTTAATATCCGTTAAAGATTCTTTCATTAATTTAATTTCCTCTTCCATGGGAACGATTACGCCAATTTTCATACTTTACTCCTTAAATAAAAAATAATATTAAAAATACCAAAATAATTAAGCCGAATACTGTAATGATGGCAATATTTAGCTTTTTTTTCAATTGATTAGTCTTATACTCAAAAACTCGTGTTTTTTCTTCTAAAATTTGCTCCGGATGTTCTTGAGCATAGGCATTTTCAGCCGCTTTTCGTTGTTGCTGCCGATATTTTTGCTGTTGCTTTTCGACTTGATCAGCTCGCATGACTGATTGTGGCTGATTTTTCTTAACCTTTGAGTGATAAAAGTCTTTTATTTTCGAGAACATTTATTTTTCCTTTGCTTGTAATAATTCCCAATAAGTTACCGCATAGATCGATTTAGAATCACAAATAACTCCAGCTTTAATTTGTTTTTTTGCTTCTTCTAAAGTTAACTCTTCAACATTCAAAAATTCGTCAGCATCCAAAGGACGTTTGAATTCAACTTTTTGTAGATCAGTAGCCTTAAATACTGTTAATTTTTCGTTAGAATAACCCGGACTAGCGAAGAAAGCGGTGATTTTTTCCAATTTATCCGTTGTCAAACCAAGTTCCTCATTCATCTCTCTTAAGGCAACTTCCTTCAAATCGCTACCTTCATCCGAATCGATTTTACCAGCTGGAATTTCTAAAGTCTCTTGTTCCAAAGGAGTCCGCCATTGTCTAACAAAAATCATTTTATTATCATCAGTAAACGGAATAATTGCGACTGCACCATGATGTTCAACAACTTCTCGAATATCAGGAATACCATTTGGCAAAATCACTTGTTCGACATCAACATTAAAAATTTTACCGCCAAACATTCTTTTCTTTTCAACTACTGCTTCATAATATCTTGAATCTTCTTTATTCATTTTGGGACCTTCCTGACTTAATTAATCTAATTACCGACATCAAAATTGCAACTAAACAAATTACCACTGCAAATGTCATTGTAACACGCATTCCTTTAATAAAAATATCCGGTCGTCCATCAATATACGTTGTGACTGATTTTCCATAAAAATGACTCATGGACAAAAATAGAATAGTGGTCGAAAGGGATACTCCAATTATCATACCTAAATTACGGGACAAGGCATTTAAACCACCCGCAATCCCGAGATCTTTGGGTTCAACAGAACTCATGATCATTGTATTGTTTGGTGCCTGAAAGAGCCCGTTGCCAAGCCCATTGAGTCCGATACACAAAAGAATGAACCAAATTTGAGTCTGTAGATTAAAGAACAAATAGCCAATTTGAGCAATTTCAATCACCGTTAAACCAACTATCGTTAATAAGATGGGATTGACCTTTGCTGATATTTTACCAGAAATTGGTGCAACTACAACTTGAACTAATGGAAAAGCCATCAAAATATAACCAGCTGTCGATGCGGCAATTCCTAATGCATTTTGCAAGTAAAACGGTGATAAAACGTTGAAAAAGAAATTTGTTACAAAAATGAAGAATCCTGCTACTAAACCTAAAGTAAAATTATGATTTTTAAAAATACGCAATTCAATCATTGGATCACTAATTTTCTTTTCCAAACGAAGAAAGTAATAAAAGAAAACAATTGCCAATACAAATGCAGCAATAATATAAGGATTTGAAAAACCAACTGCTTGTCCAATAAAAACAGCGCCAAAGAATAACAATAAAGTTACAAAATACACCATAAAACCTTTTTTATCAAATTTAACTGGATTTTTTGGTTCTTGCTTTGGCAAATTAACATAGCCTAAGACTAAAGCCACGATTCCAATGGGAATATTGATCCAAAAAATATAACTCCAGTGAAAATGTCCTAAAATCAATCCACCGATTCCTGGTCCAGCAATAGCTCCTATCGAAACAAATGAACCAATATAACCTAAAGCATAACCACGTTCACTTCTCGGAAAAGTTTGGGTAATAATGCCGTTGTTGGTTGCCATCGCCATTGAAGCCCCAATTGCTTGAATAACTCGACCTATCAACAATAAAACGAGGTTATTACTTAATCCACAAATAACTGAGCCAACGATAAAAGTAATCGAACCAATTTTAAAAACTTTAATTTTTCCAATTGAATCAGCAATCTTTCCAAACATTAACAAAAAAATACAAATCGTGACTAAATAAATTGAGACAACCCATTCAGCCATATTCATCCCGATCTTCAAATTCTTACTGATAATCGGTAAAGCGATATTTACAATTGAGCCATCAAGTGTAGACATCAATGTGAAGATCCCAACTGAAATTAAAATCAGCCATCTTCTTGGATTTACTTGTTCATCCATATTTCTTCCTCACTGCCAAAGAAAAAGAAAGCACTATTCAGCGCTTTCTTCTTTTTGGATATTTATATTAACGGCTTGTGGTCCCTTGTATCCTGGAGCAATTTCAAAAGTAGCGACTAGTCCTTCTTTGATATAGAAGTCACTACGATTGAGAATTGAGTCCGCAAAAAAGAAAATATCTTCTTCGCCATTATTGATAAACCCAAAACCACGATTTTTATTAAATCTAACAATTTTACCTGTGAACATTATTCACCATTCCTAATCATCAAAGCCTTCTGACTTTGTTTCTGGATACTCTTGTGCAACTATTTTAGCACATCTAGCACAGAATGTTGGATAATCAGAGTCACTGCCAACATCAGTCTTAATCATACGACATCTTTGACAAACGTCTCCTTGAGCCTTTTCAACGAGCACATCGGCTAATTCATACTTGTCAGCATCGTTAAGTTCTTGATCTGTTAACTCAAATTGAGAAACAATCAATAATTGACCAAAATTGCTATCGATTTTATCAAGAACAGCCTTTAAGTCAGCACTAGGGTGAACCGTTACTTTGGCTTCAAGTGACTTACCAATCATCTTATTACCACGAGCTACCTCGAGTGATTTCAAAACATTGTCTCTAAAGTTCATAAAGATTTCCCAATCATTTTCAATCTCAGCTTGATCAGGAATATCTTCAACCTCTGGCATTTCAGCTAATTGAACGTAATCCTCTGGTTCTTTGAGGTAATCCCAAACTTGTTCCATAGTATGTGGCAAGATTGGTGTCAACATCTTAGCTAGCTTAACAGCTACGTCGTAAATAACAGTTTGCATCGAACGACGAGCATGTGAATCTTCAGCATCGATGTAAACAACATCTTTAGCAAAATCTAAGTAGAAAGTTGACATCTCGTTAACGATAAAGCTGACAATTGATTTTTCAACATCGGCAAAATCATATTTGTCATAATCAGCCAAAACATTTTTAACTAAGTCATTCAACTTAACCTTGATGTACTTATCTTCTGGACGAAGATCACTATATGAAACAGCATCAGTCTTTGGATCAAAGTCAGTTGTATTAGCTAACATGAATCTGATAGTATTTCTGATCTTACGGTATGTTTCAGAAACTTGCTTGAACGAGTCAACTGAAACTGACACATCAGAACTTGAATCAACTGAGGCTACCCAGAGACGAATAATTTCAGCACCGAATTGTCTTTCAATATCACTAGGTGCAATAACGTTACCAAGTGATTTACTCATTTTGACACCGTTCTTATCCAAAGTGAATCCTTGTGACATCAATGACTTGTAAGAAGCTTGACCAAAGGCAGCAATTGAAGTTACTAACATTGAGTTGAACCAACCACGATATTGATCTGATCCTTCAAGAATCAAGTCAGCTGGATAAGTTAAATTATCACGTTGTTTAGCAACTGCAGCGTGAACCGATCCAGAATCAAACCAAACATCAAGAATGTCAGTTTCTTTAGTAAACTTACCATTTGGAGAACCTGGGTTAGTATAACCTTCTGGAAGAAGATCCTTAGCATCTCTTTCAAACCAAATGTTAGAACCATATTTACCAAATAATTCTGCGACATGGTCAACTGTTTCTTTAGTCATGATTGGATCACCATTTTCAGCATAGAAAATTGGTAATGGAACACCCCAAGCACGTTGTCTGGAAATTACCCAGTCACCACGATCACGAATCATATTGTAAAGACGTGTTTTACCCCAAGCTGGTTTAAAGTCAATATTATCAATAGCGTCAAGAATTTGTTGTCTAAACTTATCAATTGAAGCAAACCATTGTGGTGTAGCACGGAAAATAACTGGTTTCTTAGTCCGCCAATCATGAGGATAACTGTGAGTGAAGAAACTCAATTTCAAAAGTGAGCCATTTTCCTTCATACGTTCAGTGATCATCTTATTAGCGTCATCATAGAAGACACCTTGGTATTCAGGAACTTCATCAGTAAAACGACCTTGAGCATCAATTGGTGAGAACACAGGCAACTTGTATTTCATACCAACAACAAAGTCATCAGCACCAAATCCAGGTGCCGTATGAACTAAACCAGTACCATCGTCCAAAGTAACATGGAAACCAAGAATCAATTGTGATTCACGATCATAGAATGGATGTGTAGCTGTTAAGCCCTCAAGTTCAGCACCCTTGAAAGTCTTCAAAATTTCAACATTTTCCCAGCCAAGTTGTTCTTGAACAAATTGAATTCTTTCTTGAGCAACGACGTATTTTTTACCGTCAGCATTAACTTCAGCGTAAATAAACTTAGGATTTACACAGATAGCTTCATTTGATGGAATTGTCCATGGAGTAGTTGTCCAAATGATAAATGAGGCATCACTATCGACTACACCTTTGCCATCACGTACTTTGAAAGCAACGAAAATAGATGGTGACTTGATATCTTTATATTCAACTTCAGCTTCAGCTAGGGTTGATTCTGAAGAAGGTGACCAATAAACCGGTTTTTTACCGCGATAAATGTAACCTTTATCGACCATTTCACCAAAAACTTTGATCTCGGCTTCTTCAAATTCTTTTTGATAAGTAATGTATGGATGATCCCAATCAGCAGAGATACCTAGACGCTTAAAGCCAGCCATTTGCTTCTTGATTTCACCTTGAGCAAATTCGTAACACAATTTACGATATTCACTCATTGACATTTCCTTACGTTTAACACCTTTTTTAGCCAATTGTTGTTCGATAGGAAGACCGTGAGTATCCCAACCAGGAACATATGGAGAACGGAAACCATTCATTGATTTGAAACGAACGATAATATCCTTTGAAATTTTATTCAAAGCATGTCCCATATGAATATCTCCATTAGCAAATGGAGGGCCATCTAACAACTCAAAAGTTGGTTTACCTTCGTTTAATTTTTGTCTTTGCTCATAAAGCTTGTTATCTTCCCATGCCTTTTGCCATTCAGCTTCTTTGTTTGGCAAATTACCACGCATTGGAAATTTAGTTTTACCTAAATTTAATGTATCTTTTACTCGCATCTTTTCACCCCTTCTAAAATAAAAAAAACTCATCCAATTCTAGGACGAGTTCTCGCTATACCACCTATTGGTAAATTACATAAACTGTTTAAAAGTTGATATACCTAAAATAGTTTTGCTAGTCTCACACCAACACTAGCTCGCTGAAAAAACAAACATTTAAGTACTAAGTCTTTTAATTATTCGAAGTATCCTTAGTCTGATCATCTTTAAAATTAAACGTTGGTTCATTTTGTTGATGATTGATCGTATAAGATTCACCAGACTGATCTTCTAGAACATTGTTATTATAATTCATTTGGTCGTTCTTGAAAACCGTATCTTGTTGATTTTCAGAATTTGACTGTTCTGCATGACCATTAGAACCACTGTCAAAGCCTTGTCCACCAACCTTTTCCTTCAATTTTTCAGTTGAAGTCCCATCATCAAGTTTTGACCACTCTGGATTATCAACCATATCAAGTTGTTGTTGCAACATTCCTTGCAAACCTTTTCTAAAGGAATTAACTGATTTTTTCAAATTATCGGTTTCAATTGTCACCTGACGAGCTCTTTCAGAAGCATCTTGTAAAATCTGATTTGACTTCTGTGTTGATTGATTCAACAAATCACGAGCTTTTTTTTGTGATTCTTCCACAATAATTTGAGCTTCTTGCTCTGATTCAGTCTTAACTTTTTCAGCCGCTTCTTGAGCTACCAAAATCGACTGATTCAAAGCATCTTTCATATCAGTGAAATATTTCAATTGGTCAGTTGTATCTTTAAGTTCTTTTTCCAGTTCAGCATTTTTTTGCAAAGCTAAATTATAATCTTGGGCTGCTTGCTTCAAAAATTCATTCACTTGGTCGCGGTCATAGCCTCGAAATTTGCTATCAAATTCTTTATCATGTATCTCTACCGGTGACAATACCATAACTTCACGCCCCTATTTCTTAATCACATTGACGCCAAGAAGATATTTATTATTTCTTGTACGTCCTAAAATGTCGTTAATCCTTATTCTACCAAAACCTCTTACACTAAGTGTATCAGTAATTGTAATAAATGAACTAGCATTTTTATTCACAGCCCAATTAATTTGAACTTGCCCATGTTCGACCAAAGTTTTTGCATTTTGTCGTGACATGTCATAAACCGTAGCGATAATAGAATCCAATCGTAGTGATTGCACACTCACTGTTTCATCAGTTGAATCATCCATCGGCAATAACAAGTCTTTAAAATCTTTTTCCAGTAAATGAACTTTAAATGGACCAATCTTTTTCACTTGTTCCTCAATATAAGGAACCATTGATTTAAACATGAAAAATTGCCAATGTTGTCCGTCAGTGATTATATCTCCAAATCGATCACGATCTACACCAGATCCAGTTAATGAACCAAGTATCTGGCCATGATGTAAATTAGCAAATTTCTCTGGATAGCGAATCTCAATCATTGATACCTGATAATCTGATTCTTGGGGCACAAAATAGTCAGGAGCAACAATTCCCCTGACCCTTTCAGCATTATGATAACCGCCAAAATAATGTACAAATAAATCATCATACTTATTAATCAGATTATTTAAAATTGTTTGTTCTCGTAAATTCAAAAAATCCGTTAATTGCGGAGTATACATCGTCTGTGCCTTCAATAAAATATCGCTCATCTTATCAATAAACGGCTTTTCTTCAGGCCGGAAATAGCCTCCACCTGCGACTCCATTTTTATTTTCCATTTTAAATTATCATAAATATCACTTTCTGCAATAATTGAATTAAAATAATAGCAATTATTGGAGAAAAATCTAGAAATCCTATTGTTGTAGGAATAACTTTTCTAATTAGATCTAACAATGGATTAACCAAAGAGGCCACAAACCTTCCAAAGCTAGAACCATAAAGTGACGGTATAAATGACATTAAACAGTATACGAACAATATAAATTCGTATAATTCAAATGCCGTCCCAATAATAAATGGTAATCCACTTAAAATTCGATCCATATCTTTCCTCGACTAACTATTCGTTTATATCTGGTATGCTTCCATCGATTTCAAACTTCGGTGGTGTGCAAAGAAAGATCTTTTCTCCAACACGTTTGATTTCGCCATTCAAAGCGAAAATAGTACCAGTTAAGAAATCTACGATTCTCTTTGATTGTTCATCGTTGACATTGTTGAAATTAACAATCACAGCTTTATTATTCAAAAGTTGTTTAGCAATAACTTTTGCATCTGAGTAAACTCTTGGTTGATAAATTGCAATCTTACTGTTGACTGCACTTCGGCTTTCACTAGCAGCACTCATAGAAACGACCTTTTCATTGTTTGAATAATTTTTTTGGACTGGTGCTTCAACCTTGTTATCTTCAAGATCATCTTCATCATTAATTCCAAAAAAACTGCTTAACTTTTCAAATGCCATAAGAAAATCTCCCTTTATTTGTTGTTACGACGTTTAAAGATTGGAGGAGTTGAATCGTCATCATCATCACTCAAATCAATTGTTTCTGGTTTTTGGAAAATTTCAAAATCTCCTTTTTCACCAGTAACGTCTTTTGATTTAGAAGCATCACGATTGATGTCCCAATCAGCCAATGGGTCATTAGAAGTTTCTGGCTTCTTGGCTTGTTCTGGAGCTTTTTGTTGAGCATTATTATTGTTCAAAGTAGCTCTAGGATTGTTTAATGGACGTCTTGAAGGTTCACGCTTCTTATCTTCACTTTCAACGCCTGTAGCAATTACAGTAACTTTAACTTGATCACCTAAAGTATCATCAATGGAAGTACCAAAGATAATATTAACATCAGATGTGGCTTGTTCGGAAACAATTTGCGCTGCATCTTGTGCTTCAAATAGTGACAAGTCTGGGCCACCAGTAATATTAAGAAGAACTTGTTTTGCTCCATCAATTGAAACTTCAAGTAGTGGAGAAGAAATAGCCTTCTTAGTGGCTTCCGTAATTCTGTTTTCACCGTTGGCAGTACCAATACCCATCAAAGCAGAACCTTGATCAGACATAACTGTCTTTACATCGGCAAAGTCCAAGTTAACAAATCCTGGTGAGGTAATCAAATCAGAAATGCTTTGAACGCCTTGACGTAAAACATCATCGGCAATACTGAAAGCTTCGCCCATTGGAGTCTTTTTATCAACAATTTCAAGTAATTTACTGTTAGAAATGATAACCAAAGTATCAACATCTTTTTTAAGTTCAGTAATACCATCGGCAGCAAAACGAGAACGCTTAGCACCTTCAAAAGCAAACGGACGTGTTACAACTCCGACTGTCAAAGCACCACTTTCTTTAGCGATGTTAGCAACAATTGGTGCTGCACCAGTACCAGTACCGCCACCCATTCCGGCAGTAACAAAAATCATATCTGCACCTTCAAGGGCCTCTTTAATGGCTTCTTCACTTTCTTGAGCGGCTTTTTGGCCAACCTCGGGATTTGAGCCAGCACCTAACCCTCTAGTCAATTTAGGTCCTAATTGAATTTTTGTTTCAGCGTTAGAACTTTCTAGCGCTTGAACGTCAGTGTTAGCAGCAATAAATTGCACGCCTTTGATGCCTGCTTCCACCATTCGATTTACGGCATTGCCACCGGCGCCACCAACACCGATAACTTTAATTACCGCTCCCTTATTATTGGTTGAGTCTAAAGTATATTCCATTAAGGAGTTCCTCCTAGTTTAAATTGTTATTATAATTTTCTTTTTAATTAATCAAAAAACTTACTCCAAAAGTCTTTGAGTTTAGACGTTTTCTTCGGTTTTGGTTCCTCAGAAGCCTGTTCCTCAGATTCCTTTGGCTGCTGTTGTGGTTGCTGTGGCTGAGGTGTTGGATTGACAGGTGTCTTTGGTACTTGTTGATTATGATTTACAACAGCACCATTGACAACGTTATCAGCAATCACACCAATATCATTCAACCTCGAAGCATAAGTAACTAATCCTAAGCCTAGTGAATATGAAGGATATCTCATACCCATTTGTGTCGGTACATAGCTTCTTACTTTCACATCAAATATTCGTTTAGCTAAATCTTCAATATTCGGTGTTGCAGCCACTCCGCCTGTTAAAACAATACCACCAGGAAGAGACAGTGCACCAGCATCCTCAAGTGGTGCTTGAAGTCTTGTAAAAATTTGTTCCAATCTTGCTTCAATGATCTCAGAAAGATACTCTTCCGAAATCATAACTGGTTCGCTCTTGCCAACTACTTCAACATTAATATTTTCTTCCTTAGAAGATTTTGCTGATGATGCATTTCCATAATAAAGCTTTAATTGATTGGCATTTTCAACTGTTGTATTTAAAACGACTGAAATATCATGTGTAACATAATCTCCACCTTCAAAATCAACAGTCGATAATTTCAAATTATGATCATGAACAACAGATGCAGTTGTTTGACCTGCTCCCATATCAATGATTACAGCTCCAAAATCACTTTCACCATCGTTTAACACAACCTGGCTCAAAGCCATTGGTGAAATCACTTTGTGGATTATATTCAATCCAGCCTTTTGAATTGCCTTTTTGGTATTATGGACGATTGTTTTTGGTGCTGTATAAATAATTCCATTCATTTCTAAACGGACACCGATCATACCGCGCGGATCACGAATATTATTAAATCCATCAACAGAAAATTGCTTTGGAATTAAAGAAACTACTTCTCGCTCACTAGGTAAGTTTTGAACCATAGCTGCCAGCATAACCTGTCTGACATCATTTTCTGTAATTTCTTTGGATGAAGAACCTACGGCAATCATCCCTTGACATTTCTCAATCTGTAACATATTAGCCGATATACCGACCACAACGTCACGAATCGAAATATTTGCTTGTGTTTCAGCTCGCTTAACAGCCCGTTTAATGGCACCCGCAGCTTTATCTATATCGACTATAACGCCACGGCTAACTCCTTGTGATCGTTCGCTTCCAACGCCGACGATACTTAAACGATCATCTGACGATTCAGCAACCACTACTTTTATCGAATTTGTGCCAATATCAAGACCTACAAAAAACTCTGAATTGTCCATTAATCGTGGCAGCCTCCCTTACCTAGAAAAATCTATTCACTAAAAAATTTTAACACAAATATGATTATATTAAACCTATTTCTTGTCTTTATACGGATGAGAATAGGCACCAATTTCCAAATCTATAACGCCCTTTTTCTTCATTTGGGCAGCCATACCTGGATAATATTTTAATTTGGATTTTACAGTGCGAATATCCGCAACGACCTTGTTACCATCATTCATATCAATCTTGATCCGATAAGGATTCAATTTAGTTGGAGCGTTATAAAACTCCGATATGTTCGTTTGAACATTACTTGGCAGATCAGCATATAACTTAGACATCTGCTTCAAACGCTTAGAACCAAAATTACTATAGACTGGATAATTACCAATCGGTGCGTTCATTTTTTGACTTAGCACTTTACCATTTTTAATTATTCGGTAATAAGAACCATTTTTATAAATGAACCCTAAAGTTGGGAATTCCTTAACTTTAATCGTTAAATCACGAAAATTTCGACTCCTGATTGAAACTGATTCAACTGAAGGTAACTTTTTTTCAGTCTGCTGGGCAATAGACTTATGGTGTATCAAAACGTGCAACAAAATTGAATGATCATCTACTTTAGAAGCATTGATAATTTGTTGTGCGCCTAAGTCATTAACACCTTCAACATTGATGTTTCTGACTTTACTTAAAGGTGAACCAAAATAAGCAATGATAACTATAATGAAGCCTATCAAAAATATCAGACTATTTTTACTTATCCTAATTCTTTTTTTCAACACCATCAAATCCTTACATTACTTATTTACCAAGCCACTTAAGACTTTTATCAAGCGATCAGCGGCATCAGGAACCCCGATTTGTTTCGACTTCTCTGACATCTCACTTTGTAACTTCTTGTCGCCCATGATCTCATCAACATTCTTGAAAAGTAATTCAGGTGTCAATTCTGCTTCTGGTATCACGCGGGCAGCACCCACTTTAGAAACAGATTGAGCATTTTTTGTTTGATGATCATGCGTTACATAAGGACTTGGAATAAAGATTGCTGGAATACCTAATGCTGTAATCTCCGCAATACTTGTAGCGCCGCTACGACCAACGATCAAATTTAGATCAGGTAAAATTTCCGGCATATTATCAATATATGGTAATACGGCAATATTTGCACAATTTAGGTACTTTTTATCGATTTTTTCTATCACAGCATCGTAATGGACCCGTCCAGTGACAAATAATACTTGATAATCAGTTTCGGAAAATTTTTCCAATGCACTGATAGTTGCAAGGTTAATTGGTTTTGCTCCTCTTGAACCACCAAAAATCATCACAGTTGGTTTATCAGGTGTTAAATTGAATTCCTTCAATCGATCATTCTTTTGAATATTGACTACTTCCTGAGCTCGAGGATTACCAGCGAAGACCAATTTCTTTTTTTCACTGAATTGATCAACTGCATCTGGAAAAGCAATCGCAATCTTATCAACAAAATTGCCCAAAAACTTATTTGTCACACCCGCAATAGTATTTTGTTCATGAATCACGGTTGGGATATGCATCACATGAGCCGCATAAACGATAGCGCTGGAAACATAACCACCGGTTCCAATAACAATATCTGGTTTAAATTCCTTGATGATTTTCTTGGATTTGTGAATGCTTGACAAGAATAATTCAACTACTTTGATATTCTCTAAAGTTAGCTTTCGTTTAAATCCACGAATTTCAATCGTCTTAAAATCAATCCCAGCATTCTTTACTATTTTGCTTTCTAAGCCTTTTTCGGTACCAACGTATAAAACATCTTCAATCATGTCTCGTTCTTTTAGACGCTTAATTAGAGCCATTGCCGGATAGATATGACCACCGGTTCCACCACCGGAAACAATTATACGTATTTTTTTCATTACTTAACTTCTCCCTTTAGAGTTTCAACCTCATCAATGAATTGATCTCCACGTTGTTCGAAAGTCTTAAATTGATCCCAACTAGCAGCAGCTGGTGAAAGTAAGATCACATCTCCAGCATCACTTTGTTTATAAGCTTCAGGTACAGCTTGTTTCAAATTATCTACTTTAACAATGTTGCCGACGTCAGCCTTTTGAGCTGATTCAATCACCTTATCAGCGGTTTGACCATAAACGACCAAGTTATTAACTTTACCCTTCAGAGAAGGAATCAATTCGTCAAAACCGTTTCCACGATCAAGGCCACCAGCAATTAGAGTGATTGGTGTCTTAAACGCTGTCAAAGCAACGATGGTGGCTTCAACATTAGTTGCTTTGGAATCATTGTAGAATTTATGTCCACCAAAAGTATCAACATATTGAATTCTATGCTTAACACCAGTAAAAGTAGCTAAGACTTCGATAATATCTTCGTTACTTACGTCGTATAGTTTTGCAACACTGATAGCAGCTAAAGCGTTTTGAACGTTATGTTCGCCAGGGATTTTGATGTCCGAAGCATTCATAATCTTTTCACCATTGCAATAAATAATGTCATCCTTTACAAAAGCACCATTATCTAATTCTTGATTATCTGAGAATGGCAAAATTTTGGCAGCGGATTCGCTAGCAAGATTACGCCACTCTTCCGTATTCCAATTAACAACAAAGTAATCATTCTTAGTTTGATTCTTAGTAATATGCATCTTGGCTTTAATATAATTAGCACGTGTTTTATGAAAATCTAAATGGGTTGAGTAAATATTATTCAAAACAGCAACATGAGGATGTAGATCGATTGTTCCTTGAAGTTGGAAACTAGATAATTCAGTCACAACAACGTCATCTTTAGTAGCTTTTTGAATCACATCTGAAATAGGAATACCAATATTACCAGCATAATAAGCATTTTTAAATTTAGGAGAATGTTTCAACATCAATTGAATCAATGTTGTCACAGTCGTTTTACCATTAGTTCCTGTAACTGCAACCATTGTGGCATCAGAAAAACTATAAGCAATCTCTGGTTCAGTAATAACTGGAATATTCAATTTTTCAGCAGCTTGGACTAATTCATTTGAGTAAAAGATTCCGGGATTCTTAACTAAGTAATCATATGAGTCATCGATCAAACTTTTATCATTACTACCGGTGATCACTTTGAATCCTTCATCGATCAAGGCCTTAGCCTCGGTATTTTTTTCTAAGGGGTTAGAATCAACTACCGTAACTTCAGAACCCATTTTTTTCAAAAGTTTAGCCACCGCATAACCACTTTTAGCTAAACCTAGAACTAAGAATTTTTTATTTGAATAATTACTTTTCGTTTTCATTGCTATCAATTACTTCCTATACGAATAAAATTAAATAAATTGCGGAACAAATTAAACCGACGATCCAAAAGACAATATCAATCTTCCATTCCGTCCAGCCGAGCATCTCAAAATGATGATGAATCGGAGTCATTTTGAAAATACGACGATGAAAAACTTTGAATGAAAAGACTTGCAGCATAACACTAGTAGTTTCCACTACATAAACAAAACCAATCAACAATAATGACCAATAACGACCCAAAAGAATCGAAATTGCAGCTAAACCTGCTCCAAGGGCTAATGAACCAACATCACCCATGAAAATCTTTGCAGGTTTATGATTGTAAAGTAAGAAAGCCAAGAGACCACCTACCACTGAGAAACAGACAATTGCCAAATCAATACGATTTTGACTCAATGAAATAATTCCATACGTAGCATAAGATATCGTTCCTAAACCACCTAACAAACCGTCGAGTCCATCTGTCAAATTAGTGGCATTTGAAAAACCAACCAACCAGAATAATGTGAACAGGATGAAGATCACTATCGAGTTGACCGAAAGAATCCCTGGAATCGTAAAATTCATAGGTAATTGATCATTGTTGTAGACGTAAAGAAAAATCAGGCCAACAATTATTTGTAATAAAGCTTTTTGATAGGCTCGCAAGCCCAAATTGCGTTTTTTAAAAACTTTGATGAAATCATCGATAAAACCGATGCATCCATACAACACAATTACAAAAGTTGTTATTAAAAGTGAATGTGTTAATTGACCTTGCCAAGCTCCAACCCAAATATTTGTAATCAGAGTAGCTAAAATCACTAAGAGTCCACCCATAGTTGGCGTACCCGATTTTTTTTCGTGCCATTTCGGTCCTTCATCACGAATCGATTGGCCTTCCTTGTGTTTGATTAAATATCTAATCATGAATGGCATTAAAATTGCCACGATTAGAAACGAACTCAATATATCGAAAACAATATGACTAGTTTCCATGAAAATCCCCTTAATTAATTATTTTTCAATGTAACTACAATTTTACCACTGCCATTTATCACCTGACCAGCCTTGACTGACTGTTCCGTAACATAGCCATCACCTTTGGTTTTGACCGACTTACCTGTGATTTCAGCAAACTTTAAGACATCATTCTTGGACCAACCAGAAAGATCAGGCATTGTCATTGCACCGTTAGTTAACAAGACCATTCTTTGACCCGGCATGACTTTTTCACCGCTTGATGGCAATTGCTGAACAACTTTGTTACCCGTACCAATAACACCGGATTGCAAATTCAAACTCTTGATCTTACTTTGTGCCGCAGTCGTTGTTTCATCCAAAAGACTTGGAATCTTCACATATTGACTACCTGCCTCAGTAGCACGAGTTGGCGACTTACCTTGATTTACTAACCTCTTAACGAGTGGATTAAAAATTTCTGACAGAATTTTTTCAGGAGATTCTGTCATTTTTTGAGGTTGCTTCAAAGTAATATATACGATGTAGTTAGGATCATCATAAGGAATCATCCCAGCGACCGAGAAAATGTAATTATTTGAGCCAGTCAAGTAACCACCATTTGGTGAAGCAATCTGAGCTGTACCCGTCTTAACTCCAACTTTAACGCCAGGGACGTTATAAACCATACCAGTACCATAATTCTTCGTCACAACTTGGCGCATTGCCTTTTGAACTTTTTTAGCAGTCGATTTCTTGATTGGTTGTCCCACAACTGTACGTTTAAAATTCTTGATAGTCTTACCAGTATCAGGATCAACTGTCTTTTGAATAATTTGTGGTTTAATCATCTCACCGTCGTTTGCAATCGCAGAAAATGCTTGTAACATCTGAATCGCATTAACGTTGACACTTTGACCAAACGAAGTCATTGCTTGGTCACTAACATGCTTGTAAGAAATACCACCAGCAACTTCACCAGGGAGCTCAATTCCAGTCTTAGTCCCAATTTTAAACCGTTGCATGTATTTCATCCAAGTTTTTGAACCCATCTTCTCCTCGAGTTTTACCATTCCGACATTAGAAGATCTTGGAAAAGCTTCAGATAAAGGAATATAACCCCAGCCGGCATTATTCCAATCACTGATCGTTCGACCGCCTACTTCAACGGAACCAGAATGATACAGTTCATCAGGGTCATAGTTACCAGAATCAATTGAAGCTGAAAGAGTCAATATTTTCATGACTGAACCCGGTTCATATTGATCCTCGACTAAAGTATCACGCCAACTATTGGACAAGCCTTTACCGGTAGTCGGATTAAAGGTTGGTCTTTGGGTGGCCGCTTCAATTGCCCCCGTCTTAGCATTCATCACAATAACTTGCAGATTTTCCGGTTGATATTTCTCATCTGCTTCTTCAGCTAAGATTTCAGCATACTGTTGTATCTTGCTATTTAACGTTAGATAAATATTAGTTCCATCAGCTGATTCTACTTCATTTTTCTGAGAATTTGGTAACTCATTACCGTTGCCATCGACCTTAGTAATTTTTTTACCATTTTTCCCTGATAATATCTTATTGAAATATTTTTCAATTCCCATGACACCACTGATATTACTATTTTTATCGTTAACATTATCGGCTTTAGTAATACCCACTAAATTGGTCGCAAAAACTCCATTAGGATACGACCGTGACGGAAGCGCTGTAAAAGTAATTCCTGGCAGATGTAACGCATCAATCTTTCTTTTGATTTCAATTGATAAATTACGTCCAGCCTGACCCATTTCCACTTGATATTGCCCTTTGTTACTAGGATTTAAATATTTCAAAATCTGTTTTTGTGAAAGGGCCAAATATTTACTCAATTCACGTGCCGTTTTTTCCTTATTGACAACATATCTCGGTTTGCCACTGGCTGTTTTACTATCATGATCCAAAATTGCAACAATGTTGTAAACCGTTGAATCCCCAGCAATCATATCACCATTGACATCTAAAATATCACCACGTTTAGCATTAATTTTCGATGTTTTAACGTACTGAGCTCGTGTCCTTTCAACTAAGTTGGTACCATCATAATGTTTCTCAATTGCAATATAGGCAAATCTTTGAATAAAAAGGATAAAAGAAAAGGCAGTCGCAATCAAAATTAATATACCAACTATATAATGATTGCGTCTTGCCTTATTTTTTAATAATTTTCTGAACTTACTCATTTTGATATATTCCTTACGTTATTGTCGCTCATTTTTAAATTATGTTTTTTGGCGAAAGAAGAAAATCGATCAAAACTACTTAACTCAGAAATTTCTTGTTTTAAATTTACGTTACTTGTATTTGTTTTTGATATTTGAGTAGTGAGACTATCTAATTCATTTTGAGAAGAAGTCATAGATACTTTCAAACTCACAACGGCAACCATTAATGCCAACGTTAAAAGAGCGAGACCAACGATTGAAAAAGTCTCAAATTTTGACAAACTGACACTATGAGTTTTTACAGCTGGTTGTTCAACCTGTTGTGGTTGTGCCTCAGCTTGATAATCTTGTAAATTTCTAGCTGTACTTTCTTCTCTCATATTATTTCTCCATTATATCTTTTCAACAACGCGTAATTTTGCACTATGTGCTCGATTATTTTCAGATAATTCTTCATCATTAGGCAGGATTGGTTTTCTAGTGATCTGCTTCAAAACCGGCTTAATATCATCCGGAATCACAGGGAGCCCTCTTGGCACATCAACGTGTGAATTATTCTTAAATATATGTTTTACAATTCTGTCTTCTTTGGATTGAAAAGTTATAACACTGATTCTGCCGTGTGGTGCAAGTAGTTGAATTGCTTGTTCAAGAGATCTCTCAAGAGATCCTAATTCATCGTTGACAGCAATTCGAATAGCTTGAAAGACACGTTTGGCAGGATGACCACCAGTTCTTCTCTTGGCAGCTGGAATAGCATTTTTAATTATATCTGCTAATTCCAATGTCGAAGTGATTCGATGGTCAGCACGAGTTCTTTCGATTGCTCTGGCTATTTGTTTGGAGAATTTTTCATCACTGTATTTATAGAAAATACTGACTAAATCATTATAAGACCAATCATTGACAATTTTTTCCGCGTCAAGATCTTGTCTTTGATCCATCCTCATATCTAAACGCGCTGCTTTTTTGTAACTAAAACCGCGTACAGCATCGTCAAATTGTGGCGAGGAAACTCCCAAATCATAAACTATCCCATCAACCTCAGTTACACCAAGTTCTAATAGACGTTCTTGCATATTCTCAAAATTATCACGTATTAACGTTAATGAATTATCACCAATTATCTCGGCATTTTTTTGAATACTTTCACCGACCTCAATAGCAGCCTCATCACGATCAAAAACATAAAGCTTACTATGATGAACCCGACTCAACAACTCTTTTGTGTGTCCTCCACGCCCAAAAGTTGCATCCACATAGACTCCTTCATCATGTGGATTCACTTCATCAATAGTTTCCTTCAAAAGTACTGTTTTATGTTTATATTCATTAGAAGTCAAAGTCTGTCATTTTCTCCGATATTTCTTCAAAATTATCTTCAGCCTCCTGGCTAAAGTCGTTCCATCGTTGTTCATCCCAAATCTCAAAGCGATCTGAAACACCTACGATGACACAATTTTTTGTTAACTTAGCAAATTTGATTAAAGGAGCTGACAAATTGATCCGCCCTTGTTTATCAAATTCAACTTCTGCTGCTGCAGAATAAAAGAATCTCGTGAATGCCCTAGCATCCTTTTTCGTCAATGGTAATTTGTCAAGTTGACCTTCCAACTTATCCCACTGTTCCATCGGATAACCAAATAGGCAACCATCCATTCCACGAGTGATTACAAACTCTTCACCAAGCAATTTTCTAAATTTGGCAGGAATGA
Source organism: Companilactobacillus miaonis (assembly GCF_036913615.1). Lineage (NCBI taxonomy): Bacteria > Bacillati > Bacillota > Bacilli > Lactobacillales > Lactobacillaceae > Companilactobacillus > Companilactobacillus miaonis. Next base: position 59,431 of record NZ_JAYKTX010000008.1, on the reverse strand, counting down.
TAATTCTACCCTTATTATCAAGTGCGTGATGAAATTCACCCATGAACATGGAAATCACCTCAATTCTTTAACACTTCCTAATTTACCACAAATCACCACAATTAACCACACGATATTTTACAATCAGTACTAAGTCTTCAAAAAACTTGTAAAGTGTTGGTATTAAAAGAATTATCATAGTGGGGGATTTTCCCAAAATTTAAAAGAAAGCAGTTACAAATATTGCATATTTCGAGTTTGTGAAGTAACATTTCACTATATATTAATTAGGTGGTGGAAGTTTTGAGTGAAAAAAAGCCTAAAAGTACATTAACTAAAATTATTCAAATAGTTGTATGGTTAATGATTATTGTCACAATCGGCGGTGTAGTTCTCGGTTCAGTTATGAGCTTTATCTAGAACGCAAAAAAGACGGGATTCGAATCTTCGAATCCCGTCTTTTTTATTATTTAATTTCTTGGAATAACTAATTGTTTAAAAATACGATTCAATAAAAATGCCAAAACAACTAGCATAATCATATTAGCAATAAAACTACCACCGTTAATAACTAATGAATAGATCCAAGGATTCATACCCTTTGGAGCATATGACCCCCAATATATACCACCAGCTAAAAAGTGGCAGAAGTACTTAGCGAAGAATCCAATTGCCGAATAAAAAATAATCAATCCGATAGCATTCTTGCCATTTCTAACTGCACGTTGAACACTAACGCTACCCAAACCGATTAATCCAACAACACCAAAAGCCAAAGGATATTCGACAAAACCTTGTAATGGATTTAAAACTCCGCCACCAAGTCCACGCAAGAACATATCCAACAATCCCCAAGCAAGTCCAGCTAGTAAACCAGCCTTTAAACCTCGTCTCAATGAATAAACAGACATTGGAATCAATCCATAAGCCACTTGAATTGAAGAAATCCCCGTTGAATGAGGGATATATGATAATCCCATTGCCAAGGCTGCTATAATAGCACCCTCAGTTAAAACCACCAAGCCATCTTGGCTACTAACCTTATTGATCATACAAAAAAACTCCCTTCTGATTTTAGCCATCACAAGAGAGTTCGAGCATTTGCTTGAACAACACTATCCCTACGCATGCATTAACATAACAGGTTTAAAGGGTCTGAACAATTCGTTCACTCTCAGCCACTGGCTCCCCCTGTGTTGACTTTATTTAATTCAAGTAAATTCTACCATAGGTTCTATTTTTTTCCAAAAACTCGGCCCCAAAAACCGATTTTTTTTGTCTGACTTGATAAATCTAACGGAATATTTTCACCTAGCATTCGGCGAGCAATATTTTGATAACTGTGACCTGCATCACTATCCCGGTCAAAAGCAACCGTCTGCCCGGCATTTGACGCGGAAATCACCCGATCTTCATCGATCACGATGCCCAATAGTGGAATTCCTAAATGATTAACGATGTCATCAATTCGCATTGAGGTCCCATTATTAATCATATTCTTGCGGATTCGGTTAATGATTAAATGTGGTGTAATTGGCATATTCATGTTTTCTAAAATACCAACTACTCGATCCGCATCACTAACTGAAGCGACTTCTGGATTAGTAACGACTAAGGCCCCATCAGCTGAAGATACGGCATTTTGAAAACCATATTCAATTCCAGCTGGACAATCGATCATCACGAAATCAAACCGCTGTTTCAATTCATTCACGATCATTGCTAAAGAATCCTTATCCAAGACATATTTATCAGCAAATTGTGAAGCCGCTAATAAATACAAATTGTCTTCAAATCTAGGATCTCTGACCAAAGCTTGAGAAACAACCACCCGATGCTGTGCGACATCAACAATATCGTAAACGACCCGATTAGTTAATCCCATGACCGCATCCAAGTTACGCAAACCAATATCTAAATCAACCATACAAACTTTTTTACCTAGACTTGCCAAGACAGTACTTACATTAGCAGTAGTAGTAGTTTTACCTACACCACCCTTACCTGAAGTTACAACTATTGATATCCCCATAGTTAACCTGTCCTTTTTCTTAAATCGTTCATTCTATCTTTGTAATTTTGTAAATCATCCACGCTGATAGCATGTAAGTCATCAATAAAAGCAAACTTACCATTGTCAAAATCAGCCTTATTATCATCAGTCACGATCTCAACAACATCGGCAATTCTGATCTGATCAACATCTTTGAGATTACCAAAGATAATTGCATTCGTATTATTGGGATAACCAGCTTGAATCACGCCATCAACTTGACCTAAAACGTAAATCGAACCTGTTGCACAAATCTGAGCATCACGATGTAAAGTCCCTAGAAAAATCAAATCACCATTGTATTCAAGTTTTTGACCGCTTCGAACAATACCTGATTCAACATTAGTTTTATTTTTATCTAAAATCTCGGCAACAACATCTTTTGATTCGACATCTGATTCAATATCTTTGAGTTCCAATTGTGGATATTTTTCAAAAAATTCTATTATCTTTTGTTTTTGCTCGCTGGTCAATAAGCGATTTCCAGTTTTTATCGTAAAAGAAATAACATCATCATTTTCGTTGGTTGACTTAACGTTTTGTTGCATGATCAAATCCTTTAACTCTTTAAACGCCGAGTCATAGTTGGCTAAATCACTAAATATGACTGAAAAACCATCTTTACCACCTTTTAAAATGATGTCACTCATTTACTTATCCCTCCGATATTTCACCAACCATTCAGACAACTTAGACAACGGAATATATAAGAGAAAGAATACTAAAATATTCCAAAGTAAAGTTGGCCCCAAAGTGAAAGTGATGAAATCTAATGCGTCTGTACTAGTTTGTTGCAATAATCTTTCTAACAAATAAATACCAGATTGTAGAAAAGTCAAAGCCAAAAAATAAATGGATAAATCATACCCCATATTATTTTTGATCAAAAGAAATCTGAAGTGATCGATTCCCACCATCAATAGTGGCAATAAGACTGTGTACAATCCAATAATTCCATAGTAGTAAGAGTCGTAAATCACGCCAAATACTACACCATAAATGATCAATTGCCGACGATTTTCAATTCTCATCGTCAACATAACAATTGTCATCAACATTAATTGCGGCAAAATTATAACTGTTCCACGATTCATATTATTCAAAAAGGCCCATTTCATCAAACCGTCTAAGTAAAATGCTATTAAAATGAATAATATTTGTCCAAAAATCTTCCGATTTTTTATTGTCATTACTCTTCACCATGTACAGAAGACTTGATAACCGTCACAACTGTGAAGTCTCTCAATTCAGCTGCTGGTGTAATGTAAACTGAATTTGTCATCCCGTAATTATCTTTTTTAATACCATAAACTTTACCAATGTACAATCCACGTGGCGTTAAACCACCTAATCCAGAGGTAATAACACTTTGGCCTTTTTTAATATTCTTTGTGGAATTTACGTTTTCCATAACTAAATCACCAGTATCACTATCATAACGACTAACGACACCAGTAATGTTCTTATTATTACCGATAATTTCTGCAGCGAATTTGTCGTTTAATTCATTGTTAGTTGAAATCAATTCAACTTTAGAACTGATTTTATCAGCTTCAACGATTCGACCAATCAATCCTTTACCAGACATAACCGGCATGTTCTTTTTGATACCACTGGTTGTTCCGCGATTGATCGTCAAATAATTTTGCCAACTACTTGGTGATCGTGACAAAACAGAAGCATTGACTGTACTATAATCAGTTAAAGTACCATTTAGCTTCAATTCTTGTTTCAATTTCTTATTTTCATCTTGAACTACTTCTAGTTTAGCCTGATTTTGAGCAAGTTCACCGATTCTTTTTTTCAAACGCTTGTTTTCAGAATAAGTGTTATATAAATCAGAGAATTCTGAGGTAGCATTTTTTACAGCATTAGTTGGATAAGCAAAAACTCCTCCTACTACACTGACGACATCATTACCGACTTGCTGAACTACTGGCGGCGTACTCTTTTTATCACGAATATTTACAGTGATCGCCAATAAGCCGAAAGTCACAATAATAAGTATCATTAAAATAATTAATTTTTTATTTGAAAAAAATTTTTGCATTGCTTCCTCCTAGTAGATCAAATAAAAAAAACGGGATTAACCCGCTTATTTTTGGCGACGCATTACATCGATATTTTTAAGTGATTCTCCAGTACCGATGGCCACACAATCTAGTGGGTCTTGAGCAATGAATACAGGGACTCCAGTTGCTTCTGAAATAACTTCTGGTAAGTGATGCAATAATGCTCCACCACCAGTTAGAACGATACCATGATCGATAACGTCGGCAGCAATTTCAGGAGATGTTTCTTCAAGAGTTTCCTTGATTGTTTCAATGATCTCTTCGACATTTTCATGAATAGCAGTCGCAATATCTACGCCAGTTAGTTGAACTGTCTTAGGCAATCCAGTAACTAAATCACGACCACGAATTTGCATTGAATCAATTTCTTTAGCTTTTTCAATTGATGCAGAACCAATTTGAATCTTAACATCTTCTGCGGTTCTTTCACCAATTTGCAAGTTGAAGTTTGACTTGATATAAGCTGAAATTGACTCATCGAACTTATCACCCGCAACACGGATTGAACGTGATGAAACGATACCACCTAATGAAATTGTAGCAACATCAGTTGTACCACCACCAATATCAACAACCATATTACCTGTTGGATCCATAACTGGAAGTCCTGCACCGATAGCTGCAGCAAATGGTTCTTCGATCACATATGCTTCACGTGCTCCAGCGTGTTGAGTAGCTTCGATAACAGCTCTCTTTTCAACTTCTGTAACACCACTTGGTACACAAACCATAACGGATGGCTTGGAGTTATTAGCAGTCTTTTCAATGAAATACTTCATCATAGCTGCTGTTGTGTCATAATCAGCAATTACACCATCACGCATTGGACGAATAGCTGAGATACTGCCAGGTGTACGTCCAATCATTTCACGTGCATCTGATCCAACTGCAACTATCTCTCCTGTATTATTATTTTTTGCGACAACTGAAGGTTCGTTCAACACGATACCTTTGCCTTCAGCATAAACTAAAGTATTTGCCGTTCCTAAATCTATGCCGAGCTTCTTTGATCCAATACCAAACAATTTATTTCTCTCCTTTAAAGTACACACCACATTTTACGCTAATCAAAATTATATCATACAAAATACTGATTTAAAGTATGACGAAATCATATCCTAAATTAAATTTAAACTCTTTAGACTTGAGTAGGATTTTTTGGTAATGATCAAATGATCTATCAAATTAATTCCCACTAACGAACAGCCTTTTTTCAGTCTTTGGCTGAATTCACAATCATTTTGGGAAAACATCAAAGAACCATTAGGATGATTATGAGCAATCACGATTTGCGTTGCTGAAATCTTTAAGGCTTCACGCAAAACATCTCGAGGATGCACTGTTGCCTGATCGACTGTTCCCATAAAAATAACCTTCTCATCAATTAAGTGATAGCTATTATTCAAGTAAACAGCAATTAATTTTTCCTGTGGAGCGTTACCTATTTTATTTATTAAGTGTTTGCCAACATCGTCGATTGAAACAACACTCTTAGAAATTGTGTCAGACTCGACTTTTCTAGTACCCAACTCAAGTGCCGCTAAAATTTTGCATGCCTGAGCTACTCCAATACCATTAAAAGCCATAAGCTGTTCTAAATTCAAATTTAAACTACCCGAATCAATAACAATTTTTCTGGCTAAATCCAAGACATTGTTTTTCTTCGTCCCATTACCTATTATAACGGCCAACAATTCTTCATTTTTTAACGTGCTAGCACCATGTAGTAAAATCTTTTCTCTTAAATTTATCATCATACATTAAAATTACGCAAAATAATTCTCTAGATCTGAAATCAAATAAAAAGAACCGGTGATCAATAACATTTGTCGATCAGATAAACTAGCAATTATTTTCTGTAATTCTTGATGGTAATTTTCAACAAAAGTGACATTACTGTAATTTGTTAAATCATAATCACTCATGTCGGCTGAACGCTGCATATCAAGAGTTGTAACGTAAACATGTTTTACTTTGGGTGTCAATTCATCCAAAATATCATTACGATCTTTATCCTTCATTCCAGCATACAAAACAATTATATCTTTATTTTCATAAATTGTATTCAAAGAATTTATTAAATTGTAAACTGCTGAAATATTATGTGCTCCATCCATCATAATCAAAGGCTGTTTTTGAACTATTTGTGCTCGTCCTAACAGATGATTCCTATCAAGACTAGCTTTAATTAATTCAGAATCTATTGTTTGATTATGAGTTATTTTATATTGAATAAAAGCTTGGATTGCAATTGCAGCATTCATCGCAGTTGTCTTTTCAAAACCATCACAATGTATATCTTCAATTGTTACCTTATCGTCATAATATGTAAATGATATTTTCAAATTTTTTATAATTATTTTTTTGATGCCAAAATTCTGACCAAATCTTAATAACGAGCTTTTATTTTTAGCTGCGGTGTCTTCAATGATGTCACTGACAGAAGCTTGTAAAGATCCGGTGACTATTGGCTTTTGAGGCTTAATGATACCAGCTTTTTCAAAGGCAATATCACGTAACGTCGGTCCAATTAGCTTTTCATGATCCAAATCGATTGAAGTAATAACAGAAACTTGGGGCGTGATGACATTAGTTTTATCATGTCTAGCACCGATACCTGCTTCGATCACTGCAATGTCGACACGATCACGAAAGTAATAATATCCTAAAATCGTGACAAACTCGAACTCTGCCAAAGAAATTTCACCAATTTTAGTAATTAGATAATTGACCGTCTTCAATAGATCATCATCGGGAATATTTTGATGATTGATCTGAATTCGCTCATTAAAAACTTTGACATAAGGTGAAATGAACAATCCGACTCTTTTACCATCCGCTTCGAACAAATTGGCCAAGAAGTTACTAGTTGTCCCCTTACCATTTGTTCCTGTTACGTGAATCGTTTCGTAACTATTTTGCGGATCACCTAATTTGTGCAAAGCTTTTTTTATGTTATCTAGATTATTAGTACGATGAAATTTTGGCAATCCATGAATATAAGCGACTGCTTCTTGATAAGTATTTAACAATTCGAAAATCTCCATTTTTTATTAAAGAAAAGGGGCTGGACATCTGCCAACCCCAATATTATATACTCATTTTTTACTTATTATCCTTCAATTGTTGAATTCTTTGTTCAACTTTTGCTTGACGTGATTGATAATCAGCTAATTTTTCTTTTTGCTCATTAACGACCTTCTCTGGTGCTTTAGCCACAAAGTTTTTATTAGATAATTTCTTATTGATACGTTCAATTTCTTTATCTAGTTTTTGACTTTCTTCATTTTGACGAGCAATTTCATCATCAATGTTAATCAGTTCTGCTAGTGGAACGTACAATTCAGCCCCATTTGTAACTGAAGTCATCGCAAGAGCTGGTGCCTTGATATTAGTATCTACTTGCAAGTCCTTTGGATGCATGAAGCGGTCGATGTATTCTTTGTTATTCAAGATAACATCTTTAACTTTTTCATCTTGAGGCTTGATTAAAATATCGACAGCTTTAGACATTGGTGCATTAGCTTCCAAACGGATCTTTCTGAGTGACTTGATCAAGTCGATCAAAACATCCATTTGATCCATAGCCTCAGCGTTGTCTAAGTCTTTTTGATATTCAGGATACTTAGCATGCATAATTGTCTTACCATTATGAGGCATTGTTAACCAAATCTTTTCAGTTACGAATGGCATGATTGGGTGCATCAAACGTAGTGTTTGATCGAGAACATAAGTTAAAAGCATCTTCTTTTGCTTCTTAGCAGCTTCGTCATCCCCTGTCAAAGTTGCCTTACTCATTTCAATATACCAATCACAGAAATCGTTCCAAATAAAGTTGTAAAGATTACGGCCAACTTCACCAAACTCAAAGTTATCCATTAAACGGTTAACTTCTTTAACAGTTTGATTCAACTTAGCCAAAATCCACTTATCTGATAAGTCATAACTAGTTACTTTAGAAAGGTCATCCATAGCTGGAGTATCATCGTCCAAGTTCATGATAACGTAACGTGATGCGTTCCAAATCTTATTGATGAAGTTCCAAGCTGAATCCATCTTGTCATAGCTAAATCTAGTATCTTGTCCTGGAGTTGAACCATTTAGTAAGAACCAACGAAGTGCATCAGCACCGTACTTCTTGATAACATCCATTGGATCAATTCCGTTACCTAAGGACTTACTCATCTTACGGCCTTGTTCATCACGAATCAAACCGTGAATAACTACGTGGTCGAAAGGTTTTTTACCAGTAAATTTCAAACTTTGGAAAATCATTCGAGAAACCCAGAAGAAGATAATATCGTAACCAGTAACTAAAGTATTAGTTGGGAAGTAACGCTTGAAGTCTTCTGAGTCAGTATCAGGCCAGCCCATAGTTGAAAATGGCCACAAGGCACTTGAGAACCATGTATCCAATACATCGGATTCTTGATCCCAGTTTTCAATATCTTTAGGAGCTTCTTCACCAACGTAAGTTTCGCCAGTCTTCTTGTTATACCAAGCAGGAATTTGATGTCCCCACCACAATTGTCTTGAAATAACCCAGTCATGGACGTTATCCATCCATTGCGTGAATGTATCTTCGAATCTATCGGGAACAAAGTTTACCTTGTTGTCGCCTTGTTGATTCTTCAAAGCCATTTCAGCAAGTGGCTTCATCTTAACAAACCATTGTGTTGATAATCTTGGTTCAACTTGAACACCGGAACGTTCTGAATGTCCAACACTGTGAACATATGGTTCGATATTGATCATGTAACCTTGATCTTGTAAGTCTTTTACGATTGCCTTACGTGCATCAAAACGATCCATGCCGTTATATTTACCAGCATTTTCGTTCATTGTTCCATCAGCATTCATTGTGTTGATCCGTTTGAGGTCATGACGGTTTCCAACAGCAAAGTCGTTAGGGTCATGGGCTGGTGTGATCTTAACCATACCAGTACCAAATGACTTATCAACGTAATGGTCCGTGATGATTGGAATTTTGCGGTCAACTAATGGAACGACTACTTCTTTTCCAACAATATCCTTGTAGCGTTCATCATCTGGTGCAACGGCAACGGCAACGTCACCAAACATTGTTTCTGGACGAGTTGTAGCTATTTCAATGAATCCTGAACCATCAGCGAATGGATACTTAACGTGGTAAAAAGCACCTTGATCGTCTTGGTGAATAACTTCGATATCTGACAAAGCAGTTTGTAGTTGTGGGTCCCAGTTGATGATGTATTCGCCACGGTAGATCAAACCTTCGTTATACAATTTAACGAAGACTTTACGAACAGCTTTAGATAAACCTTCATCAAGTGTGAAACGTTCACGTGAGTAATCAAGTGATAAACCTAATTTACCCCATTGAGATTTGATGATCTTAGCAAATTCATCTTTCCAATTCCAAACTTCTTGAACAAATTTTTCACGGCCAAGATCATAACGAGTTACACCTTGTTCACGTAATTTTGCTTCAACTTTAGCTTGAGTAGCGATACCAGCATGATCCATTCCAGGAAGATATAGCGTATCGTAACCTTGCATTCTCTTATAACGGATCAAAGTATCTTGAATCGTTGTATCCCAAGCATGTCCTAAGTGTAATTTACCAGTAACATTTGGTGGTGGGATAACGATTGAATAAGGTTTAGCTTTCTTGTCTCCAGAAGGTTTAAAGTCATCATCGTCTAACCAAGTTTGGTAACGACCGGCTTCAACTTCTTGAGGATTGTATTTTGTATCCATATCAATTTCTCTCATGTTGATTCCTCCGTGTTTGATTATATTAATTAAAAAGTATGTATGTATTTATAGATTCTTTATTTTGGTTAGTGTAAGGTTCCGTCTTCCGCACAAGCCCTGTGATGAGCTGGAACGCTGCCGGCACAACTTTGAGCTTTTTCAAACCCGGAAAAATCTCAAAGCTTGGCCTTATCCTAAGTGCTAAAGCACTAAGGATAATTTGGCGGCTAAGTCATCACAGGGCTTGTGCTCCAGACTAGATAACATCTCCTATACTTATTTCAATAAGTAAGAAGACAAGTGATGCAGTTTGTTTCAATTCTCACTATATAGAACTAAAACGAAAAATCTAAAAAGTCATAAGGTAGTTATCCCTAACCAGTACGGTCTTAACTAAAAAAAGAACCCCAAAAAACTTACTATACAAAAAAGAGCCTTCATCCAATAGGACGAAGACTCGCGGTACCACCTAAATTAAGAGTCAAATAGACTCTTCACTCAACAGATAACGGTGGCCCGATCATTTAGATAGCTCACAGGTAACAATTGATTAGCTTGATTCGGCAATTCGCAACCACATGCCTTCTCTGAAATCTAACTAATCAACCCTCCTGATCAAAGCTGATATTTTGATAATAAATCATTCTTTGTGAAACGTCAATTAATTTTTATAGCAAACTATTGATGTTTTCTTGATCACTTTCCATAAATTTATCACCATGTTCGATGGTCGTAATCTTGATTCCATCCATAGCGCGTTGGATCAAACCGTCAATATCGAGTGAACTTTCAAATTTACGAGTTTTTTCGATATTGGGACGTGTCTTTGGTGCTGGTGGTGCAAAGACGGTACAGCAATCTTCGAATGGTTGAATCGACAAATTGAATGTATCGATTTTTTCAGCCAAACGAATGATCTCTGTTTTATCCATCGTTGCTACTGGACGTAAGATTGGTGTTGTTGTTACATCATTGATAGCTGCCATGCTCTCTAAGGTTTGAGAAGCGACTTGACCAACAGCCTCACCGTTAAAGATTGCCAATCCATTTTCCTTTTCACGGATCAAATCAGTCAATCTCAACATGAAACGACGTTGAATTGTCATCAAGTAACCTTCAGGAACACCGGCTTTGATTGTTTCTTGAATTTCAGCAAAAGGAACTTCAATAAATTTGATATTACCGCCAAAAGCAGTCAATTTAGAAGTTAATTCTTTGGCTTTGTTCAAGGCTTGCTCAGAAGTATATGGTGGGCTAAAGAAGTGAACCATCTCTATGTCAACACCACGCTTCATGGCTAAGTAACCAGCAACGGGTGAATCGATTCCGCCAGATAACATTAACATAGCTTTTCCAGCTGTACCGACAGGCAAACCACCGGCACCTTTGATAGTCAAATAAGATAAATAAATTCCATCTTGTCTTACTTCAACAGAAATTTTAATATCCGGTTTCTTCATTTCAACATCAATACCAGGAAATGCTTCACAAATGGCATCCCCTAATTGTAAGTTGATTTGATTAGTATCAAGTTCATAAGTGTGATCAGCACGTTTTGTTCCAACTTTGAAACTCATGCCAGGCTTATAGGCCTCATGCATCATTTCAACAGCTTTTTTCTTCACATCTTCAAAATTGCGTGACACTTTAACACTGAGTGAGAAAGTTTGAATTCCGAAGACATTCTTTAACTTTTCCATTACAGGCTTAGCGTCAGTTCCGTTTAATTGAATGTGTAAACGATCGCGATGTGGTTTCATTCTAAGATCTGGGTAATTCTTGAGAACTTTAGCGACGTTACCATGTAGGCGGTCGATAAAACTCTTCCGATTCTTACCCTTTGTTGATAGCTCGCCGTAACGAACCATAATTTCAGTATATTCCATTTAAATCTCCTAATTCAAAATTTGGAAATGATCGTGGATCTCATCCAAATTCTTAATAAATTCATCCATTTCACTTTCAGTATTGCTTTCGTCCAGACTAACCCGAACAGCACTGGTAGCAACCTTTTCTTGAACATTCATTGCCTTCAAAGTACCTGATTCTAAGCCCTTCTTAGAAGAACAAGCACTAGTTGTAGAAATATAAATATCACGTTCTTCAAAAGTGTGGACAATCGTTTCACCACGTACGCCATCAATAGTAAAACAAATAATGTGTGGTGCAAAATCATCGCCAATTTGTGAGAATACGTGAACGTTATCTAAAGTCTTCAAGTGGTTAACTAATTTTTCCTTTAAATGTTCCATCTTGTCTGCTTTTTGAGCTTCATTTTCTTTTAACAGACGAATAGCCTTAGCCATTCCCGCAATTGCAGGTGTATTTTCAGTTCCACTACGAAGATTAGACTCTTGACCGCCACCTGCCATCAAAGGTTCAAGTTGCTTGCCTTCCTTCATATAAATGAAGCCGATTCCACGTGGTGCGTGGAACTTATGTCCAGAGAAAGTATAATAATCAACTCGAGGATCCATAAATCTATCTTGTAAATTCTTACCAATTGCTTGAACTGAGTCAACGTGATAACTGATACTTGGGTAATCCTTTAACACATTAGCAATCTCATGAATTGGTTGAATAGCTCCGATTTCATTATTAACAGCCATAGTCGAAACCAAAATTGTATCTTTTCTGATAGCTTTCTTCAAATCATCTGCACTGATGTGACCGGTTTTATCAACTGGTAAATAAGTGACTTCAAAGCCTAATTCTTCAAGTTGATGCATCGTATTAAGGACTGAAGGATGTTCAATTTCAGTAGTGATAATATGTTTACCGAATTCACGCTTCTTGAATGCTGTACCTTTGATGATCCAGTTATTCCCCTCTGTACCACCACTGGTAAAAACAACCTCATCTTGTTTAAAACCTAATTGACTCGCAATTTGTTTACGAGAAGTTTCTAACAATTCATATGCTTTCAAACCTAATTTATGCAAACTAGAAGGATTACCGAAGTATTGCTCACTAGCAGCATTGTAAGTTTTTAAAACAGAATCATTAACTTTTGTTGTTGCACTATTATCAAAATATATCATTTCTGCCTCACCAAAATAAAAAGGCCCAGAAGGCCTAAAATTTTATCTCTTATAACTTAACACAAAACTATACCATTATGCATTAATTGTTTCTTTTATTCGAGCAACTGAACCTGATTCAACTTCTTCAAGCGCTTTAGAAATCACTTCTACCGCCTCATCATAATTATAATCAGTGTCAAACAAAGCCCGAGCTCTAACTAATTGATCCGTAAATTCTGGATTTTTGTTGGCATAACGGTTAGCGTATTGTAAAAGTTTTTCACAAAGAAGTACGTTGTACTTCAATTTCTTAGTTTTTTCAATTAAATTACTCAAATCCTCTTGAGTAACGATAACTTGTTTACTGATGTCCTCCATATTGATTTGATCAGCATCTAACTCATCATACAATTTATTGATTTCATCATAAACCATATAGAAGTAATCCAAATAATCATCCGGTAAACCATTCAAACGTAATTGTTCGACCATCTTTTTCTGAATTTCGAGACGCTTAGCGTAGTCATCAACACTTCCACGAGCTATTTGTTCACTGGACAACATCTGATTCAAATCATCATTGATGGTCTTTTCACTGGCTTCAATATCGTCCAAATGCTTAACGATCTCTTTAAAATCTTCTTTAACTTCAGAAAAAATCACTTGTTTGTCAGCGATACTTTGCACATCACTATCATATTCACTACGAACTTCATTGAGTAATTGCAAATTATCATTAAACGTCTTAACTGTTTTGTCCGTTAAAATATAACCTTCTTGTAATTTGCGAATTCTTTTATCCAAACGATTGTGTTGGAAAACTGCATGATTTAAATAATCCAAGACTGGCTTTTGTTCTTTTAGGACTGACTTTTTGCCATCGATTTCCAAAGTCAAAGTTTCATAAAGATCATCGATTCTTTGCTTAATATCTTCATTGTTAGTATTGACAGCATCAAAGTTTAAATCCCCTAACTTAGTATTGGATTCATCGATTTCAGCCTGAACATCGGTAAGTAACTGGTCAATATCAGCTTGAAATTGATAATATTGCTTAACCATTTTTTGGTAAACAAATTTAATTTCATCGATTTGGCCAGGGAAAACTTCATTCAGATCATGATACAAAGGTTCAATTACTTTCAACTGATCAGTAATTAAACCTAATTTTAATTTAACATCATCTAGATATTGACTGGCTTCAATGTGATCACCTTTATTGGTCAGTTGTTTTTCTTTATCTAGTAGATTGGCAATCTCTGATAACTCATCTTCTAGACGTTCTGTCGCCGGTCCATAATTAAAGGATTGTGTTAAAACTTGTTTTCTGAGGGTTTGATATTGTTTTTGCAATTCTTCACTGTGAGTCGCATTGAGTTCATTGCTGACTAAGAGATCTTCAAATCCTTTAGAAATTTCACCTAATTCTTTTTCAAAACTATCAACTTCAGAAGCGACTTTCTTTAATTCGTTAGCTGAACCAAAGACTTTAAATTCTGTATTTTTGTACTCAGCACTTCTGATCTCTTTTAAAATATTTGGAAAAACTTGATCAATTTGTTTTTTATAGGAAGTTTCTAGTTGATGGAAACGATCACTACTAGCACCAGCTAATTTCATCTGCTCAAGTTTTTCAATTTTTTCATCTAATTTAGCTTTTTTTAATCGGTCCGTTTGGTCCTTTAGCTTATTTAATGTGGCAGCATTCTTCTTTTGCAAAAACCACATATACCATAAGAAGACCAAGATGACTAAGATTATTCCAATAATAATTGCGAACACTTTTACACCCCTAATGACAATTCAGTCTTATCTTTAAGAAATTATACCAAATATTATTACTATTATTAGTGCTATCGGTTTTTCATAATAAAGTTTTAAACTATTAGAAAAAAATTACCTTTGACAATTGATATCAATCACGTTACACTAGTCTTCGTGTAAAATATGCAGCAAAGGACGGCAAGAACGTCAACAGTTATCGACGATTTAGTTCAATTAGTAACCTGTGGCTGCGCACGGCGAAACTTGTAACGATAACTGCACGAATGCTAAGTTCTAGTTAATTATTTTACTCCAGACAAACATTTTGGAGGAATTTATTTTATGTCAAGATATACAGGACCTCGTTGGAAATTATCACGTCGTTTAGGAATTTCACTTTCAGGTACAGGTAAAGAAATTGCCCGTAGAAACTATGCCCCTGGTCAACATGGACCAAACGGTGGCCGTCGTAAGGTTTCAGAATACGGTCAACAATTAGCTGAAAAGCAAAAGTTACGTTTCATGTATGATGTTAACGAACGTCAATTCCGTAACCTATTTAACCGTGCCGGTAAAATGGAAGGAATCCACGGTGTTAACTTGATGATCCTTCTTGAAGAAAGATTGGATAACTTAGTTTACCGTTTAGGTTTAGCAAGCTCACGTCCACAAGCTCGTCAACTTGTAAACCATGGTCACATCACTGTTGATGGCAAACGTGTTGATATTCCTTCATACGAAGTTAAAGTTGGTCAAAAGATCAGCCTTCGTGAAAAGTCAAAGGACCTTGCAATTGTTAAGGATAACCTTGAAAACGTTGTTGGACGTCCTGGTTTCGTTACATTCGATGACAACACATTGACTGGCTCACTTGTTCGTGTTCCAGAACGTGACGAACTAGAACCAAATGTTGACGAATCATTGATCGTTGAATACTACAACCAAATTCTTTAATATTTTGGTCAAAAATACATTCACTTATTGGTGGATGTATTTTTTTATTTTTTTTGGGTATTTGCTTTCCATTCCTTTAAAAAAGAGGATCTTACTAGACTGCAGTAATCACTGCGATTCTAATAAGATCCTCTATTTTTATATCAATTTAAATTAATTAAAAATTGAAAAACCATAACGTATCCGAACTATAAACTAGTTCTTCACTCATTCTAAATAGAATAATATCCACTTCAGACTTTACTGATCATTTGCAAAAAATAGGATACCGTCTTCCAACCCCAACAAAAGAATTACACTATTTTCCTCACTTATCCACTTCCTGATTAAAAATAACCAAGTACTTGCTCAATTGAAGAAATTTATCTTTCAGCATCCGATCGTAATTTCCTTCTAAAACAATTGGATCATCTTTGAGTAACTCAAATCCAACTACTAAATCACTCGACTTAACTTTTTGATAATGAGCGATTACTTGCTCAAAATCGGTCGATTTTTTCAAAGTACTGGAGGTATGATCATTTGACACTCCCCAGCCTTCTGTTATGATTTTACTTTGATACTCATTTAATATTGGATAATAATTATTTCTATTACGAATGTCGGCTAACAAGCTAAATGTAATAAAATACCGATCTGGCCATAAGCCAAATTCCAAATGCGGTGTTTTCTTATAGCCCTTTTTATCTTGGTTGATTGCTAACCAAGTATCAGGTGGTGGATTTTTGGTCCGACGTTGATGCTTAGCAATCTTCATAAAAAACTGTTGCTGATATTCTGTTTCGAGTGCTTTCAATAATTCTTGGCCGAACGATTCAAATTTAGGATCGAGTTGGTTTCTGATCAAATTCAAACGTCCGTCCAAAGTATCATCATCGAAAACTTGAAAATCTTTTTTATCAAACATGTTCTCAGTCCTTTGATGTAAAATATACATATTAATTATATAGGAGGAATTATGCAAAAACCATTAGCATATCGAATGCGACCGACAAATATTGATGAAGTCGTTGGGCAACAACATTTAGTCGGCCCACATAAAATTATTCGGCGCATGGTTGAAGCCAAAATGCTTTCATCAATGATTCTTTACGGTCCTCCTGGGATTGGTAAAACTAGTATTGCTAGTGCAATTGCGGGAAGTACCAAATACGCTTTTAGAAAATTAAATGCCGCAACTGACAGCAAAAAAGATCTACAGATTGTAGCCGAAGAAGCAAAAATGAGTGGAACAGTTGTCCTTTTGCTTGATGAAATCCATCGATTAGACAAGACTAAACAAGACTTTCTCTTGCCACTTCTGGAAAGTGGTTCAATTATTTTAATTGGTGCTACTACTGAAAATCCATACATCAATATAAGCCCTGCTATTCGCTCTCGTGTGCAAATTTTCGAATTACATCCACTTGATAGTGATGATCTAAAAAAAGCTGTTAAAAGAGCCCTAAGTGATGATAAGAACGGCTTGGGCAAGTACAACGTCAAATTAGATGAAAACGCCTTGGATTTATTAGTTAATTCAACCAATGGTGATTTACGTAGCATATTAAATGGTTTGGAATTATCAGTATTATCTACTAAACCTGACGAAAAAGAATTGATTCACATTGACTTACAAGCTATTGAAGAATCGATTCAAAGAAAAGCTATCTCTGCCGATAAAAATGGTGACAGCCATTACGATGTTATTTCTGCCTTCCAGAAGTCAATTCGTGGCAGTGATCCAAACGCTGCTCTCTTATATTTGGCCCGCTTACTTGAGGCCGGTGAATTGACAAGTGCCATCAGACGTTTACTAGTTTGTGCTTATGAAGACGTTGGACTTGCCAATCCTCAAGCTTGTGCCCGAGCAGTTTCCGCCGCTCAAGTAGCACAGATGGTCGGTTTGCCCGAAGCTAGAATTCCGTTAGCCGATGCCGTTATTGATTTATGTCTCTGTCCAAAATCAAATTCAGGCATGGTAGCAATTGATAATGCATTGACTGATGTTCGTAGTGGTCACGCTAACTCAATTCCGGATGATTTGAAGGATGCTCATTATTCTGGTGCTAAAAAATTAGGTCATGGGATCGACTATAAATATCCCCATAACTATCCTAATTCTTGGGTCAATCAACAGTATTTACCTGATAATTTAGTTAATAAACAATATTACCAACCAAATGCAACTGGTAAATATGAGCAAGCTTTAAATATGCGCCTACAACAAATACAAGAATGGAAAAAGAATTCAAAACGGGGTTAAATATTCATGATAATTAAAGTACTAATGATATTTTTCATTATTTTTCTTTTAGCATTAGCATATACATTATGGTCTCACAGTGATAAAAAGTTTCTGATCTATTCACCAAATGAAAATTTGACGATGAAAAATATTATGCGTTTCACTAGTGTCTTACTAGTATTAGTCTCAATTTTAGGTATTGTCATTTTATTGATTGGAACAAAAGAAATGAATTTAATTACTCTAATACTAGGTAGTTTGATTGCGGCTGCTTTTTCAATTTATTTAGCAAATATTCGCTGATGACTGTATTTATTGGTCTCAATCAACTAAAATGAAAGTATAAAAGCAGTAATACTACACTAACGGGGTGATACTTATGTTACAACAATATAAAAACATTCTCGTACCAATTGATGGTTCATTTGAAGCTGAATTAGCTTTTAAGAAAGCAGTCGAAGTAGCAAAAAGAAATAACGCTGCTGTACACTTGCTTCATGTCATCGATACTAGGGCCTTTCAGAACGTCTCTAGCTTCGATTCAACAATGGTTGAACAAATTACAGAAAAAGCTAAGGAAACTGTGAAAAGTTACGTTAAAACGGCTAAGGATGCCGGATTAGACGAAATTGATTATAGTATTGAATACGGTGCTCCAAAATCAATCATCGCAACTGATTTTCCAAAGAAATTAGGCGTTGATTTGATTATGATCGGTGCTACTGGTCTCAACGCTATGGAAAGATTATTGATTGGTTCAGTTACTGAATATGTAACTAGAACAGCTGCTTGTGATGTACTAGTAGTTAGAACTGATCTTGACAACAATGCTATCAAGAAACCTAGAAAATAATTAAATACAAAAAGAGGAACGATTCAATTGAATCGTTCCTCTTTTTTTGGAATTTAATAAATTATTTTTATTTAAAAGATATTCAAATGCATATCTTTTACTTTAGATTTTAATTTTTCAAAAACTTGTTTGTTTTCACTAATGCTTGAAATCACATATGCTTTAATGTAATCCTCATCAGTCTTTTGACCAACACGAGTACCAGCATCAGCTAAGTAACAATACATTTCATCAAGCTTGAATAGTGTCTGTTCTTTTCTAGCAATGAAGATACCTTCATTGGCATATTCAATTGCCTTTTGATTATCATCTAATCTCAATGATAAATCAGACATATTAGCATAAATCAAAATACTATCATGGTAATTTTCATCACCGATCTTATCCAAACTAGATTTGATCAAGTCTTTAGCTTGATCGTAATAAACTCTAGCTTCGTCAACAGATTTCTTATTGATATATGCCTTAGCTGTGAAGACATCAATTAAAATATCATACATGTCAACATTAGCAATATTCACATTCATAGCGCGATTGAAATCAAAAATTGCCTTGTCATAATTCTTGTTAGTAACATATTCAATTAAACCATGGAAGAAGTGAATTAGCTTAATTTCTTGTTTGTTATTAACGTTGATGTTTTTAAGCTTACACAGTTTATCACTAATTCCAGCAAAATCATCTTGATAAAATGACTTTTTAATGTCACTAATTATTGAATAAATCTGACTATCGTCATTGACGATAACAAGGTTCATTGTGATACCCAGTCTCTCACAAATGCGAACCAATATTTCCATACTTGGAATCTTGTCTTTTTTTTCAATCAGGCTGACAGTTGCCTGTGTACAAATACCATCAGCTAACTCAGATTGAGAAATACCTCTGAGTTTTCTGTAGTGGCGAATTTTTTCACCTAAGATTTTCATTCTAAACTATCCCCATTCATTTATTAATTCCAAGGATAATTTAAACAGTTATTAAAAAATGTTGCAAGAAATATGCAGCGATAAAAAGATAAATTTTAAAAATTTAATTATTTACTTCAAAGAACCAAGCGTCTTTTTCGGTACCATTTAATAATTCAGGATTATCATTTAATTTATCATTCACCTTGACGATCTTACCACTAACTGGGGATTCTAGCTCCACAACAGCTTTTTGAGCTTCAATTTCTCCACTCGATTCGCCTTGTTTGATTTCAGAATTTAGATCAGGTAGTTCAACATATTTGACATCGCCTAAAGTCTCTTGAGCCTCTTTAGTTAAACCTATACGTGTCGTATGCTCACCCTTTTTTACCCAATAATAATTTTTCTTATCACTCATAATTAATTCCTACCTTTGCTTAAAAGTACCATTTTCAAACATATAACTCTTGTGATGGAATCTCATTGACATAATCAAACCTATACCAATCATATTACCTAACAAAGCTGAACCACCTTGAGAGATAAATGGTAGTGGAATACCAGTCAATGGTAATAATCCAACACTCATACCAATATTTTCAAAAACATGGAACAAAATCATCATGATTACACCTGTTGAAACATAGGCATAAAATTCATTCTTAGTATCAAACGTTACTTGAATCATTTGATAAATTAGCAAGAAATACAACAGAATCAAGACACAAGAACCAACAAATCCAAAGTTTTCACCGATCACAGAGAAAATCATATCTGATTCTCGAACTGGAACATAAACGTTAGAAACATTGAATCCTTTACCGAATAATTGTCCTGAACCAATCGCCTTCATATTCTGCCAAATCTGATAACCGTTCTCAGTCGTATCAGCTGAGGGATTACGCCAACTATCAATTCGGGCAAATTGATATGATCTGAAACCAAAGTTTCCTAGGATTTGACGTCCCCAATCAGTCGTCGCAAATAAGAGGGCGGTTCCACCCACGACAGCCACAATGAGGAATCCAATCAAAAGAATCCGCCAGTCAATTCCAGAAACTAAAATCATTCCTCCAAGAATTGCCACGAAAACCAAAATCGTACCAAAGTCATTTTGTAATTTCAACAAGACCATGACTGGTAATGTCCACAAGAAGAGCTTTCCAAGCAACATGAAGTCGTTTTTGATCGTATGTGAGTACTCACTATTATGATTGGTAATAACTTTCCCTAGCATCAAAATAAAGGCCGGCTTCATCACCTCAGATGGCTGAAACGTAAATGATCCAATAGCGAACCAACTTTTCGCACCAGTATTGGCTGCATAAGCTCGACTGTAAAAGATTAAAACCAGAACCAATAACGCCAGTCCAAAAAAGTAAGCAATCGTCGCGACTTGCCATAACTGTTCAGCATCAAACTGCATAATTATGACGATGATAATTGCCCCTAAGACATACCAAGCCAATTGTGAGATAACATTTCGCAACGGATTCTGTGAATCTTGAATCGTGGCGACATAAATCGACATTAAACCAATAATGGCTAACATCATGACCGAAAAGATTATCCCATAATCAATTCTTGAATCCACATCATTATTTTTCTTTTCATTTCTTATTTGCATACCTACACCTATTAATGATTATGTAAATTGTATTGCATCAACAGTTCATTAATCGCATCATCAAATTTTACCGACTTAAAGGGAGTATCATTGCTTTCAACAAATGACAAGTAACGGTCCCCGTCTTTTTTGATTGTTCCGATATAATGTTTGCCATCCCAAAGCTCATAAGTTTCAGGATCACTACTGATATCTTTTAAATTTATTTCAACTGCTTTTTTTCTTCTAGACATTGAATCTTTCCTATTCTTTGTTATGAAATTTTTTTGCAATAATTTCATCTTCATATTTTTCCGGATGAGGATTTCTAAAAATAGTGAAATTATCTGGTACGGGATCTACTCCACCACGCACAAAGGGATTACAACGTATTATTCTTGCAATCCCCATGACAGTACCTAAAATTCCACCGTGCTTTTTTACCGCATCAATAAAGTAAGTCGAACACGTTGGGTAGTATCGACAACTAGGTGGCAATACAGGTGATATGAATTTTTGATAGAATCTAACGATTCCAATTAAAATTTTTTTTAACATATTACCTCAAAAAGTCGAACATATGCATCCACGTACCAGGCCATAATACAGCCAATGGATTTGATCCACCTAGAGTAGAGCCAATTAACATACCCAAAACTAAAAATATTAACATTAATAATAGTACCCAACCAATTTTCTTAAAAATATCATGGCGATATTCTTTACCAAAATCTCTTTTCATAATTTACCCTAGTATTTCTTATGTTTTTCGATATTTTCTAGCAAAACACCAGTACCTAGTGCAACAGAGTCAAGTGGGCTATCAGTCAACAAAACTGGTACCTGCAACTTGTCGGATAACAATTTATCGAGATTTCTCAATAGTGCTCCACCACCAGTTAGCATAATACCACGATCAATTATATCACCTGATAATTCTGGAGGAGTTTGCTCCAAAACATTTTTTGCAGCTTCAACAATTTGATCAACACCATCAGCCAATGCTTTTTGGACTTCAACTTCATTGATAGTAATTTCTTTTGGTAAACCAGTTACAATATCAATTCCGCTAGCTGAGAAAGTCTTGTTTTCATCAGCATCCATTACACAACCAATTTCTATTTTAATTTGTTCGGCAGTTCTTTCACCAATGATCAAAGCGTGATTTTGCTTAACAAAAGCTTGAATGGCACTAGTCATTTTATCGCCCGCAAAACGTAATGAGCGACTCGTAACGATATCTCCCATTGAAATAACGGCGATATCACTCGTACCACCACCAATATCAATAACCATATTTCCTTGTGGTTTAAAGATATCAAGTCCAGCACCAACCGCTGCAACTTTTGGTTCCAATTGCAAATAGACCTTACCTCCACCAGCTTGTTCAGCGGCTTCAATAATAGACTTTTGCTCGACAGGCGTAACGTTAGTTGGTGCACAAATCATAATAGTTGGTTTTGAAAAACGACTTCTCATATTCAATTTATCAATAAAATATTGAAGCATTTTCTCAGTAATATCAAAGTCAGCTATCACGCCATCCTTTAAGGGACGAATAGCTTTAATATTAGCTGGAGTTCTACCAACCATCATATAAGCATCTTTACCAACGGCTACGACATCGTTATTATTCGTATTAATTGCTACGACAGAGGGTTCATTAAGCACAATTCCCTCGCCTTTTACATCAATAAGTACATTTGCTGTACCCAAATCAATTCCTAGATATTTCGACATACGTAATCCTCCAAAATCTAAACACAAAAAGTATATCATAACCAGCTCAATCATTAAATTGCCAATAAAAAAAGAAGTGGAAATTCCACTCCCTTAAGCTAAGTTTAAGCCAATTTCGTAACACTTGGTATTGTATTCAATACTAAACTTTCTCGACCAGACTCATCGACAGCAACACGTCTAATGTTTGCGCCTAAGTTTCTTAATTTCTCAGTGAAGTGGTAATATCCACGATCTAAATATTGAAGGTTAGAAACCCTTGTCTCGCCTTCAGCAACTAATCCAGCTAAAACTAGTGCAGCAGCTGCACGCAAATCTGTTGCAGCAACGTTAGCACCACTTAATTGTGCAGGGCCGAACATGATTACTGAATTACCTTCAATTTTATAATCTGCCTTCATTTTTCCGAATTCAGGGAAATGCATAAATCTGTTTTCAAACACTGTTTCTGTCATTACAGTTGTTCCAACACTCAACAATTGGGCTAAAGTCATTTGAGCTTGCATGTCTGTTGGAAAACCAGGATGTGGCATTGTTTTGACGTCAACTGGTTTTAATTGATTAGTTCCTTGAACTCTGATACCTTCATCGGTTTCATCGATTCCTACACCCATTTCAATTAATTTTGAAATAAGAGGACGATTATGGGCTGCAACGGCATCCTTGATAAAAATATCACCGTTTGTTACAGCAGCAGCTACCATGAATGTCCCAGCTTCGATTCGATCTTGCATGATTGAATGTTCACAACCATGAAGACTTTCGACACCGTGAATCTTCACAGTATTTGTACCTGCTCCAGTAACTTCAGCCCCCATCTTACTTAAGACGTTTGCTAAATCAACAATTTCTGGTTCTCTAGCAGCGTTATCAATGACGGTTTCACCATCAGCTAACGTAGCTGCCATCATAATATTTTGAGTAGCACCAACACTTGGGAAATCTAGATAAATGTTTGCACCATGTAACCCTTCAGTTTTGGCATCAATAAAGCCACCATTTTGATTAAATCTGGCACCCATTGCTTCAAGACCCTTAATATGCAAATCAATAGGTCTAGAACCAATTGCACAGCCACCAGGCATCGCAACGTGGGCTTCCTTATTTCTAGCCAACAAAGGACCTAAGACAACAATTGAAGCACGCATCTTATCAACGAGTTCTTCAGGAGCTGTAGTAGATGTTCCTTCACTAGTATCGACCGTTAAAACTTCATCAAATTCATCATATGAAACTTTGGCATCCAAAGCTTTTAAAACTTTTGACATTGTAATTACATCTGATAACGGAGGGATATTTGTTAAGGAGGTTTTACCCTTAGATGCTAAAATAGTCGCTGCCAAAATCGGTAACGCAGCATTCTTAGCACCTTCAATTCTTACATTTCCCTTTAATTGCGTAGGTCCATTTACGATTATTTGTTGCACAATATTCTCCTCCAAAACCTGGAATCATTTAAAAAAGCAAGGCTATATTCTGGACTAGACTAAAAATACTCATGAAAAAAGAGCTTACAGTATAACCAAGAGCGATTGCAAGAAACGCTACAAGTAATTGTAACATTTTAGGATTGGTTTTGTTATAAATCTTTTTCCAATCGACTACCTGTAGTAGATTAAAGCTTATCCAGATAAAGATAATATGGCTTACAAGCGTAATTATTGCATTTATTCCTAGATTTGTCATTTTATAAACCTCACTTTTTTAGATATTAACATTTTAACAAGGAATTTTGGGGTATAAAACCAATACTTTAGATTAATTTAAGCGAATAAAAAAAGACCGAGTTTCCTCAGTCTTTTTTTTATATTAATTACGATGTGAACTTACGTTAATTCTATTAATAGCTTTACGCAAGGATACTTGAGCACGAGCCAAATCATCAACGTTGTGTTTTTCTTCAGCAACTTTGATAGTCTTTTCAGCTTTTTGCTTAGCATACTTAGCACGTCTTAAATCAATATCTCTAGCTCTTTCGGCACTATTAGCTACGATTGAAACTAGACCATTACTAAACTCCAAAAATCCGCCATTTACAGCAATTGAGTCTTCATGATGAGGTTTATCAACACGACGAACACGAACTTCATCAATGATCAATGGAGCAATAATTGGAGCATGGTGAGCCATGACACCAATTTCTCCATCAATAGTACTCAAAACAACGAGATTTGTGTGATGATCATAGACAACACCATCGGGAGTAACAATATTGACCTTCATAACATTTCCAGGCATATTATTTCCTCCTTCTGTTAATTAGCGACTGCTTCATTGTCGTCTTCTGCTTGACCATCAGCTGGTTGCCAGCCCATCTTCTTAGCTTTAGCAATTACGTCATCAATTCCACCGACACCATTGAAAGCATCTTCTGGAATATCATCGTATTTACCATCTAAGATAGCACGGAAGTCTTTAACAGTTTCTTCAACTGGAACATAAGAACCTGGGACACCAGTAAATTGTTCAGCAACACTGAAGTTCTGTGACAAGAAGAATTGGATACGTCTTGCACGAGCAACAACAGTTTTTTCTTCATCAGACAATTCGTCCATACCCAAGATAGAAATAATATCTTGTAGTTCGTGATATCTTTGAAGAACCTCTTGAACTTCTGTAGCAACATCATAGTGTTCTTGACCGATAACATCTGGATCAAGGGCAACTGATGATGAAGCTAGTGGATCAACAGCTGGATAAATACCTTGTTGTGTCAATCTACGTTCCAAATTAGTTGTAGCATCCAAGTGAGCGAAAGTTGTTGCTGGAGCAGGATCAGTATAATCATCGGCAGGAACATAAACGGCTTGAATTGACGTGATTGAACCCTTCTTAGTTGAAGTGATTCTTTCTTGCAATTGACCCATTTCTGTAGCCAATGTTGGTTGATAACCAACGGCAGATGGCATACGACCAAGCAAGGCAGAAACTTCTGAACCCGCTTGGGTAAATCTAAAGATGTTATCGATAAACAATAGAACATCTTGTCCTTCAACATCACGGAAGTACTCAGCAATCGTCAAACCTGTTAAGGCAACACGCATACGAGCACCAGGTGATTCGTTCATTTGGCCATAAACCATGGCTGTTTTAGATAGAACACCGGATTCCTTCATTTCATAATAAAGGTCATTACCTTCACGTGTTCTTTCACCAACACCAGTAAATACTGAAATACCACCATGCTCTTCGGCAATATTGTGAATTAACTCTTGAATCAAAACGGTTTTACCAACACCGGCACCACCGAACAAACCAACTTTACCACCACGAACATAAGGTTCGAGAAGGTCGATAACTTTGATTCCTGTTTCAAGAATTTCTGTTGATGTATTTAATTGATCATAAGCAGGTGCTGGACGGTGAATACTATGTCTTGGGAAGTCTGCAGGAAATTCCTTGCCTCCATCGATTGATTCACCTAAAACGTTAAACACACGACCTAATGTTTCTTTACCAACTGGTACAGAAATTGGGCCGGCAGTGTTAATAACTTCAGCACCTCTTTGAAGTCCATCAGTAGAACTCATGGAAATAGCACGCAAGGCGCCATCACCTAGTTCTAGAGCAACTTCAAGGGTAATAGTGGATCCATCGTTTTTCTTAACTTTTAGCGCATCGTTAATTTCTGGTAAGTCACCATCAATGGCAAACTCAACATCGACAACGGGTCCAATTACCTGAATAACTTTACCTTTGCTACTCATTATTTGGCTCCTTTCTAAACTATTCTAGTGCAGCAGCTCCACCGATGATTTCGGTGATTTCTGTAGTGATTTGAGCTTGACGAGCACGATTATAATGTAGTGACAAACTTGAAATAAGATCATCAGCATTATCAGAAGCACTCTTCATAGCAG
Organism: Companilactobacillus miaonis; assembly: GCF_036913615.1. Taxonomy (NCBI): domain Bacteria; kingdom Bacillati; phylum Bacillota; class Bacilli; order Lactobacillales; family Lactobacillaceae; genus Companilactobacillus; species Companilactobacillus miaonis. The sequence goes on along the minus strand of NZ_JAYKTX010000008.1, from coordinate 32,653 downwards.
TTACAGAAGCGGCATGCTCTGCTGTTTTTGCATCCATCATTGCTCCTAAAACTAAACACTCAATATATTGAGGCACAATTGCAGATAAAACTGCTTTAGGGTTTGGTTCAGTGATGTATTCACTAGCTACTTGTTGTTCTTCAGAAGTAACGTCATCAGGTTCAGTCAATGGCAAAAGCTTTTGAGTCGTAAAATTAGAAACTAATGAATTGACATGATGATTATGACAAATATCAATTTCGTCAAACAACTCTGCTTGATACATTTGCAACATTGTCTTCATGATTGGTGTGATATCTTCAACTGTTGGAATATCAGGTAAACCTGTATATTCATAAGCAATATCGAAACCACGAGCTTTGAAGAAAGCAGTACCAGTGGCACCTAGGGAAATGATAGTAAATTTACTTTTATCACCATGATATTTCTTTTGGAAAAGATCCATCATTGCTTTTAAAATATTACTATTGTATCCACCAACAAGACCACGGTCACTAGTAATAACGACATAAGCGGTCTTCTTGACTTCACGAACTTTAAGAAGACTATTGAGACTTAGCGGATCAGTCGAATCATCAGAAATTGATAATTCTTTAAACACATCAGCCGCAGTTAAATGTCTAACAATAGCTTCAACCTTTTTTTCATACAATTGATAAGCAATAGACTTCTTTTCAATACGAGAGAGTTTAGCACCAGAGACCATTTGCATAGCCTTTGTAATTTGACCGGTTTTCTTAGTAGAAGAAATTCTTCTCTTTATATCCATAAGGGACTCAGCCATTATTCAAACCTCCAGTATTATTTATTGTCTTGCTTACTATCTGAATCAGACTTTGAAGCAACAAAGTTTTGTGTAAATTCACTTACAGCTGACTTCAATGTGTCTTCATCAGGTAATGTACCTTTTTCTTTGATTGTTTGTAATAGATCAGCATGATTTGCGTCAAAATATTCAGAAAGTGAAGCTTCATATTCTTTAATATCATCAACGTTAATTTCGTCCAAATATCCTCTTGTCAAAGCAAACAAAATCAAAACTTGTTTTTCAACAGGAACTGGTGAGTGTACGGGTTGTTTTAGAACTTCCTCAGTACGACGACCACGATCTAGTTTTGCCTTTGTAGCTTCGTCAAGATCTGAACCAAATTGTGCAAATGATTCCAATTCATGATATGAAGAAAGATCTAGACGCAAAGTACCAGCAACTTTCTTCATAGCCTTAATTTGGGCATCCCCACCAACACGAGAAACAGAAGTACCAGCATCAATAGCTGGACGTGAACCTGAGTGGAACATATCACTACTCAAGAAAATCTGTCCATCAGTGATAGAAATAACATTAGTTGGAATATAGGCTGACACATCACCGGCTTGTGTTTCAACGATAGGCAAAGCAGTCATTGAACCGCCACCTAAATCGTCACTCAACTTAGCAGCACGTTCTAGCAAACGTGAATGCAAGTAGAAAACATCACCAGGATATGCTTCACGCCCAGGTGGTCTACGAAGCAATAGCGAAATTTCACGATAGGCATTAGCTTGCTTGCTTAAATCATCATAGACGATCAAAACGTGCTTACCATTGTACATGAAATATTCACCCATTGCAGCACCAGAATATGGTGCGAAATAAAGCATAGGTGCTGGTTGACTTGGACCAGCTTCAACAACGATTGTGTAATCCATTGCGCCATGCTTTCTTAAGGTTTCAACTTGGGCTCTAATTGTTGATTCCTTTTGTCCAATTGCAACATAGATACAAATCATATCTTGATCTTTTTGATTAAGAATAGTATCGATGGCAATTGATGTTTTACCAGTTTTACGGTCACCAATGATCAACTCACGTTGACCACGACCAATAGGAACAAGAGAGTCAACGGCCTTCAAACCTGTTTGTAGAGGTTCGAAAACTGACTTACGTTGCATAACACCGGGTGCAGGTGATTCGATAGGTCTTGTCTTGTCAGTCTTGATTTCACCAAGACCATCAACTGGTTGACCCAAAGAATTAACGACACGTCCAACCATTGCATCACCAACAGGGACTTCCATGATACGACCTGTTCTCTTAACAGTATCGCCTTCACGGATTTTATCGTAATTACCTAAAATGATGATACCAACATCATCACTTTCAAGGTTTTGAGCCACACCAAAAGTACCGTCTTGGAATTCTAGTAATTCACTAGCCATAGCATTTTCAAGGCCGTTAGCACGAGCAATACCATCACCGACGTATGTAACTGTACCTACTTCATCAACTGAGAGTTCATTTTTATAGTTCTTTAACTGTTCTTTGATCAGCGAACTAATCTCTTCAGTTTTGATGCTCATTCTTTTCACCTCGACTTAATTATTAACTAATAGCGTCTTCTTAATGTCGTTAAATCTCTTAACTACACTACCATCAACGACTTGGTCTCCAACACGGATTATAACCCCTCCGATGATTTTTGAATCAACTATTTTCGTTAAATTTACTTCATTTACTGAAAATCTATTTTTGATTACTGACTTCAGATTTTCTTCTTGAGTTTCGTCTAAATCGACTGCAGTCGTAACTGTAGCTTCAACAATGCCGTTTGTCTCGTCATACTTTTCAATAAAAGCATCAGCAATTTCTGAAATACAGTCCATACGATTGTTATCAAAAACTAAACTAAGAAAATCTTGCATTAAAGTACTAAATTTACCCTTTAATGTGTCTAAAATCTTAAGCTTTTCAGTGCGAGAAATAGAACGTCCTGCAAGAGCAAATCCTAAACTAGGATTCTCTTCATAAACTTGCTTTAAGATTTTTAAATCCGTAAGCATTTCTTCAACAGAATTTTGTTCTTGGGCAACTTCTAAAAGTGCCTTACTGTAACGTTTTCCCACTTGTTTTTTACTTAGACTCATTTACCGTCAACTCCTTAATATAAGAGTCGATTAGTGACTTTTGATCGTTCGCATTAAGTTCTTTAGAAATAACTTTTGAAGCAATTTCCAAAGACAAGTTTGCTATGTCTTTTTGTGCATCTGCCATAGCATCTTGTTTAGCCTTTTGTGCATCGGATCTAGCTCTTTGTCTTACTTCTTCAGCTTCGCTATGGGCGTCAGATAGGATGGACTTCTTTTGAGTCTCACCACTTTCTTTTGCCTTATTAACAATTCCGACTGCTTCAGCACGTGAATTCTTTAATGCATTTTCACGTTCTGCTGCCAACTTTTTGGCACGAGCACGCTCTTGATCCGCATAATCAAGATCACCAGTAATCTTTTCAGATCTGGCATCCATCATTTTTGTAACAGGACCCCAAGCAAAATGCTTAACTGCGAGTGCCAAAATGATGAAAGAAACAAGAATGAAAAGCATGTCACCCAAAGCTATTTTGCCAGCTCCGAGAACTAATAAACCTGCCAATATTCTTCACTCCTTCCTTTCAAATAGATACATATAAAAAGGCGATTTTTTATCGCCGAAAAATTGTATGTATTAAACGAAAAGAATAACGAACGCAATAGCGATAGCAATAATAGGAACAGCTTCAATAAGACCAACACCAATGAACATTGTTCCTCTTAATTTATCAGCAACTTCTGGTTGACGAGCCATACCTTCAAGAGTTTTTGAAATAACAAGTCCGTTACCGATTGATGCTCCAAGAGCAGCGATACCAGCTGCAAGAGCTGCCGCAATATCTTTCATAATTTAAAATCCTCCAATAAAAGTTATTCTTTTTCCAGTTTACGTGAAATATAAACCATAGACAATGTGGTAAATACATACGCTTGGATGGCTCCAATAAATACAGAAAAGCCTTGCCATACCATGGCTAATGGTATTGCTGCAACGAAGGTCACAGCACCAACGCTTTTTGCAACAGTTCCAATAAGTCCTAGAAGTACTTCACCGGCAAATATATTACCGTAAAGACGTAGAGACAATGTTAGGAAGTTTGTAAATTCTTCCAGAAGGTTAATTGGTAGTAAGAAACTTACCGGTCTAGCATAGTTACCTAAGTAACCACCAAAACCAAACTTCTTCACAGCATAATAGTGTGAAAGTAACAGTGAAACCGTAGCAAGTCCCATTGTTATCAACGGATTGGTTGTTGGTGATTTAACATATGTGAAACCGTCGACCTTTACTTGGAATATTAATCCTAATTGGTTAGAAACAAAGATAAACAGGAATAATACAAACGCATAAAGATTAAAGCGTCTACCAGATCCATCAGGCATTGCCGATTTTACAATCCCATTAGTAAAATCAATCATCCATTCGAGTACATTCTGTGCTTTACCTGGTCTCATTGTGATCTTGCGGGATAATGCAAATACCAAAATGAAAACGAGGATTGCAGAGATAAGAACTGATAAGTCATTTGCAACATTGAATCTTAACCCTAAGAAATCAATAAACTTATACTTATCATCCAATAATAACCCTCCTTTCTTCGCTTATTGAAAACAATTGATACCACAAAATAATAACACTAAATTATATATATTCAAACAATGAAATCTTTATTTTGTCCCAAATAATCTATCACCAGCATCACCTAATCCTGGGAAGATATATCCACTGTCTGTAATCTTTTCATCTAGAGATGCAGCATAAATGTCAACGTCTGGATGTGCTTCTTGAACGGCTTTAACGCCTTCTGGAGCAGCAACGAGCACTACTAAACGCATGTGTTTTGCTCCACGCTTCTTCAAAGCATCGATTGCCATATTAGCTGAACCACCAGTAGCTAACATTGGATCAACAATAAATAATTCACGTTGATCAATGTCACTTGGCAATTTAACAAAGTATTCATGTGGTTTCAAAGTTTTTTCATCACGGTACATACCGATATGACCGACTTTAGCAGCTGGAATCAATTCCAAAACACCATCAACCATACCTAATCCGGCACGAAGGATAGGAATAACGGCTAATTTCTTACCAGCAAGGACTTTTTGAGTTGATTTGCCCATAGGTGTTTCAACGACAACGTCTTTCAAAGGTAAATCTCTAGTAATTTCGTATACCATTAATTCACCGATTTCATTAGCAACTTCACGGAATACTTTTGTACCAGTGTTTTTATTTCTAATGATTGTTAATTTATGTTGGATCAAAGGGTGGTTCAATACTGTAAATTTAGACATTTTGTGTCTCCTTAGTTTTTATAATGTGTATTACCAGCTGATTTGTCTAAGCGATTGCTATAAGCTTCTCCATGATCAGCGTTAGGAAAGCCTTGAGCAAGAATGAATTTTACTCCATCAAGATCTAGTTGACGAAGTCCAGCAAATAAGTCTCTAGAAGCACTGTAGATATCTTTTCCCAGCGAGTAAGTCAATACATCACTTGGAACGTCTTCAAGTACATCGTCAACCGCCATAACTCCTAACGAACCGTCTTTTTGACGGAATTCAGAAATTGCTTTGGCAAAGTCATTTTTATCGTCAACGATTACAACTTGAGCGCTTGGTGCATAGTGCTTATATTTCATTCCTGGTGCCTTTGGAACCTCACCGGCCTTAACCTTGTGATGATCACTATTGACATTATCTATGACTTTTAATAAATCATCAACTGTTATCATCCCTGGGCGTAAAATTGTCGGTACATCAACAGATAGATCAATTACTGTCGATTCAACTCCAAGTTTTGTCGGACCATCATCCAAGATAGCAGCAATCTTTCCGTGCAAGTCATGATAGACGTGTTTAGCCAAGGTTGGACTTGGTTTTCCACTAGTATTAGCGGATGGCCCAACGATTGGTTTGCCAAAAGTCTTGATTAGGTCTAACGTTGCCTGATTATTTGGCATACGAAAAGCCGCAGTCGACAAGCCACCAGTAACTGCTTTAGAAAGTTTGCCGGGTTGGATCGGCATAATTATTGTCAAAGGACCTGGCCAAAAAGCTTTCATTAGCTTTTCTGCTAACGGCTTATAACTATTATCTGCGTACTCCCAAACCATCTCAGGCCCGAAAACATGCACAATTAAAGGATTGTCGCTTGGACGTCCTTTTGCAGCATAAACCTCTTTGACTACATCAGGTCTTGTTGCGTCGGCTCCTAGCCCATAAACAGTTTCTGTAGGAAAAGCTACTAACTGTCCATCGGCTAAATAATCCGCAGCTTCTTGAATCTGTGTACTCTTGAGTATTTTAGTTTCCAAATACTACATCTCCTTTTTAGCCTTTAGATATCGGTAGTTACCACTCATATCTTTATGAAATTCTACAACATAATTGGGTAAATTATCACAAAAAATTTTATTTATCGCATCTTTTTGTCTAAATCCAAATTCCATGTACAAAATTCCATCATCTGTAAGATAATCATCAACTACCTTAACGATATTCTCATAGAATTCTAAACCATTATCGCTTCCATATAAAGCCAAATCCGGTTCAAATTTAATTACACTTGGATCCATGTCCTTTTTTTCACTCTGTGCAATGTAAGGTGGATTAGAAACTATGACATCAAATTTTTGTGGTTTGATGCTCTTAAATAAATCACTTTCCAAGAAAAATAAATTTTCCGTCTGATAATTATCAGCGTTCAATTCTGCCACTCTTAACGCATCAGTTGAGATATCTGTCGCTAAAATCTCGTCGTCAGGAAAATTCAACGCTAAAGTAATTGCAATGATTCCAGAGCCAGTCCCAATATCACAAATATTCTTTTTTGTGGGACCGTGTTCATCAATAATCTTTTGAACCATCTCTTCAGTATCAAGACGAGGAATCAAAACATTTTCGTTGACAGTAAAATTACGATTCATGAAATAAGCGTAACCGAGAATATATTGAACAGGAACATCCATCCCCAATTTGATCACACCTTGACGAAATTTTCTCAAAATATCATTAGGAACTTCTTCATTTCGGTGCAGTTGTAATTGCGTATAGTTAAATCCACTCAACTCTTCCATTAGATATTGAGCATCATCAGGAAATTTATTTTCCCTCTTTAACATTAAAAAAGCCCTTTTCAGGGCATTAGAATAGCTTAGCTTCTCCACTTTGAATTTGCTCCAACTTCTTAGTTTGATCATCAACGATTAAAGCATCGATGATTTCTTCGAGGTCACCATTCATAACTCGGTCCAACTTATTCAATGATAAACCGATTCTGTGATCAGTTACACGGTTTTGTGGATAATTATAAGTTCTGATACGTTCAGAACGATCACCAGTACCAACAGCAGATTTACGTTGTTCATCGTATTCATTTTGATTTTGTGATTCATAGTAGTCATAAACACGAGATTTCAAAATTTGCATAGCTTTTTGACGGTTTTGTTGTTGTGAACGTTGATCCTGCATGGCAACCACGATACCAGTTGGGATATGGGTCATACGAACAGCTGAAGATGTCTTATTGATATGTTGACCACCAGCACCAGATGAACGATAAACATCAGTTCGAATGTCCTTAGGGTCAATATCAATATCTACTTCATCATATTCAGGCATTACAGCAACCGTGGCAGTTGAAGTGTGAACACGACCTTGAGATTCGGTAGCAGGGATTCTTTGAACACGGTGAGCCCCATTTTCATACTTCAATTTCGAATAAACACTGTCACCAGTGATCATAACGGCAACATCCTTGTAACCACCTACTTCAGTGTCAGTTTCATCGATAATATCAAATGTCCAACCTTGTTTTTCAGCGTACTTACTGTACATTGTCAAAAGATCAGCGGCGAACAAACTGGCTTCATCCCCACCAGCAGCACCACGAATCTCCATAATGATATTTTTATCGTCATTAGGATCCTTAGGGAGCATCAAAAGCGTGATTTGATGTTCGACTTTATCTAATTCTTTTTTTGACGATTCCATTTCATCTTTGGCCATTTCGGTCATTTCAGGGTCATCAGTTTCACGTAAAATTTCATCACTGTCACTGATACTCTTTTTTAACTCTTTATAATGCTTGAATGCTGCCACGACGTCACGCATGTCGGCTTCTTCTTTAGAATAAGCCATGTAGCGCTTAGTATCGTTGATAACTTCAGGATCACTCATCAATTCCTGCAATTCACTGTAACGATCAAGCAAAGTTTCTAATTGTTCAAATATTTTATCCAAGTTAACAATCCTTTCTTCTATTTTTTTCTAACATTGGAGGATGGTTGTAATGACGACGGCAGACTGGGTAATACATCTCATTGCCACCAATTGAAATTTGATCACCTTCATAAACCGGCATACCATTTGCCATACGCATATTCATTGTAGCTTTTTTTGTACAGAACCAACAGATAGTCTTCATTTCTTCCAATTTATCTGCGTACAATAATAAATATTTAGTCCCCTCAAATAATTCATTGCGAAAATCATTCTTCAGTCCAAAAGCCATTACCGGAATTCCTAATTCATCAACCACTTGTGTCGCTTGTAAGACTTGTTCTTTAGTCATAAACTCACATTCGTCGATCAAAACACACGAAGCATTAGGATTTTCTTGCTTAACGATTTCAAAAACATCTGAATCTTTTTTCAGAGCAATCGCTGGACGTGTTAAGCCCATCCGACTTACGATTTTACCAGTACCTGAACGTGTATCTAAAATACTCGTCATCAAAATAACTGATTTCCCCTGCTCTTCGTAATTGTGGGCTACTTTCAAAATCTCAATCGATTTTCCACTATTCATAGCACCATATTTAAAAAATAATTGAGCCACATTAACGCCTCCAAAATATTGTCCTTCAAAATTATAACGAAAAAACATGCTCTTGAACATAACAAAGATTTTTCATTTTCAAACAAAAACGGATAAAATACTCTTTAGGTATGATAATATTGTTTTAATTAATTCAATTTGGGGTTTTAGAAATGACATTTAAATCAGGTATAGCAACACTTACAGGAAAAACATCTTATTTTATTTTGAGCAAATTTTTCAATGGTGGTTCATCATACCCCGGAAAAATTGCTTACAAGATTGATCCCGATATTTTGAAAAGTCTTGGTAAAGGTTACGATTTGATTGTCGTAACGGGTACTAATGGTAAAACCTTGACGACTTCATTGATCAACAAGATGTTGGTTCAAAAATATGATGACGTTTTAACTAACCCAACTGGTTCTAATATGATTCAAGGAATCGTAACTAGTTTCGTAACGCACCACAAAAAAAGTAAACGTCCTCTAGCAGTTTTAGAGGTCGATGAAGCTAATGTTCCAATTATCTGTAAATACATCAAACCAAAATATTTTGTTTTAACTAATATTTTCCGTGATCAAATGGATCGCTACGGTGAAATTTATACAACTTATCAAAAGATTCTCGACGGTATCAAACTTGCTCCAGATGCTACTATCATTGCTAACGGCGACGCAGCTATCTTTGCTTCAAAAGAGCTTCCTAACAAAGTTATCAATTATGGATTTTCAGACAAGGGACATGAAGAAGAAGACTTCAAGGCTCCAACTAATACTGATGGTGTCCTTTGCCCTAAGTGCAATCACATCCTGCACTATCACATGATTTCTTATGCTAATCTTGGTAGTTACTTCTGTCCTAACTGTAATTTTAAACGTGGCGAGTTGAAATATGAGGTAACTAACATTTCAACGTTGCTTCCTAACAAAACCGTTTTTAACATCGATGGAAATGAATTCACCATGAATATCGGTGGCAAATACAATGTTTACAATGCACTAGCAGCGTATGCAGTTGCTTCAGAACTAGGTATCAGTATCGAACAAATCAGAAAAGCCTTCAATTATGATGAGAAAGTCTTTGGTCGCCAGGAAACTATCAACGTTGACGGTAAAGACGTTAACATCATTTTAGTTAAGAACCCCGTCGGTTTGAACCAGGTTATTGAAACAGTCCTCAGTGACAAAGAACCATATACCTTAGCTTTCTTGTTGAATGCTAATTATGCCGATGGGATTGATACTAGTTGGATCTGGGATGCAAACTTTGAAGATTTTGACTATCAAAAATTACCATTAGTTATCACTGGTGGTAAACGAGTTAAAGATGTCACCTATCGTTTCAAGATAGCTGGCTTGGATATGAAGAAGAATATCGAAACAGTTGAAATTGAAGATTTTGTCAAAGAAATTCCTAATATTCCAACTGACAAGATCTATGTTTTAGCTACCTACACTGCTATGTTGAGTCTTCGTAAGACATTGATGGATAAAGGTTATATCAAACAAAAATAGGCACTAACTAAAGAAGCTGTACTAATGCAAAATGAGCATTAATACAGCTTCTTTTTATTTTTCACCACAAAAGTTTATTTACTCTCTTCCAAGAACTTATTCAGTATTGTTTCTCTTCGTTCTAAGAAAATCTGATTGTATTGATGAGGATGAACTCGATTTGTCATAACGACCATTGCAGTCTGGTGTTGATAATCCACTGCCAAAAATTCTCCTGTATAACCGGTATGGAAAATCACATGTCCAGAACCATCAGGTTTAATATCCCAACCAAGCGAACGACCAGGATTTAATTTAGTGTAATTATGATACAGAAATTCTTTATCTGGTTTCAACATTTCACCAGCAAATTTCAAAACGTCATCTAAGGTAGCAAACATCCCTGCTGAACCACAATGCTTCCCCAATTGACGAGCTTTAGGGTCATTTGGAATTCCATAAAGCATTTGACCATCAACTGGATAAGTTGGTACACAGCGATCAGGGTCGGGATCAAAAGTAGCATCTTTAAGTCCCATTGGCTTAATTACATACTTCATAATCGCATCTTGAACCGGCATTTTATAAAACTGTTCGATAATCAGACCTAAAAAAATCAAACCAGTATCCGTATAAACGACTTTTTTGTCGAAAGTATCAGTAACTGGCAATTTCAACAAAGCATCAATTAGTTGCTGACAATTTAAGGCATCCCGATCAGGAATATAGCCCTTGATTCCTGAAGTGTGTGTGATCAAATGAAATAACTTAATTCGTCCGTCACCAAATTTTGGTAAATACTTTTGTACTGGATCGTCTAAACTGATCATTTTTTGATCAACCATTTGTAAAATCAACGGAACGGTTCCCATCACCTTCGTTAATGAGGCTAAATCATGTAATTCGTCGCCTTTAAGCGGTTTTATTTCTGGTACCCATTGTTTATTGCCATAAAAGAATCGACTCGTCTGAGCGGAATTTATAAAGCCAAAACTAACTCCTGGTACGACTTGTTTATTCACTAAGTCAATAATTTGTGCAGTTGTTTCCTCAAAATTTGCCATCTGAATCTCCCAATTTTTAGATAAAAAAAGAACGTGCTCAAAAGCACGCCCTAATTATATCTCACTTCTTATTCAGAAACATTACCTGCAAACTGCGAATTATAAAGATCAGCATAGAAGCCATTCTTAGCCATCAATTCATTGTGATTACCTGTTTCAACGATTGAACCATGATTCATCACGATGATCTTGTCAGCATTTTGAATTGTTGAAAGTCTGTGAGCAACAACAAAACTAGTCCGATTCTTCAATAGTCGTTCCATCGCATGTTGGATGTGTAATTCAGTTCTTGTATCAACTGAACTAGTAGCTTCATCCAAAATCAAAATTTCTGGATCCGCTACAAAGGCCCGAGCGATAGTAATCAATTGACGTTGACCTTGAGAAATATTTGAAGCCTCTTCATTCAAGACTGTATCATATCCCTTTGGCAATTGACGAACGAAGTTATCAACGTGAGCTGCTTTAGCTGCTGCAATAATTTCATCCTTAGTTGCGTCTTCACGACTGTATTTCAAATTATCATAAATTGAACCAGTGAATAGCCAAGTATCCTGAAGTACCATTGCGTAATGACTTCTGACTTGTTCACGAGTCATATTTCGAATATCTTTACCTTCCAGCTTGATTGAACCGCCTTTAACATCATAGAAACGTTCCAATAAGTTGATAATAGTTGTTTTACCAGCACCTGTTGGTCCAACAATAGCTATCATTTGTCCGGGTTTGACATTCAAATTGTAATCTTCAAGTAAAATTGGCTTGTTTTCATAACCAAATTTAACATGTTCAAGTGTGACTTTGTCATCAGTTTGAACGTCAGGAACATCAACTTGTTTGTTTTCCATTTCTGGTTCGTCCAAAATTTCAAAGACACGTTCTGCAGAAGCAATTGTAGCTTGAATCGTATTGGTCAAGTTAGCCAATTGTGAAATTGGTTGTGAGAATTGATTCATGTATTGCAAGAAAGCTTGGATATTACCTAGAGAAACTCTACCGTTAGCAACTTGAATACCACCATAAATAGCAACCAAAACGTATCCCAAATTGTTGATAAAAATCATCAAAGGCATGACGATACCTGAAATCATTTGTGCTTTCCAAGATGCTTTATACAATTTAGTATTTTCTTTTTCAAAGTCATCAATTGAATCTTGTTCGTGATTAAAACTCTTAACAACCACGTGTCCAGCGTAATTTTCTTCAACTTGATTATTCAAAAGACCAAGTGAATTTTGTTGACGCTTAAAGAATCTTTGTGATTGTGGTGCAATGATTCCAACGACAATTAAACTCAAAGGTACTGTTGCTAAAGCAATCAAAGTCATTTTCCAACTGATTGTCAGCATCATCCAAATCACACCGATAAAAGTAACTGTACTTGTAACAAATTGCGTCAAACTCTGTTGCAAGGTTCCGGCAATATTATCCATATCATTGATAGCGCGTGACATAATATCACCGTTTGAATGTGAATCGTAATATACGATCGGTAGACGTTGCATCTTTGACTTCAAATCTCGTCTCAATTTATAGACAGTATTTTGAGAAATACGAGTCATTACAAATTGTTGAATGAAATTAAAAGCTGCTGAAGCGATGTACATCAAAATTACGATGAAAATAATATGTTCGATCTTACCAAAATTTATTGGTAGACCATTGATTTCAATTCCGGCTTTTTGTTGTGCGACACCGGTCATTAAACCTTTATAAATTTCAGTAGTAGCCTCACCTAAGATTTTAGGGGTCTTAATTTGAAAAATGGCTGAAGCAATTGCCAAAACTAAAACAAAGATTATCCCAAAGACATAAGTAGACATGTATTTTGCCAAGCGTCCGGTTGTTTTCCAGAAATTCTTTGGTTTAACTACAACATTAGGTCCATGATTACCTGGTCCATGTCCGACAGAAGGTGATTGTGATTTTTTCTCAGCCATTACTTACCCTCCTTTAATTGAGACTCAATTATTTCTTGGTAAGTCTTATTATTTTCTTTTAGTTCAGCGTGAGTTCCTAAACCGACCATCTTACCATCATCTAGGACAACAATTTGATCTGCATCAGCAACTGTTGAAATACGTTGTCCGACAATAACAACTACACTCTGACTAATTTTTTCATCATTCTTTAAAGCTGTTCTTAGATTCAAGTCAGTCTTGAAGTCAAGAGCTGAGAATGAATCATCAAAAACATAAATTGAAGCGTCCTTAACTAAAGCACGAGCAATAGCCAAACGTTGTTTTTGACCACCAGAGAAGTTCTCGCCACCTTGTTCAACTGGTGAATCCAACTTATCGTCGAGTTCACTAACAAAGTCAGCTGCTTGAGCAACTTCTAGGGCATGCCAAATTTCATCATCAGTCGCATCATCTTTTCCGTAACGCATGTTGTCGCGGATAGTCCCCTTAAACAAGTAAGCTTTTTGTGGAACCATAGCAACTTTACGATTGATATCTTCTGTACTTAGAGCTTTGACATCGGTTCCATTCAAACTAACAACACCTGTTTCAGCATCGTAAAAACGTGGAATCAAATTGATCAAAGTACTCTTACCAGAGCCTGTACCACCGATAATGGCTAATGTCTGGCCTTTTTTCATATTGAAATTCAAATTTGACAAAGCCAATTTTTCAGCTCCATGATATCTAAAATTGACATCATTAAAACTTAAAGCTGGTTCATCCTTAACTGTAGCTGGTTTAGCAACTACATCAATTCGGCTCTTAGTTTCAAAAACCTCTTGAATACGGGCTGCTGAAGCTGAAGCACGGGGTATAAAGACGAAGACCATTGATAAGATCATAAAACTCATCAAAATTTGCATGGCATAAGTCATGAAAGCAATCATATTACCAATTTGCATTGACTGATTAGCAATATAATGTGCACCTAACCATGTGATACCAACATTTGTTCCACTCATAATCAAAGTTACGATTGGGAACATCAAAGCAACAATACTGAAAACTTTAACCGCATTATTGGTATAATCTTGGTTAGCATCATTGAAACGTTCTTGTTCAAACTTATCCTGTCTAAAGGCACGAATAACACGAACCCCAGTTAATCCTTCACGAAAGACTAAGTTCAAACGATCAGTTTTCTTTTGCATAGCCTTGAACAGTGGCACGGCAAAATACATGACACCAGCCACCAAAACTAGCAAAATAGGAATTGAGATCAAGAAGATTTTTGTCATTTCAGCATTCTTTTGATATGCCATAATGCTTGCACCAATCAACATAATTGGAGCCATAATCATCATTCTCAACATCATGATCATCACATTTTGAATTTGAACAACATCATTAGTAGTTCTAGTAGTAAGTGATGAAGTTTCAAACTTATCAAATTCATCATGTGTGAAATATAAAACCTTTTTAAATAAATCGGATCTTAATTTTCGACCTAATCCTTGCGACGCCTGTGAAGCCATCAATACGTTACCAAATGCGGCAGCAAAACTAATCAATGACACAACGACCATTTGGATTCCGGCATGTATAATAAAATCAGTATCACCCGTAATAACACCTTTATTAACAATATCGGATGTTAGATTTGGGATGTATAATGTGGCAACAACTTGGAAAATCATAAAAATGACTGCCGCAATTACTTGCCACATATTGATCCTACCTCGAGCAATCTTTAGCATCTGTTCACTCCCTTTAAAAACTCACATAGCATTATAGTATTAAAACACTTATTCTCAAAAAATTCTAATAATTATCCCAGAAAAGGTGGTTTCTTATGAATAAATCTAAGAATAATTATCAACCTATAAAAACCATATCTCATATTATAGCCTTTTTACTTCTATTTATACTGGAACAACTTCCATTAAGCGTTCTGACTTTAACCAAAAAACAATTAGGGTCAAACTATGAATCCTATACAAAAATAGCGCCAGTTGTAACTATTATATTACTATTTGTTGCGGCTACCATAATTATTTTTGTTTTCAAAAAAATTCAAATCTTCCCGACACAAAAATTTACCAAAAAAACTTGGCTAGTCATCGCTGTAGCATTGATTTTAGTCACACTAGTAAATTACGCAACATTGCCCTTTATGAAACCAACTAATTCTAACGTTGAAGCACTTGAGTTGATCGGTCAAAATAACATGGCAATTTTAATCTTTTTTAGCCTCATTGTTGCACCCATTTTAGAAGAAATAATTTTTCGAGGTTTATTTATGAACTGGTTTTTCGTTGACCGGCCCTTAGTAGCAATTATTGTCAGTGGTTTGATTTTTGGTTACATTCACGCACCGTTTGGTCCCGGTACCGACTGGTTTTACGCCCTCTCAAAGATTTTGCTAGGAGTAGTTTTAGCAGGTGTCTACTATCGTACTAAAAATATCAAAGCCAACATTACCGTTCACTTTTTGAATAATTTTCTCGGGGTGATTTTACAATGAATAAGAATCAAAAAAAATTCAATGAGATCTATCAGAGTCTACTTCGCAAAGTAGTCATGTTCGGTGTCTTATCGATGTTACTAATAGCTACTGCTCGTGTAACCGGCTGCGTTATCATGGAATATGCCGGCTTTATCAGCGCAATCTATACAATTATCTTGATCGGTATGCTAATTTATATTTTAATAATTAAAACAAAAGATAAAAATATTTGAAAAACTATATTGACAGCGAACCCTAATTACAGGTAGAATTGTGTTTGTTGTTAAATTTGCCCGTTGGTCAAATGGTTTAAGACGCCACCCTCTCAAGGTGGAGTTATGGGTTCGATTCCCATACGGGTGATTGACTGAACTTTTAAAGGTTGTTATATTGTGTGAAAACACTGATATAACAACCTTTTTTATTGTTATTTTATTTTGATAAGACCAACAAAAAAAACTTTTTTAACAAGTTTGAGATCACCACCGATGCCTTTTGTTCCTACCCCTTTTCCCTCGATGATTATATTTCTTAGTTCTACTTGAAAGAATACGACTCAAAAAACCTTGAATTGAACAGATGACAATTCCCATTAAAATAAAAGTACCCATTACTTGATGTTGGGCCACGGACCAACACCAAGAAAAAAGGCCCATGAAAGCATTCATATATATGTCAAAAATAAAATCACTAATTGGTTTAAAAACACTTTGTATCATTATCATTTCTCCTTTTTCAGTCTCTAATCAAATTACGTTAATTGTCTAAAAAAATTTGATTTTTAACGATTATCATAAGATACCGACCTAATTATTGACGGTCAGGTTCCTCTAGAAAAAAAGTAAACTTAGTTGCAAAAAAGAGCCTAACTGAATTCATTTCAGCTAGACTCCTTTTATTTCTCTATTAATTGTTTCAAAGCTACACCAGTACGGGATTCTGAATCTCTCATGCTATCTTTCGGAGTTCCTTCAAAACAAACTTGACCACCGTACTTACCAGCATCTGGTCCCATTTCGATCAACCAATCAGCCTGAGAAATCAGTGACAAATTGTGTTCAATCAAGATTAAAGTATTTCCTTTATCAACTAAACTCTCAAATAAATCAATCAAACGCTTAGTATCATTCAAATGTAAGCCAGTCGTTGGCTCATCTAAAAAGTAGATGCTTCCAGTATGATCCAATTCCATTGCTAATTTAACACGTTGAACTTCACCACCAGATAAGGTCGTCATTGATTGACTCAGGTTTAAATAACCTAAACCTACCTCTTTTAGCAATTCTACTTTCTTATAAATTTTAGGAACATCTTTAAAAAATTCCAAGGTATCATCAATCGACATATTCAATACTTGTGAAATATCTTTTCCGTGATATCTATATTGCAGGGCCTCTTGACTATATCGCTTGCCACCACAAAGTTCACAAACTTGAACGACTGGGTCCATGAAGGCCATCTCGGTAATTGTGACGCCTTTGCCTTTACAACGTGGACAAGCTCCCTTGCCGTTATAACTGAACAATTGTGTGGAAACTTTATTCGCATCGGCAAAGAGTTTTCGTAGTGGATTTAAGATATTCAAATAGGTGGCTGGTGTCGAACGGATATTGATTCCGACGGCGTCTTGGCTCAAGTCGATGTAGTCTTGGTCTGAAACTTGCTTTTTAAAGGCATTAACTAAAGTACTTTTCCCTGAACCAGCTGGACCGGAAACGACTGTCAAAACTTTTTTCGGAAGTTTTGCCTTTACTTGTTTTAAATTATGGGAATTGACATTTTCAACTTTGATCCAATCGTTGCTGGCACGTGGTTGGCGAAATTCAATCGGTGTCCGTAGCATTTGTCCAGTAATCGTATCTGACTTCAATAATTCTGGATATGTCCCTTTGAAAGTGACTGTTCCTCCGGCTTTACCAGCTTTGGGACCGATCTCGACTACATAATCAGCAGCTGAAATAATTGCTGGATTGTGGTCGACTAACACAATTGTATTGCCTTGTTCCTTTAGCTTTTTTAAAGATTTAGTGATCATCTTAATGTCATGCGGGTGCAATCCAACACTTGGTTCATCGAGTACATAAACCAAATCGGACAGTGAACTTGTTAGGTATTTGGCGATTTTGATTCGTTGAGCTTCACCACCAGATAAGGTGTCCGTGCCGCGATCCAGTGATAAATAGCCTAAACCAATATCAACTAGTGATTGAACTTTACTCCGCAATTCACGAACCATTGTTTCAGCTTTGGGATCAGTAATGCTATCTAAAAATTTCAAGACATTGACGAGATCCATTTCACCAACTTCAGCAATGTTCTTCCCTTCGATTTTGCCTTTCAAAGCATCCTGGTTCAATCTGGTTCCGTGACACACAGGGCAGACTTTTCTGGTAACAATTTTTTCCAAAGCCGCTTGATGATGACGACCTGAAGCACTATGAATCACTGAGCGCAACATTCGTGGAACTAAACCTTCATACTGTGCGGTTCTAGCCCAAGTTTTAGGTGGATTCTTCAGTTTCTGTCTGGGAGCATGCATGAACAAATCGTACTCTTTTTCAGAATAATCTTTGATTTTCTTGTCGAGATCAAATAGTCCACTGTTGCCGTACTCTTTCCAACGCCAAGTTCCAGGTTGAAAACCAGTAAAGGTCATTGCCCCTTCATTGAGTGACTTATTGGGATCAATCAACTGACTTTCATCAACATCATCGACAAAACCTAAGCCTTGACAATTAGGACACATCCCTTGTGGCAAGTTAAACGAAAACCACTCTGAATATCCGACCCAAGGTTTACCAATTCGTGAAAACATCAATCGTAAAACTGAATAAATACCGGTATAAGTTGCTAAAGTCGAACGAGAGTTTCGCCCAATTGGTTTTTGCTCAACTACGATTGCAACTGGTAAATTATCGATTCGATCAAACTTCGGTTGCCCGTACTTCGGCAAATATTGTTGCGTAAAACTAGGAAAGGTTTCGTTCAATTCTCTTCGAGATACGGCAGCTAAGGTGTCAAACACTAATGATGACTTACCTGAACCAGATAAACCTGCAAAAACAGTAATTTGATGTTTAGGAATATCTAAATCAACATTTTTCAAATTATTTTCTCTTGCACCATGAATACTGATGGCACCATCTTTGAATAAATCAGTCATATAAGCCCTCGATTCATAATATTGTACATCTCAGCAACAATTTTACTCTACTTGTGATTGAACTTACTAGAATTCGACTCTTTTCAAATCAAGTATTCTAACTCAGATCAGCTCCATTTGAGTTTATGACTTTTTGATACCAATAGAATGAATCTTTTTTCGAGCGTGCCAATGTTCCATTACCCTCATCATCTTTATCAACATAAATAAATCCGTAACGCTTAGACATTTGACCTGTTCCTGCCGAAACTAAATCAATACATCCCCAAGGTGTATAGCCTAATAAATCAACCCCATCTTCATCAACAGCTTTGATCATTTGTTCAATATGAGCTCTCAAATAATCAATTCGGTAATCATCATGAATACTACCATCTGCCTCAACTTTATCGTAAGCGCCAAAACCATTTTCAACAATCATAACTGGTTTATGATAGTGTTCGGTCAGCCAATTCATTGTATAACGAAGTCCCACTGGATCTATCGGCCAGCCCCAATCGTTATATTCCAAGTTTGGATTCTTGACCGTCTCACGATCACCTATAAATTTATATTCTGGATTGTTATCACGATATTTAACCGTAATAGAATTGTAGTAACTGAAACCGACAAAATCGACTGTACCTTCTTTTAAGATAACTCTATCTTCAGCGGTAATATTAGGCATTAAATCATTATTTTTGAGATAGGCCACCATGTCAAGTGGATACTCACCACGAGTTTGAACATCTGCCCACCAATAACGCCTTTGCATTGATTTTTCAGCTAATAAAATATCTTTAGGATCTGATGATGCTGGATAAATTAGTGTAAAATTAACCATATTTCCAATCACAAATTTAGGATTAATCTGATGACCAATGTTCACAGCTAAAGCACTAGCAATCAATTCATTATGTGAAGCAATATACATCAATTTTTCTCGTTCGGCCTCTGATTCGTTATTACGGAAAATCAAACCTGAATCGGTTGCAATATTAAAATCATTTGTAAAAGTAATTTGATTATTAATTTCATTAAAGGTCATCCAATACTTAACTTTATCCTTGTAACGGTCAAAGCAAACTTTTGCAAATTTAACATAAAAATCGATAACTTTACGACTACGCCAGCCACCGTATTCAGTAACTAAATGATATGGCATTTCAAAATGTGACAAGGTAATAACTGGTTCGATGCCATACTTCAAGCATTCATCAAACATATCATCATAAAACTTCAATCCAGCTTCATTAGGTCGATCTTCATCTCCATTGGGAAAAATTCTTGTCCAAGCGATTGAAGTTCGAAAACATTTAAATCCCATTTCAGAAAACAATTTAATATCATCTTTATAACGATGATAAAAGTCAATTGCCTCATGATTAGGATAATTTTTCCCTGGAATTATTCCGTCTGTAATTTCTCTAGGTTTTTGATAAGCTCCAGCCGTCATAATATCCGAAACACTGACTCCTTTACCATCGACATTCCAGGCACCTTCAAGTTGATTAGCCGCAACAGCACCACCCCATAAAAAATCATCTCTCAAACCGGTTTTCATCTTTTTCATTATGAAAGATCCTCGCTTACATTTTATTTATTAGAATGTCAACATATTAAATGATGGGATTGGTCCCAGGTCAAGTAAATATTTCAAGATCTGGTCGGACTGTCATTTAGACTAGAAAAAGCAATTCAAAATTTTTATAATAGTTGTTAACTTATTAATTACGGAGAATCAAGATGGACAACACAGACATCATTAGAAAGTATTTTCAATCCTGGTTGACGAGAGATTTTTCAAACCTTGATGAATACTTTGATGAAAAAATAATTTACCGCGAATCTTACGGACCAATCTATATTGGATTAGATGAACTACACCAATGGATCAACAACATGTTGAATCGACAAAAAGTTCTGAATTGGCGAATTGACAAAATTTTATCAACAGACAAAAATACCTATACCGTGTTATGGTACTTTCATGCAATCGAACATACCGAATATGATTTTGACGGCGTATCTATAATCGAATTTAAAAATAACAAAATCAGTAGCGTCGCCGAATATCAATCCAAGCATGAAACATTTCGGCCATTCAAAAAAGAGGAAAAAAATGAATCCAACAATTAAAAAAATGACGGAACACGTTTCCGTTCGTAATTTTACTGATCAAAAAATAACTGATGACCAAAAAAAGGCATTGGTTGCGGCTGCTCAAAGTGGCTCCACTTCAGAATTTGTTCAAGCTTTTTCAATTATTGAAATAACTGATCCAGACTTAAGAAATGAATTGGCTGACATCACGATCAGTTCACCACACGTTAAAAAAGCCGACACTTTTTATGTTTTTGTGGCTGATTTAAACCGTCAAGCCAGTATTTTAAAGGCTCAAAATCAAAGTTTAGATAGTTTGAAAAATATGGAATCACTGATTGTTAGTATCGTTGATACCACAATTGCCGCTCAGAATATGGCAATTGCAGCGGAGTCAATGGATCTAGGAATTTGCTACATTGGCAGTTTGCGCAATAATATCAAGCGTGTCGCCGAATTATTGAAACTACCAGAATTTACTTTGCCCGTTTTCGGTATGACAATTGGCGTACCTGCGATTAAAAATCAGCACAAACCTAGATTGCCTAAAATTAATCAAGTTGCTACCAATTCTTATGACAATCAAAAATTCACTGATTTAGCGGCTTATGATAAAGTCGTTCACGATTATTATGCTGAGCGCAAAACTAATGCTGCTGATACTGATTGGTCGAAGAAAAATTTAGCTATTTTTAAGCAGATCAGACGTCCCGAAGTAGCTAGTTTCTTAAAAGAACAAGGATTTACTCTTAATTAATTATTAAAATTTGGCACAATAAAGAGCTTTTTATATTTTAATGAAATTTTGTCGAAAGTTTACATAAATATTTACAAAACTTTACAATAATTGAACAGAAAATACACACTACTTCTATATCATAAAAAGTATAAAACAAGAATTTATGACAAGTAGGTGCACAGTCACGATGGTGAATTTAGGCGAAATTATTAGAGAGGCTCGCGAAAATAAATTGATTTCACAAAAGGAGCTTTGTGAAAGTCTCTGCTCACAATCAGCCCTTTCAGAAATTGAGGCTAATAAATATGCGCCAAGCAAACAGCTTTTAATTCAAATATGCAAGCGCCTTTCGATCAGTTCCACTGATCTTTGCTTACAACAAAACTACAAGGTCAGTAAATGTGCTGATTTCAATCGAATAATTAAGCGACTCTACAACAGTAGCGATTACCGTGGATTGAGAAATTTTTTGAATCGACCGACTTTGCTTAACAGTGTCCAAACTTCTCAGCAAACACAAGCCTATTATTTTTACCTAGCAATCTGCTCAATTCAGCTTGATTTGGACCTTGATAATGCAAAGGCTTTTTTAAAGCTCTCTTTAGCAAGCTCAGGAAAACGGCACAAACGTTCAACCTTAACTCGGTTAGGTAATGCTGCCTTAGCTCTGATTTATGCCAAACTTGATTTAAAGAATTCTGCTCAAACATATTTTGATCTAGCTATGTATAATTTGGATAAAGATAACTATGATGGCAATCAAAATACCCTCTTCTTTATCGGTGCCTTAATTTATTCACATTTCAATGACTACAACAAAGCTCTAGATATTATTGAACAAGGCCTCAAACGAGCCTCAACTTATAAATCAAATTTTATGTTGATCAATCTCTTCTATTTAATGGCTCATATCACAGAAACTTTACAAACCCATCAAGAGTTCAAGGATGAAACTATTTATGAATATCTAGTTGCTAATATTCTTCGTCAAAAATTGATGCCCTCCATTTAGTTTAATTATGAAAACGTTTTTTCAAATGTTATACTTCTTTTAAAAGAAGGTTATCTTAATGGAAGAAATCGAATTATTATTAGAACAATTACAAGCAATCGCTCAGAGTGGTAAACATTATGGTAAAGATGTCTTTGATTTAGAGAGATACCAACAATTAGAAGATGTCGCTAAAAAACTCAGTACCCATTTAGTTCACAACGCGACACCAGAAAATCTGGATCTCTTTTTTGATGCCGATTCTGGTTACGTGACACCCAAAGTCGATGTCCGCGCTGCAACTTTTTCTAACGATAAGATTTTACTAGTTAAAGAAAAACGTGGTAATACTTGGTCGATTCCCGGTGGCTGGGCTGATATTGGATATTCAGCTGGAGAAATTGCCACAAAAGAAACTTTTGAAGAAGCTGGAATTGAAGTAGTACCGAAACGTTTGATTGCAATCAGGGACATGCAAAAGAACCATTATCCTAAGAAAAATCTCAGTTATATTTATAAACTGTTCTTCGAATGTACTCCTACTGAAACTGACATTCACGGCGGTGTGGAGACTTCTGATGCAGCCTACTTTACACTTGATGAAGCACTAAAACTTAATTTATCACTGGCAAGAAATTTACGCGAAGATTTTCAAATGGTCTTTGACTGTCACCATTCAAAAAATTGGGAGACAAAATTCGATTAAAAAACCTCAGTAAGCAAATAATTACTGAGGTTTTTTTATGCAAAAGAAAAAGCCTTACATCAATCCGTGATGTAAGGCTTCAGACTATTCCATAGAAAACTTTGGAATGTATGAAATAGTCATTAATACAGATAGGCTATATCTGCATTAATTATATTAACATAATTATGACTCATTAGCTAATTGATATAGTTGTTTAACAAGTGGTTTTACGTCAGCGCCTCTTCTGGAATAATTTTGTAGCGCTATTACTGCCGTCTTTCCATCGTCAGACATGTGAAATACACCTTGGAAGCCATAACCCCATCCGTTCGCAAAGTTATCATTCTGACGATGATACAAGCCGCCACCGTATGTACTGACACTGCCGGGTGTGAATAATTCCCTACGTGATTGCTCACTCAGCATTGGTCCGTTAATATATTGCTCAACTTTATAAAGATCATAGACACTCATGTAAACTTGACCAGTTCCTAATTCATCGTATTCCATAAATCGCTTAATATTAAAAGGATTTTTATAAGTCAACTTTTTGACCAGTGGATTAGGTTCATTGTAACCTGTCGCTTTGACAATTGTTGGTGAAGTATCATAAGCGAAAATCGTCTGTTTCAAGCCCAATTTATCTACATAAGTTTCATTGAACAATTTACGATAAGATTTACCGGTTAATTTTTCCAAAATGCCACACAACAGATTAAAATTAACGGCCGAATAATCCCATTTACCATGTAATAAACCAACATACTTGATGTTTTTAATATCAGCATCAATAATATCCGGATCAGACATAACTTTTGTTGGTCCGACGCCTCCCATTAGAATCAAACCAGAGGTCATGTCTAACATTTGTCTAATCGTGACATTCTTACTGCCAGAAATCTCAGGATAGAATCTTGATAGACGATCATTCAAGCTCAAATTATTAGCTTCAACTTGTTGCATGATCATTGCGGCTGTCATTGATTTTTGAATTGAATCAATTTCATAAGTTGTATCAATTGTATTGTGAAGACTCATGCCATAGTCTGCATAGCCACGACTAGTTGAATAGATTGGTCGACCACCTTTGACTATCAACATACTTCCGGAATAATCATATTTATTGATCAAGTCATTAGCCTTTTGACCGAATTCACTGTTGTAATGTGAATCAACTGAACCGCCTACATTGGAGGTTGATGGAATAATGCCTAAA
The DNA here is from genome assembly GCF_036913615.1 of Companilactobacillus miaonis. NCBI lineage: Bacteria > Bacillati > Bacillota > Bacilli > Lactobacillales > Lactobacillaceae > Companilactobacillus > Companilactobacillus miaonis. The sequence continues at coordinate 8,133 of NZ_JAYKTX010000008.1, read as the reverse complement.
AGAGCTGCTGAGAGCATCAAAACGGGTAGAAAAATTTTTTTCATAATATTCACCTAAGAACCTTCAAATACCTTCCTCTATTTACCAAGTATAATTTATTTTTCAGAAAAGTAACACTGATTTACTCATTTTTTTCTGAAGTAACTTTGATACTTGTAAATCGCTAATATGGTAGAATATAGCCAATAAGAAAAGAAGGAGTTTTTTATGAAAACATTAATTATCATCGCTATTATCCTAGTAGTAATTGTTGCCTATGCTGGCATGTATAACAGTTTAGTTAAATATCGAAATCGTGCACGTGAATTCAGTTCACAAATTGATGTTCAACTTAAACGTCGGACTGATTTGATTCCTAATTTGGTCGAAACTGTTAAAGGTTACGCTAAGCATGAAAAGGAAACTCTTAGTAATGTTGTTAACTTGAGAAACAGCATCAATAATGCAAGTTCACTACAAGATAAAGTTGAAGCTGATAGTGCTTTGACTGGTGCCTTGAGACAAGTCTTCGCTTTGGCAGAAAATTATCCAGATTTGAAAGCCAACCAAGAGTTTTCACAACTAATGGAAGAACTTTCTAATACAGAAAATAAAGTATCTTATGCTCGTCAAGCATACAATAGCCAAGTGCAAGCCTATGATACTGCACTACAAACTTTTCCACGAAATATTATTGCCGGAATCCACGGCTTTAAAGAAATGGACTTCCTTCAAATTCCTGACGCTGACAAAGAAGCTCCTAAAGTTAAGTTTTAGTCGAGGTCTATCATGATTTACGAACAAATCGATCGTAATAAACGTAAGACTTACTTTATTTTCTTTTTCTTCTTTTTGTTACTGGCAGCTCTAGGAAGTTTTATTGGTGCCTACTTTTTTGACAATATTTATTCAGGAATAATTATTGCCTTAGTGATTGCAATTGTTTATACACTGATAACTTACTTTCAATCAACTAGTATCGTCATGCAAATGAATGGTGCAAAAAAACTCAATTCAGCTAAAGACGCACCTGATCTCTGGCATATTGTCGAAGATTTATCAATGGTAGCAGATATTCCTTTACCTGAAATTTATATTATCGACGACCCAAGTCCCAATGCCTTTGCAACTGGACGTGATCCAAAACATGCTGCTGTAGCAGTAACTAGCGGTTTATACAAAATGATGAATCGTGAAGAACTTGAGGGCGTTTTGGCACATGAAATTTCTCACGTCAAAAATTACGATATCCGTGTTTCCACTATCTCAGTGGCTTTGAGCTCAGCTATCATCTTAATTTGCTCCATCATTGGTAACGCCTATCGTTGGTGGATTCCAGTTGACCGTGATGACCGTGACAATAATAATTCGGGTGCGGTTAGAATTGTTTTGTGGCTAGTTGGTTTAGTCTTTGCGATTCTTGGACCCTTAATTGCCAGCCTAGTTCAAATGGCTATCTCTAGAAATAGAGAATATTTGGCTGATGTTTCAGGGGCTGAATTAACGAGAAATCCCCAAGGTTTGATCAATGCTTTAGAAAAATTAAAAGAGAGCACTAAACCAATGAGGCGAGTTGATGATGCTAGTGCCGCTCTTTACATCGATGACCCCAACAAGAAAAAACATTTCTCCGGGTTATTCGACACTCACCCACCATTAGATAAAAGAATTGCTGCTTTGAAGAAAACATTTGAATAATACAAAAAGGACCTCGAAAAATTTCGAGGTCCTTTTTTATTGGATTATACTTGTGGATCTAGTTTTTCTGCTTTTATATCTTTACTGTCTTTATTTTTAGACTTACCCTTGAACCTTTTTGCCACCCAAGCAGTTAACATAGGTGTCAAGATAGCTGTGACAACTACTGCCGCTGTAATTTGTGCCGTCGCAGTTGCTTGAACAGCTGCATAAGATTCATCTACAGCAGCCATTGCAGCCGGTGTTGCCATCGCAGCTCCCGCAGTACTAGAAATTGCTGCACCAGCAACTCCTGAACCACCAGTTAATCGATCGACAACAATTGTAATTCCACCACCAGCTAAGGTAACAATCACCCCTAGTAGAATTCCACTCGCTCCACCAACAAAGATTTGTTGGAAATTCATTGTACAGCCAAGTGCAAATCCAACACAGACAATAATGGCATTCATCCCATTATTCAAAATAGTTTTAATAGCTGGAAAAAGATTTGCCAAAATCATTCCCACTAATAAAGGTAGAATTGTTGCTAATAGTGTCACTACAGAAAATGATGCTAAACCTGAAGATGCTAAAGCTATCATCGTCACATAAGGTCCAACACTTAAAATTGTAATACCAACAGCAGCTTCATCAACAGAATCGCCAAAGTCGTGGACGATTCCAGCATACATAGCATTATTAGCCCCAGACATTGCCCCAATAATAGCTAATGCGCTAAGCCCGAGAAAATCATTATTCATTAATTTTCCAACAATCAATCCAAAAACGACTGACAAAATAACTTTAGTTAAAATAATAATACCGCCCCGTTTTACGGCTGGCCCAGCAATCTTAAATGAAATTGTCCCACCAATTATAAATAAGAAAGCCCCTACCAGAGCACCTGACCCTTGAGCAAATGGGGTTGTAAAACCGCCAATTTTCAAAAGGTCTGGAAAAAATGAATTAATGGTAGCACCTATAAACATCGGAATAATGATATTACCACCGGGGATAGAAAATTTCTTCTTTTTACCTTCTTTACCTGCCATAATATTATCTCCAGTCAATATTTAATTAACCATCCATTACAATTCCGCCATCACAATCACCAATTTCACCAGTAATGAAGCTTGCGGCTTCTGAAGCAAAGAAAAGAATCATTTGTGCAATTTCTACTGGTTCAGCGGCTCTCTTCAGAGGAATCATACCGATCACTTTTGAATTCTTATCTGGATCTTCAGAAAGCGCTGTTGTCATTGAAGTATGTGTAAACGAAGGACAAACAGCATTAGCATAAATTCCGTATTTAGCCCCTTCTTTAGCTATGGCTTTAGTGAATCCATTGGTTCCGGCTTTTGAGGAAGCGTAAGCAACCGTTCCGAGTAAACCACCACCAAGTTTTCCGGCAACGGAAGAAACATTAACAATTCTTCCTCCACCAATTTCTTTAAAATGTTCCCAAAGTGCTTTGACTGTATTGAATTGTCCAGTCAAATTGATTTTAATCGTCCTGTCCCATTCTTCAGGGCTTAAATCGTCAAATGACTTTGAACTGATAATTCCGGCGACATTCACTAGACCATCGATTCTTCCAAAATCCTTAATTATTTGAGCAAACTGTTTGTTTACTTCCTCTCGATTGGCCTGATCAACATGATAAAACTTAATTTCTGGACTTACTTCTGTAACTGTCTTTTTAGCAGATTCATCATCAATATCCAACAAGGCAACTTTTCCGCCACCGTTGATAATTCCTTTGACAACTTCTTTGCCAATTCCTTTAGCTCCACCTGTAACAATTATATTTTTTCCATCAAAATCGTAACGCATCATATCATCACCTTTATTTATGTATGAGCAAAATATTATCATATAAGCAAATAGTTTGCAATTTCATTCACAAAAGTGTATATCGCATTTAACAGCATTCTCGCTTAATCACAATTGGATTTCCGACATTTTGTATATTGTTTCACAAATAAAAAATAACTATCTTATGAATAAATTTCGTAGAGTAACAAACATTAAAAATAATTAAATTAAATTACATTTAATTTAAAATTCACGCAAAAAATCATTTTTTCTTAATTCGACATCTTGTCTATTGAAAAATGCATACATTTACCAGGTCATTCAAACATTAAAAAAGCCCCATGATAATCAAGTTTCGATTACCATAGAACTATTTACACTAAATAAAATCCTTACCGGCAAATCCCGTCTTATCATCGTTGGTAATTTCACGAATCACCTTACAAGGATTGCCGGCTGCAATCACTCTATCAGGAATATCATGGGTTACAACACTGCCAGCTCCAATAATAACATCATTGCCAATCGTAACACCTGGAAGAACTGTCACATTAGCCGCCAACCAAGTTCGATTTCCAATTGTAATGGGCTTAGCAATACAACCACCAATTTCTCTTTCATTTGGGTCAAACAAATGATTACTAGTATATAAACCAACTTTTGGTCCAAACAATACTGAATTTCCAATATTGACCGGAGCCCCATCCAAAATTACACAATCATAATTCGCATAAAAATTATCACCGACGTGAATATTTCTACCGAATTCACAGCGAAAATTAGGATTCAAAAACGGCTTTTGCCCGACACTGCCAAATAATTGATGAATTAATTTTTCCTTTTTAATTTTATTGTTTTCATTATTAATTTGGTTAGTCATTTCTGTTGACTGATCACGCAGACTTTCTAAAATATCATCAACGTCATCATACGGTTTCCCAGTTGCCATGTATTTAAATTTTTCTGCTAAATTCATGTAATTTTCTCCCCTCATTACCTATAATAGTTATTGTCTAAATTTTATCATGAAAAGATATAAAAGAAATAATGATAAATATTATATCCGAATAAATATCCTTAAATCCATGGATATTGTTCAAGTTTTCTGAAAATTTATGATAAAATGAAAGCTGGAGATTTTTAAAATCTTCATAGTGAGGGGAAAGATTTTTATGTACATGTTATTACTCGTTGTCTTGGGAGCAATCGTCTTATTTACGACCTTTATGGTCAGGCCAAAAAAACGACTGCATCGTAAGTTAGTTTCACTGGGAATCATCCTGGTTATCGCTGGAGGTTCGGGAATTTATGAGAATCTGCAAAATAATACCGGACAAACTGGTGATAATCCAAAACAAGTTGAGAAAACTAAAAGTTATGATACATCCAATTTAGCTAATCTCGACTACAATGGTACTCAGGAAATTGAGGTCAATAATAATACACCTACTTTCACAAAATCCGAACTAAATGTCTCAAATGGTCCTTGGCAAGAATTCGCTGATTTGGACAATCTGAATCGTGCAATTCAAGCCGATGCACTATTAAGCAAAAGCTTAATGCCTACCGAGAAACGTGAAGCCTTATATGTTAACCCAACTGGTTGGCACAACAAACGAATCAAAGGTGGCTGGCTATACAATCGATCACACCTGATTGGTTTTCAATTGACCGGACAGAACAATAATCCGAAAAATTTGATAACCGGTACACGTTCATTGAATTCACCCGAAATGCTCAAACATGAGAATGATATTGCTTATTACCTCAAGCAAAATCCTAATAATTTCATTCGTTACCGGGTCAAACCGATCTATCGAAATGATGAATTAGTCGCTCGTGGTGTGCAGATGATGGCTGAATCGTTGACTAGTGACGGCCAAGTAGATAAACAAATTTACTTCAACGTCTACATTTTCAACATTGAACAAGGTGTCAAGATTAACTATAGCGATGGTACAAGTGTAGTAAATAATAACTAAGGAGTGATTGCAGTGCAATATAGTACAGGAGATACAGAAGTTTTTGATCTAATCAAAAAAGAAGAAGAACGACAAAATAGAAATATTGAGTTGATTGCTTCTGAAAATATTGTTTCTGATAATGTTAGAAAGGCTCAAGGATCAGTTTTAACTAACAAGTACGCTGAAGGATACCCTGGGCATCGTTATTATGGTGGTTGCGAATACATCGACCAAATCGAACAACTCGCAATCGACCGCGCCAAAAAATTATTTAACGCCGAATACGTTAACGTTCAACCACATTCAGGTTCACAAGCCAATGCAGCAGCTTATCAAGCCGTTTTGAAGCCTGGTGATACTGTTTTAGGTATGGATCTAAATGCTGGTGGACACTTAACCCACGGTTCAAAAGTGAATTTCTCAGGTAAGATGTATAACTTTCACTCATACGGAGTTAACGCTGATGGCCTAATTGATTACGATGACGTTCAAAGAATTGCGACAGAAGTTAAACCACATTTAATCGTCGCTGGTGCTTCAGCATACAGCCGTATCATTGACTTCAAGAAATTCCGTGAAATCGCTGATTCAGTTGGTGCATACTTGATGGTCGATATGGCTCACATCGCCGGACTCGTTGCCGTTGGTCTTCACCCTACTCCAGTTGGTGTGGCTGACATCGTGACAACTACTACCCACAAGACTTTACGCGGTCCTCGTGGTGGTATGATCATTGCCAAAGCTGAATTAGGTAAGAAAATCAATTCAGCTGTCTTCCCAGGAACACAAGGCGGTCCATTGGAACACGTCATTGCTGGTAAAGCTGTTGCCTTTGGTGAAGATCTTCAACCTGAATTCAAAACTTACATGGAACAAGTTGTTAAGAACGCTGCGGCCATGGCAAAAGTTATTAATGAAGCGGATAACTTATCAGTATTAACTGGTGGCACAGACAATCACCTGTTAAATGTCGTTTTAACAGAAAGTGGTCTAAATGGTATGGAAGTACAAAACTTGCTCGATACCATCCACATCACAACTAATAAGGAAGCTATTCCTAACGACCCACTACCTCCTAAATTGACATCCGGACTACGTTTAGGTACACCTGCCATCACTTCAAGAGGCTTTGATGAAGAAGATTGTGAAGAAGTAGCACACATTATCGTTGACGCTATCAAGAATCACGACAATCCAGAAGAATTAAAGAAATTAGATGCTCGTACAAAAGCATTGACTGACAAGCATCCAGTTGAATTTAACTAAATAAAGAAAAACAGAGCTTTCGCTCTGTTTTTTTTATTGACTTTTGATCAAAGATACATTATCATACGTTTAAACATTTAAACGTATGGAGAAATTAACATGGCAGAAGAAACAATGAATCTATTTAGAAAAGGCATGCCCATCTTCAATATCTTTCAAGATGAGAACCGCCAAAAAATCATTCTACTATTATGCAAAAATAAAGAATTGACGGTCAATCAGATCACTGACCAATTGGATCTGTCACGTCCAGCTGTTTCCCATCACTTAAAATTAATGCTAAATGCTGGTGTCATTGCCGTCAACAAACTCGGTAAAGAACGGTTTTATCGTGTTTCTTTAGATGATACTGTTCAGTTATTAAAGGATCTGACTATTTCACTGGAAAAAAGTATTTCATCGAAATAAGATGAGATTTATTTTTGATTTATATGTTCAAACGTTTAAACCTATAATCAGGAGAAAATTATGAAAAAAATTTTAGTTGTCTTAACTAACACGATCAGATATCACGGCACACAACAAGCAACCGGACTCTGGTTAGGTGAAGCCACCGAATTTGTGGATGAAGTAACTAACGCCAACTTTGCCGTCGATTACGTAAGCCCTAAAGGTGGATTCGTTCCTCTAGATCCTCGCAGTTTCAAATATACCGATAAATCCACGATGGATATTTACGCTAGTTCAGATTTTCAACAAAGAGCACTGACTAATTCCCTCAAGCCGGAACAAATCAATCCCAAAGATTATTCAGCCATTTACTACACGGGCGGTCACGGTGTGATGTGGGACTTCCCTACTGACCCTAAACTTCAAGAGATCACTAGAAAAATCTATCAACAAGGTGGTCTCATAACTTCAGTTTGTCACGGAATCGCTGGCCTCTTAAATGTTACAGATGCCAACGGCAAATACTTAATTGCCGGTAAAAACATCACTGGCTTCACAACTGCCGAGGAAATTCTAGCTGGCAAAAGAAAAGTCGTACCTTTTCTCAATGAAAATGTTGCCAAATCGCACGGTGCCAATTTCCAAAAGAAACGAGCATACAAGGAATTCGCTATCCAAGATGATCAATTGATCACTGGTCAAAATCCTTTTTCAGCTCGAGCTGTTGCTAAGTTAGTAATCAAAAATTTAGATTAAAAAACCTTCACAAAATTTGGAGGCTGCTGAAAAATCAACGTTCTTCTGTTGATTATCAGTTTCAATTAAAACAAAAAGGAACTTTAAAGTGTTTTTCACCTTAAGGTTCCTTTTTTTTCATAATTTTGCGATATTTTTGTGTTTCTACTTCGCTATTTATCCCTATTTATCATTGATTAATTTCATTATTCGCTTCATATTCACGCAGAAGAGCGTCATTGCCCCTTGAAGCATCATGGATGTAATGTCACTTGACCAACTTTGATCATATCCATGTTTGTTT
>NZ_JAYKTX010000007.1:0-187819 GCF_036913615.1 Companilactobacillus miaonis | reverse complement strand
AACAAAAGGTATGTCCCCCCGTGAATACAGGGAACATACCTTAGTAATTTAAAAAATATAATTTTGTCTAACTTTTCTGTTGCACTTCAAATCGAAGTACAATTACCTTGGTCTATTTGTTTTAAGCGGAAAGAGTTATGTCCTGTTCCGCGTTTATGCTGCAAGTTTAGGAGTAAAAAATAGTTATGTCCCAAACTCTTTTAACTTTCTGACACTAGTGGATACTGGTTATCTAAGACATAGCCAAACCCTCTAACTGTTTTAATACAATTTTGCGAATCAGATTTTTCCGCTAATTTATCTCGTAAATGACTAATGTGAATGTCTACAGTGCGAGTGGAACCTGCTGAATCATATCCCCAAACACCTTCAAGAATCTGATCACGACTTAAAACTTTTCCCCGGTGCTGGACTAAGTACCAAAATAGTGAGAACTCCTTCGGCGTTAATCCTAAATCAAATCCATTATGAGTCACTCGATAATGTTTAAAGTCAATCACAATATCATTGTATTTGACTCTTTCAGTCTGATAAGCTGATTCTTTTTTAGAGTCACTTGTGATAGAAAAACGATCATAAACCCAAAATAATTGTTTAACTTTCGCTACTAACTCAGGATATTCAAACGGTTTAGTAATAAAACTATCAATATTAATATTGTAAAAAAGAGAACGTCTCTTCTTATCTTTGGTTGGAGCCAACACGATAATTGGCCCAGAAACTTTACTACGAAGTGACTTTAAAATCTTTAAGGACTGATTCATATCAGTAATTGTTGAATCCCAAAGTAAACCAGCGACATCTTCTTTTTCAACCAATTTCTCGACTTCTTTTGGATCGGTTACATTTCGAATAAACCATCCTTGATTATTGAAATAACCATTAATCTCAATTACAAGTGATAATTTATTACTCAGCAATACTAGCGGTTGCATTCAACTCTACTTCCTTCCGGTCATTTAATACTGCAAGGGTCAAAACATTACAATATTAAAAAGTTTAGAAAAGGTAAATTTTCTTAACAAAACTAACCACAGCCACTTCACAATTCGATTATAACAATGTAAATAAGGTAGGTCATTTACAAAGAACATTTCAGCCATTGTATTTAAATATAGGCAAATACAATTATCGTAATATTTAATCCCTCTTTCAAACCCTTGCAAAAAGTAGTTTACAAAGCAAATGTATATTTTTTTAACAACTTTACACAATCTTTACATTAAATAAACATTATATATACACGAGGCTTTTATATTTAGAAGTGTTAGATAAAGAGATTTATCAATACGACTTTGAATAGGGGTTATTAGAAATGAAAAAGAAAACAATTATTTCATTAGTTCTTGGCCTAGCAGCCTTGATGCTAATTCTAACTGGCTGTGGCAATTCTGGCAGCAAAGAATCTTCAGCTGCATCTAAGGGCGGCAGCAGTAACGAAGCTTCTGGAAAGATTACTATTGTTGGTTCAACTGCTTTACAACCACTAGTTGAAAAAGCAGCAGCAAACTTCCAAAAGAAAAATAGCAAGATCAATATCACCGTTCAAGGTGGGGGCTCTGGTACTGGATTAAGTCAAGTTCAAGATAAGTCAGTTACAATCGGTAACTCAGATATCTTCGCAGAAGAAAAGCAAGGAATCGATTCTAAGAAACTTACTGATCATAAAGTTGCCGTTGTTGGGATGGCTCCAGTTGCAAACAAAGATGTTAACGTCAAGAACCTTACAATGGATCAACTAAAGAAAATCTTCACTGGTAAAATCACTAACTGGAAAGAAGTTGGTGGTAAAGATGAAAAAATTACCGTTGTTAACCGTGCTAAAGGTAGTGGTACTCGTGCAACATTTGAAGCAGCCGTATTAAAGGGTGCCGAAGCTGTTAAATCACAAGAACAAGATTCAAACGGTACTGTTCAAAAGATTGTTTCAAGTACACCAGGTGCCATCAGTTACCTAGCATTCTCATACATTAATGATAAACTTCAAGCTGTTTCAATCGACGGTGTAAAACCTACAGATGACAACGTTGAAAACAACAAGTGGAAGATTTGGTCTTATGAACATATGTATACAAATGGCGCTGCTAAAGGTGCTACTGCTAAGTTCCTAGACTACATGAACTCCGATGATGTTCAAAAATCATTAGTTAAAGATATGGGATATATCAGTATTCACAATATGAAAGTTCAAAAAGATTCAAAAGGAACAGTTAGTTCTAAATAAAAGATCAAAAAGAACTTCAACCTTGTAAATCTCGGTCGAGGTTCTTTTTGCATATACAGGAGTGATTCCCTTATGGATAATATTCAAAAGAAATTACAAACGAAATCCAAAGCCACCTTTCAAGATTACTTCGGCAAGGGAATTTGTTATTTATGCATCGGTTTAATAATTCTATTAGTTACATGTATTCTTTATTTCATTGCCTCTAAGGGTCTAGCAACTTTTACACAAGATAAAGTTAGAGTTTTAGATTTCTTAACGAAAACCAATTGGAATCCTGGAGCCGTTGACAGTCAGGGACATCCCGACGTTGGTGCTTTGCCAATGATCGTTACTTCATTTAGCGTGACACTTTTGGCTGCCCTTTTGGCTACTCCATTTGCTCTAGGTGTTGCAATCTTTATGGCTGAATTCTCAAGTAAAAAAGGAACAAAAATTTTACAACCGGTTATTGAACTACTTGTCGGTATTCCTTCCGTCGTTTATGGATTCATCGGTTTATCGGTCGTCGTGCCTTTCATCCGAGGAATCTTCGGAGGAACTGGTTTTGGTATTTTATCAGGGACATTAGTGTTATTCGTTATGATTTTACCAACCATTACTTCTTTGTCAGTCGACAGTTTAAAAGCTGTACCAATGTTTTATCGTCAAGCTTCCTTGGCACTTGGTGCAACTCGCTGGCAGACTATTTACAAAGTGGTTTTACGGGCTGCTATTCCAGGTATTTTGACTGCAATAATTTTTGGGATGGCTCGTGCTTTTGGTGAAGCTTTGGCTGTCCAAATGGTTATTGGTAACGCCGCATTGATGCCTAAAAATTTAATTTCACCTGCTTCAACTTTGACTAGTAAATTGACTACCGATATTGGTAATACAGTCATGGGGACTTTACCAAACAATGCTCTATGGTCTTTAGCTTTAATTTTGTTACTGATGTCATTGATCTTAAATATGCTAGTTAAATTCATCGGAAAGAGAGGTCGCTTCTAATTATGAATGCTAAAAAAGTTGATAAAATTGCCAATGTCGTTATTTATACTATCGTAGCCTTAGTTGTACTACTCCTTTTGGCTATTCTTGGCTACATTCTTTTCAACGGTGTGCCTGATATTTCCTGGCATTTCTTATCTTCCGCTGCCCAATCTTTTAGCGCCGGTGGTGGTATTCGTGACCAACTCTTCAACTCACTTTACTTACTAGTTCTAACAATTATTGTCTCTTTGCCAATTGGTCTGGGAGCTGGCATCTATTTATCGGAATACGCAGCTGATAATTGGTTCACTGATTTAATCAGAACGAGTGTCGAAGTTTTGAGTTCACTACCTTCAGTAGTAGTCGGATTATTTGGTTACTTACTTTTCGTAATTAAATTAAATCTAGGTTTTTCCATCCTTTCAGGTGCGATTGCTTTAACATTTTTTAACTTGCCACTTTTAACTAGAAACATTGAAGAATCACTTCGCGGTGTACCAAATCTACAAAGAGAAGCTGGAATGTCTTTAGGACTATCCAACTGGAAAACTACTACTAAAATTGTTTTACCGGCAGCACTTCCTGGAATCCTAACCGGATTAATTTTAAGTGCTGGTAGAATCTTTGGTGAAGCTGCTGCTTTGATTTATACCGCCGGTCAAAGTGCACCGACTGTCGATTATGGTAACTGGAATATTTTCTCTAGTACCAGTTTCTTAAATCCAATGCGTCCAGCTGAAACTTTAGCAGTTCATATTTGGAAAGTTAATACTGAAAGTGTCACCCCTGATGCTCACTTAATTTCTAGCGCCTCATCTGCTGTGTTGATCATTGTAATTTTGATTTTCAACTTAGGAGCGCGTTTTCTAGGAAACAAACTTTATAAAAAAATTACAGCGACGAAATGAGGAATTAATCTTGAAAGAATATAATTTAGACGATTCTTATATTACGGACATCACTGAAGAAAGTGCACTATCTACCAAAGATATTCAAGTCTTCTACGGTGATAACCACGCTATTTTTGATGCCAATTTAGTTTTTCCCCGCTTCAAGATCACTTCTTTGATTGGTGCTTCTGGTTCAGGTAAGTCAACTTTTCTCAGATGTTTGAATCGGATGAACGACAAAATTGCTAAAGTTGATGGAAAAATTCTTTATCGAAACGTCGATATTAATGCTCCTAAAACTAATGTTTACGAGGTCAGAAAGCATATTGGAATGGTATTTCAGCGTCCCAATCCTTTCGCTAAATCGATTCGAGATAACATCACTTTTGCCTTGAAAAATAATGGTGTGAAAGATAAAGAGGAGCTCGACCAACGACTTGAAACTAGCCTCAAAGAAGCTGCTCTTTGGGATGAAGTTAAGGATAACCTTGATAAATCGGCTTTAGCCTTATCTGGTGGGCAACAACAAAGACTCTGTATCGCCCGTTCAATTGCCATGCGTCCAGACATTTTGTTACTCGACGAGCCTGCTAGTGCTTTGGACCCAATTTCAACTTCAAAGATTGAAGAAACTTTGAAAAAATTGAGCGAACAGTACACTATTATTATCGTGACACACAATTTACAACAAGCCTCCCGAATTAGTGATTACACAGCCTTCTTTCATTTGGGACATATCATCGAATATAACAAGACTGTAAAAGTCTTTACCAATCCGAAAATGAAAGCCACTGACGATTATGTTTCAGGAAACTTCGGATAATAGCGTGAGACACTCAAAAACTAAAATAATAAGCCAGAGTAATCATAAATAATTACTCTGGCTTATTTCATCTAAATTTACTAATCATTGTCACCTTGTGCACGTAGCAATTCACCTAATGATGGTTGTTCTTTAGTATCAATATGATACTTCTTTGCATAAGCATCAACAGCTTCTTGTCCATAGAGTTTTGGATCAAGTGGCATAAAGGCTGTAGCTACTGGATCATCTTGTTTGATCACGGCATTGACCACAATTGGTTTTTCGTTGCCATTTGCTTGTAGTTCTTTAATCTTATCGAATGTTTCGTTGACATCCTTAATTGACGTAACAGTGAATCCAATTCCACCTAAGCCCTCGGCAACTTTGGCCCAATCAGCACCTGTCAAATCGACTCCATATAAATGTTGTTTAGTTTGGACTTGCTCATAATAAATGAATCCCAAACGTTCATTTGAAAAGACCACATTGATGACTGGCAATTGATATCTGGCTTCGGTAATAATATCTGGAGCGACCATTGAAAAGCCGCCATCACCTGACAGAGTCCAGGCTTGAGCACCAGGAACACTCAAGACTCCGGCAATTCCAGCTGGGAGGCCAAATCCCATTGTTGCAAATAGTCCTGATAAGGCAAAACGTTGATTGTGATTCATTGGCAAACCACGAACAGCAAACTCTGAAACATTCCCGGTATCAACGCCATAAGTATCATTAGGTCCAGCCATTTCCGCAATCTTTTTAGTTACTGTCTCTGGATCCAAACCTTCACTATCATCTTGAGCCAATTTGTCGAGCCATTTTTCCCAGTTAGCTTTATTTTCTTGATTGGCTTTCAGCCAAGTTCCAGCTGGTAAAGTTTCTCCAGTATCGATCAAGGCTTGCAAATAACTCTTAGCGTCTGCAATGATTGCATAATCAACATCAACTGTTTTACCGATATCATAAGCGTTATTATTAACTTCAATAATTTTTACATCCTTTGGCCAGAATCTAGCAAATGGAAATTCTGAACCTAAGAACAAAATTAGATCTGTATGTTGTAATGCCTCAAAGCCTGACTTACTACCAAGGCGGCCAAAAGTCCCAATGGCATTAGGATGATCAGTACTGATGACCCCAGTTGCAGGAACGGTATTCATAACTGGCAAATTAAATTGTTCTGAAAACTTTGTCAAAACATCTTTAGCACCCAACAAACCGCGTCCTGCATAAACTAAAGGATGTTTGGCTTCTTTTAACATCTTCAAAGTATTGGTTACATCTTCAGGATTAATCGTTTGCGTAAAGTCATTTTTAACAATCTTTGGTGTCTTATTGGCTACATAATCGATTTCTTTAGTCGTCAAATCCTCAGGCAAAATTACTACAGCAACACCCTTTTGACGATAAGCTTCTCGAATGGCTTGATTAATTACATAAGGAATTTGTTCAGCCGTGGTAACAGTACGATTATAAACTGAAACGTTGCTAAACATCGGACCTTCATCCATCTCCTGGAAGTAATTTGTGTTCATATTTTCAGTTGGCACTTGTCCGACTAAAGCTAAGACTGGAACATGATCCATTTTGGCATCGTATAAACCGTTAAACAAATGAGTGGCACCAGGTCCGGCAGAGCCAAAAGCTACACCGATTTTTCCAGTAAATTTGGCATCAGCCGAGGCAGCAATTGCCCCCACCTCTTCATGACGAACTTGAATATATTTAACTTTATCCTTTTCAAGGTAGAGTCCCTCAACTGTGTGATTGATTGAACCACCAGGAACACCATAAACGTGATCGACGCCCCAATCCTCAAGAACTTTAATCAATGCTTGTCCTGCTATCATTTTTGTCATATTTACACTTTCCTTCTTAAAAACGCAATTCCATCTTGCAAACGTTATCATCGAATAATTCTTAAAGAAAAGCAAATTATCTTTCTTGTGAAACTTTTATCGTTATAAAAGACGAATAGTAATCACGCCGGCAATCATTACCATTAACGAAATAATTTGTGGTAAAGATATTGGATTCTTTTGCGAGTCAAACCAACCGAATTGATCTATCAACAAACTACCACTGACTAAACCTACTAGAACAATTACTACTGCCAAACCAGTACCAATCAGTGGCACCAGATAAACATTTCCTAAAACAAATAAAGCTCCAATAACTCCACCGAGCCACATCCAAAATGGATTTTTTTTCGATTCGTCAAAAGTTAGAACGGGATGCAATAAAACGACAATTAAAATCAATGCGACTGTACCAACGAAGAATGAAACAAAGGCGGCCTTAACAGCTGATTTTAGGACAATTCCCAAGTGACCGTTGATGGCAGTTTGACTAGCACTAAACATTCCAACGACAACTCCAAAAATTCGCCAAATTATCAAAGCGTGATTTCTGTTTTGTTTAGTCAAGGAAATTCCTTTCTCAGCAATAATTTGATTGCTGGAAACTGCACCAATGACCCCAATCACTACTAAAAAGGCTCCTAAAATCCTCATCATAGTAAGTGATTTAACTGGCGAATCAAAAAGTCCAAAGTTATCTATCAACAATCCCATAATTATTTGCCCCATGATCGGCATAATAGCCGTTTGGACACTACCCAATTTGGGAAACAATAAAATATTTGAGGTCAGATAAATAACACCTAATAATCCACCAATCCAAATCCACAATGGCTCTTTCATGAATATTTTCAGCGGAATCAATAAATTTCCGTTCTTAATCATGGTAATTACAGCCAAAAAAATGGTTCCAATTGAAAACGAAATTAGTGACGCTACAAATGGTGAACCGACGGTATTCTTTAATCTGGTATTAATACTAGTCTGAATCGGTAGACCAATACCAATAAATAAGCCAATCAAAATCGTTAGCATTTTAACATCCCTTTCACAGGCTAATTAAAAACGTTTTTTCAGAAATTTCAAATTATTAAACCACATAAAAAAGCAAGGCTTTCACCTTGCTTACATTCATTAATTATTAAAGAACTGAGAAATAACTAAAAAGACAATTCCACCAACGATTACTCCTATTCCGATAATCAAGTAATTCCACAATCCCAAAACACCTAACAATATCAAAATGATACCGATGATGGGATGGTGCAATAAAGCAATTCCTGTTTTGATAAATAACCAAATAATTACCAGAATCGCTACCCCAATAGCAATCAAAATTGGTGCTGAACTACTTGAGGTGGTAGCCATTAATGTTAGCATTTTAAGCCTCCTTTTTGGTAAGAATGATTATATCATTAAAACAATATTAAGGTATATCTTTTTGAATGCTTTAAAGAACAATACTGTATTTTTGAGATAAAAAATATTATAATCAAGTCTTACTAATATTGTTATAAAGGAGAACATTTTGCCTTTTTCAAATAATAAAAAACACGCTTGGCTGGCGACTATCTTCTTAATTCTCTTTTTTCTTTTAGAAATCTTAGTTGTCAGCGGAAATTCTTTGATTCAGACCTTTGATACAACTATTCAAAATATTTTTATAGATACTACCTCGACAAGTTTAACGAATATTTTCAAGCTTTTCACAAAACTTGGCAGTCCGACGATGAACATTATTTACATGACTATCATCATCCTCTTGTTCATAAAAAATAAATTTCTGAAAGAAGCACTTTGGACTGTATCACTGTTAATCGGTGGTAATTTAATTGCTCTTGTAATTAAGTACAGCGTTAGACGGCAACGTCCTACTGATAAATTATTACCTGCTTCTGGCTATAGTTTCCCCAGTGGTCACACCTTTGGAACGGCACTTTTGATTTTAACAATCATAATACTAGTTTTGCCACATCTAAAAAATTTGATTTTAAAAGATCTTCTAAAAGTTCTTCTGATCATTTGGCTCATTCTAGTAGCCCTATCAAGAATCTATTTACGTGGACACTTCCCTACGGATGTTATCGGAAGCATGTTATTAGCTGGCGTATGCTGGGAATATGCCGAACTTATTTATTTACATATTATTAACTCAAAGAAAAAAAGGTGATCAAATTGATCACCTTTTTTCTTATCTTACGATAGTTTTGATAGCATCCAATAGTTTAGAAATATCATTGTCATAAACTTCACCGATATTACCTATTCTAAAAGTTGGCACTTGAGAAATCTTTCCCGGATAGATTACAAATCCATCAGCTTTTAGTTGTTGATAAAACTTATGGAAATCAAAATCATCATTAGGATAAATAAACGATGTAATAATTGGCGATTGCCACTTCTCATCAATTAAAACTTTGAATCCCAATTCTTCCATACCTGTAGCTAAATGCTTTTGATTAGCTAAGTAACGTTGATGACGTGCTTCCACACCACCTTCAGCCTTCAATTCTTGTAATGCTTCATAGAATGCATGAACAACATGAGTGGGTGATGTAAATCTCCACTTACCGTTATTCTTTTCCATTTCAGCATATTGATCGTATAAATCTAAAGATAATGTCCTAGCCAAACCTTTAGTAGATTCAAGTTCTGATTTTTTTGCTATTACAAATGAAAACCCGGGTACACCTTGAATACATTTATTAGAACTACTAATCAAATAATCAATTTTTTCTGCCTTAACGTCAATTGGAATTCCACCAAAACTGCTCATTGCATCAACAATTGTTTTGATACCTTTTGACTTAATTTCAGGAATGATCGTTTCAATTGGATTTAAAATGCCAGTCGTTGTCTCACAGTGAATCATTACGAAATGAGTTATATCTGGATGTTTTGCTAAACATTCATTAACTCGACTCAAAGTAACTGGTTCTCTTTCATCAAAAACACAATCAACATGATTGATTCCATAAATATCAGCCATTTCACTAATACGACGACCGTATGCACCATTGATAGCAATCAACAGCTTATCATTCTTAGAAATGGTTGAACTGATAACAGATTCAACACCATAAGTCCCACTTCCTTGAATTGGAACAGCTGTATATTCATCAGCGGTTACTTTGGCAATCTCTAGTAATGAATGTCTAAAAGATTGAGTAATTTTTTTGTAGTCATCATCCCAAGTGCAGTAATCAAAGTCCATTGCATTTTTGACTTCTTCACTTGTAGTTAAAGGTCCAGGTGTTAAAAGCAAATATTTTCTTACCATTTTTTCCCCATCGATTCATTTAAGTATTCAATAATTTGAACTAAATCATAAATATTATCAATAATAAAATCAGCATTTGCGGATTCAAATTCTCGTTTTACTTCATTACGCTTTTCAACTTGCTGTTCAGTATCCAATTCATCAAATTCAATTTGTGATAATCCCATCAGACTACTGCCTTCGACTATCCCAACAGTTTTGACACCAGCATTTTGTCCTTCTTTAATATCAACCAAAGTATCACCTACCTTGATAACTTTTGAAGGATCATCAATATGAAATTTTTTCATAATGAATTGAATCATTGCTGGGGAGGGACGTCCTTGATTATTGACATCTTCAGATGTAACTACCAAATCAGGAGTATAGCCATTCTCAGCGGCTTTATTCTCCACGACATTCATCATTTCAGCAGTGTAGCCCGTTGTTGTTGCGACATTTATACCGTATTCTTTCAAATAATTAAATGTTTTTAAAACACCGGATTTCAATTCTGTATATTCTTTTAAATAATGAATCAACGATTGTTGAAAATTGGAATAGATCTTCTTACGATCATCTCCACTTGGTAATGATGAATACTTTTCTTGCCACTGTTTTTTAACATCGGCCAATTCAAGAATTTTACCAATGTGATCCCACTTGGCCATCCCCATATCTTTTCTAATTTCTTCATCACTAACTTCAATCCCTGCATCTTTAAAAGCTTTTTTAAAGGCAATAACTGGAGCTAAACTACCGTAATCTACAGTAGTACCAGCCCAATCGAAAATAACTGCTTCAATCATAAATTTCTCTCCCTAACTTAACGGCTCAAATAGAAATGCCTGATCTTGACCGCAATAAACTCTAGCAAAAATGTAACTGCAATAATTAAGTAAACGATGAATCCAACCTCATGAAAATCAAAACTCATACCACTTGCAACAAACAATTGATAACCTATCCCACCAGCACCAGCAGCAGCACCAACTGCAATTGCATTTGCAAAATTAATTTCCAATCGGATAAAAGTCCAAGATACAAATGAAGCCATGATGGTTGGCCAAATTGCCTGAAAAACAATTACCCAGAATTTTGCTCCTGTAACTTTTAGTGATTCAATTGTTGATTCATCAATACCTTCGATACTTTCCGAATAAGCTTTAGTTAAATAAGCTATACTATGAAAACTTAATCCCAAGATGGCTGCTGTTGATCCTAAACCACATACAATTGAGAAAATTAATGCCCAAATAATGGTTGGAATTGCTCTGACAATTGCCATAAAGACTCTGATACCAGTTCCTAAATAAATATTGGTCAAGTTCTTTGAAGCCATTACTGCAAAGAAAAAGCCAAAGACAGCACCGATAATCGTTGTCATTATAGAAATCATTAAACTTGAGCCAAGTCCTTGCAACAACTCACTTAACCCGTCCGATCCAGTACTGGGTTGTAAGAACATTTGATGGAGTGTGACACCTAGTTCTTTAAAAGCTGTTGCTATTTTGACATTAGCTGTATCCAAATGTGTCAACGTGAAACCAGTAATCAAAAACAATGAAATAAATACTATCAAAATCATCGTTCTAGACAAACTGTTTTCATGTAACTTAATATCTGGTGTATTTGGTAATTGAGGTTTTTTTATAATTCTTTCTTCAGTATTAATCATAGAATCACCTTCCTAATCTGATTAGAAATCAATTCTAAGGCAATTACTACAATGATAATCGATAAGACTGTCATTCCTGAAGCATCAAACCTAAAACTCTTAAAATAGAGATCAAACAAGAACCCAATTCCGGTACCAGTTAAAATACCAACTAAGGTAGCATCACGAACATTATTCTCAATCATGTAAAGTATCCAACTCAATACACTGGGAAGAATTTGCGGTAAAACTGCTTGAAAGATAACTTGGAAGTAATTAGCTCCTGTCGCTTTCAAAGCAAGCATAGTTTCACTCGCCTCATCTTCAATAATCTCCATAAAAGCACGAATTAAAAATCCTACCGACATAAGTAATAAAGCTAAGAATCCTGTAAAGTCACTTTGTTTAAACGAAAAAAGTAAAATCATTGACCAAGCAACCAAAGGAATATTTCTAAAAAAAGAAGCAATCCCTCTTACAATAGTTTGGACAAAGCCGTTTATTCCAGTGACTTTAGAGCCGATTAGAGCTACAAAGATAGAAATAATAGCTGCTACCATTGTTGATGAAATAGCTAATAAGACTGTTTGCATCAATTTTTGCCAGATCTGGGGTAAATAATTCATTGACTTAGGTGTCGGTGCAAAATTTACTCCCAACCATCCAAATGCTTTAGGCAATGCTATTAATCCACTTAAACTATCAAAATTTAAGACCCAACTACCTAATAAATAGGTACCGCCAATAATTGCGATTATCGCGGTTTGATGCCAACCTTTGCGTGTTAAATATTTTGCAGAAGATTGCATTATTCAAGCTCCTTTGTAATATCTTGATCATAAAGTGTCCTCAAAATATCCTCTGATAATAAATCCGCAGCTTCGTTAAAAATCAAATGACCTTTACGAATCCCAATGATTTGATCTGCATATTTCTTTGCCATATTGATTTGATGTAAATTAGCTACACAAATCAAGTTGTATTCTTCTGTTAAATCCTTTAACAACTGCATAACCGTCTGGGCAGATGCAGGATCAAGAGAAGCAATCGGCTCATCACAAAGAATAACTTTAGGGTGTTGAATCAAAGAACGTGCAATCCCCACACGTTGTTTTTGACCACCACTCAATTCTGAACATCTCTGCAAGGCGAAATCTTCCAAACCAACTTTTTTCAATAAAGACATTGCTTCAGCTTTTTCTTCTTTGGTATATCTACCAAAAACACCAGCTAAAGTTGATTTATAACCTAAACGACCGTGTAAAACATTTTCAATAACTGTTAAACGTTCAACCAAATTGTAATTTTGAAAGACCATTCCAATTTGACGACGATGTTTACGTAACTGTGTTTTGTTATCAGAACGAATATCGTCACCATCAATTAAGATTTGACCACTATCGTCTTTGATCAGTTGATTTAAACTTCTTAAGATGGTCGTTTTACCTGCACCAGAAGGCCCAATAATAGCGACAAAGGTACCTGGTTTAACAGTAAAAGAAATATTAGTTAGAGCAGGATGATCTTTTTGATAACTCTTATCTAAATTCTTAACTTCTAACATAAGTTGCCTCTTATTTACCAACTAATTCGTGTGTAGGCTTGTACCAGTCATCATCAACCTTTAGAAGACGAGTCTTTTCTGACTTTCTTTGCCATAGAGTTGGTGTTTTACCCTTTCCATCTGAGAATAAGTTTTTGTTTTCCAAAATTTCTTTAGATGTGAAGTGCTTTGTAATTGCATCAATATCATCTTTACTTAGAGCTTTGGCATTTACAACGAAAGGTCCATTTTGAACTGGTAGAACTGAAAGGTTAACTAGTTCTTTACCTTTAAATTCAGCGAATGGAGCATCAGCATCACTTCTAACAGTAAATGTTGATCCAACTTTGTCATAACTACCTGATGTAACCTTCAAGAATGGTGTCAAATCACCATCATCAAATGCAGCAACGTCAGCGTCACCTTTTAGTAAGTTAATAGCTGAACCTGGGTGAGTACTTCCATAAAGAACTTTGTCAAAGAACTTGCCACCTTCGGAAAGATCTTCTTTATTCTTTAATTTGAAATGCTTTTGAATTTCGTCTGTTGGTACAGCAAAACCTGAAGTTGAACTAGCTGAAACAAATGAGATTTTCTTACCTTTGATGTTATCGATATTGTACTTGCCATCTTTCTTGTATTGATCGGCTTTATCTTTTTGAACCATCAAATATGAGCGGTAACTTGCTCCCTTAGTTGTACCGTCTGGACCAGATTGGAGAAGAAGTGGTTCAACCTTATTGTTCTTAGCATGTGCTTGGATATAACCATCGGCACCCATGAAGGCCAATTGAGCTTTACCAGAAGCAATGGCTTCGATAGCAATGTTGTAATCTGTAGTAGTTTGAATATTGATTTTCTTACCTGTTGCTTTGTGTAATTCTTCTTTCAATGCCTTACGTGAAGCACTGAAATTTTTAGCGGATTCATTTGGATAGAAAACCATTGTGATTTCCTTACTACTGTTGCCACCCGCTTTTGGTGAAGCTGCGCTCTTTGAAGAACAACCAGCTAACACACCGGTTAACAATAAAAACAACCCTAAAACAGCGGTTAATAATCGCCCTTTTTTCATAACTAACTCCCAACTTTCTTTGTCAATTTTTCGAACAAACTTAGATTAACAAAGCCATGTAAAAACTTGATTAACTTTCTGTAAAATATAAATTTATAAAATTTACATATTTTATACAATTTATATACAAATAGTCAGAAGTTCCACTTATTAATAAGTAAGTTATAATTGAAGTAGAAATCAACAGGAGGTACATTTATGGCAACAAATATTCCTTATATAGAATTGGCAAATGGAGTTACGATTCCTCAGGTTGGGCTAGGAGTCTTCCGAATGGACGATAACCAAGTCCTCGATAGTGTTAAGTGGGCTATTGAAAGTGGCTATCGCCATATCGATACTGCTAGCTTCTATGACAATGAAGAAGCTGTCGGCAAGGCAATTAAGGCTACCGGAATCGACCGCAAATATTTATTTGTAACAAGTAAAGTTTGGAATGATGTCCGCGGTTACGATGAAACCATTGCTCAATTTAACAAATCTTTACAAAAACTAAACATGGATTACCTTGACTTATATTTAATCCATTGGCCAGCAGCTGGATTTGAAGAAAATTGGCGAGCAATGGAAGATCTTTACAAACAAGGAAAAATTAGAGCTATCGGTGTATCTAATTTCAAATCACACCATATTGACCAGCTGATGAAGACAGCTACGATTGCTCCAATGGTAGATCAAATCGAGACTCACCCATATCTTCAAGAAAACGACTTACATCAGTACTTGAAAGATCATCACATCATTCACGAATCTTGGAGTCCACTTGGTGGTGGAATCAATAAAGTAGTAGATAATCCTGTAATCAAAGCCATTGCTGAAAATCATCAAAAATCACCTGCTCAAATTATTTTACGTTGGCACATACAACGCGGTGAAGTAATCATCCCTAAGTCAACCCATGAAAGTCGAATTAAGGAAAATATCGATTTGTTCGACTATCATTTCAGATTAAGTTCTGATGAAATGGAACAAATTGCTAAACTCGATTGTGACAAACGTGTCGGAGCTGATCCTGATGATGAAGAATTCCTTAAGAAATCCACAACTTACTCCACTCAAAATGACTAATTGAATGCAAAAAAATTGAGAATGGAACGTAACATAGTAATTTCTTCTTAAAACAAATATTCCCGAGTAATCTTTTTTTGATTACTCGGGAATATTTGTTTTAATGCTCGAATGACCCCTATGTCCACTCTCAATTTTTTATGCCAAAGATTTGTTTAAAGTCTGTTTCAACAACAATGGTG
Organism: Companilactobacillus miaonis; assembly: GCF_036913615.1. Taxonomy (NCBI): domain Bacteria; kingdom Bacillati; phylum Bacillota; class Bacilli; order Lactobacillales; family Lactobacillaceae; genus Companilactobacillus; species Companilactobacillus miaonis. Next base: position 172,285 of record NZ_JAYKTX010000007.1, on the reverse strand, counting down.
AAATCAAGGTTACTAAAATAATTACTAAAATAACGGCTGAATAATCAGTGTTATTCAACAACCCTGCTTGATGCCCAATTTGAGCTGTGATCAATCCCATCTCACCACGGGCAATCATCCCAGTCCCAATAACAGAACTACTTAAATTATTAAAACCACTAATCCTTGCACCGATTCCACAACCGAACCATTTTGTTAAAGCAGCTAAAATAACCAAAACAACTACCAACATTAAATTTTTGAAGAAGTTATTCAAAGTCATATTCAAACCAACACTGACGAAGAATACCGGAATAAAAATCGAATTGCCTAACGGTTCAACGTGATCGGCCAACAAATTTTTGTATGGTGTATTGGCAATTGCAATTCCAGCGAAGAAAGCACCGATAGCTCCACTTAAACCGACAAAATTAGCTAACCACGCCATGCTCAAGCAAATTATCATCGACATGATGGTAACACTAGATGGCAAGATCAAACGCTCACCTAAATGCATCAAATATGGTGCAACCCACTTCACTAGCAAGAAGACGCCACAGAAAAAGGCTAACTGTTCTAACAACACGAACAAGATTCCTGGTTGTGAACCTCCCGCGTGAATACCTTGACTAGCTAACAAACTTATCATTAACGACAACAACAAGACACCAATGATATCATCAGCCACCGCTGCTCCCAAAATTGTTGCCCCTTCACGAGTTGAAAGAGCTTTGTATTGTTTCAAAACAGCGACTGAAATTGAAACTGACGTGGCTGAAAAAACGACTCCAATGAACAAAGCTTCCAAAAATGAGAATCCAAACAAATAGGTAACGCCACCCATGATTACGACTGGCAAAATCACTCCAGAAATTGCCACGATGATTGCTGGTCGCAAATATTTTTGCAATAATTTCAAATCACTTTCCAAACCACCTAAAAACATCAGAATAACTACTCCAATATCCGCAAAGGCGCTAACTAATTGATTTAAACTGACCCAATTGAGCATAGCTGGCCCAAGCACTATTCCAACCAGTAATTCACCTATTACAGCAGGTATACCAATTCGATTAGAAAAATGCCCAGCAATCGTCGTTGTAACTAAAATCAAACACAGCGGTCCTATAAAATCCATTTAAATCCCCCTAATAAATTAATTACAATCCATTCTACTACTAGTCGAAAAAACAAAAAAGCAGAATAAATCAGGCAAATACCTAATTCATCCCACAATTGATCAATTACTTATTTAAATATTTGAAAACTTGTTGACCAGCTTGACGACCAAAAACGACCGTTTCAGCAATTGAATTGCCACCAATACGATTATTTCCATGCAAACCACCAGCTACTTCTCCAGCAGCAAACAAGCCTTTAATAATATGATTTTTCTCATTCAATACTTGTGTCTTAGCATTGATTGCAACGCCACCCATTGTGTAATGGACCGCTGGAGCAATATGAATTGCAAAAAATGGACCAGTTTTAATTCCACGTTCCATTCCGGTAGTTCGCTTGAAGTCGACATCAGTTTTCTTATCCAACGCAAAATTCCATTTATCCACCGTCATTTGTAAAGTTTGTGGATCAACCTTTATTTCTTCAGCTAATTCCAATAAGTTTTGGCCAGTTTTGACTAAACCAACGTGATCGTAAAATTCAATAGCTTTCACCCTTTGACGAATCTGGCTATCAAAAATCAAGAAAGCTCCAGTTCCACCTAAATCATCAATCGCTTTAGTAACATTCTTTCTAGTATCTAATTCATTTACAAAACGCATAGCCGAATTATTGACCAAAATAGCACCTTCACCACGAACAGCTTCACCAATCAAATATGCATGTGGTGTGTCCTGTTGCACAGTTGGATGAACTTGAACTTGATCCATATCGACCAATTTGGCACCAATTTTTTGTGCTAATTCAATCCCATCACCCGTCGCACCTGGTTGGTTAGTCGTACGTAGTTTCAATAGATCCGAGCGATATTTAGCTAAGAGGTCCTTGCCAGCACCAAATCCGCCTGTAGCTAGGATCACAGCATCACTATGGATAATAATTTCTTGTTCTGCAAATGCTTTGACACCAGTGACTTTACCATTTTCCATTAACAATTCATCGACTTTTACTTTATCGAAGACAGGAATTTCATCTTTAGCGACTAATTTCAACAATTCTGTGATCAAAAAGCCCCCGATTGGAGCCATTGAACTAGGGCGATGCGTCCGCATAACTTTCATTCCCCCAGTAATTGTTAAATCATCCAGATGAATGTCATGTTGAGCTAACCAATCAATGGCTAAGGCACCATGTTCTGTGAAAAATTTCAACAATTCAGGATTATTTTTCTTACCGCCACCGAGGTACGTTTCATCGTAAAATTCTTGAAAACTATCCACAATATGATGATTCAATTGAACAGAAGTTTCGGCCGCATTCATTCCTGAAGAAGCCCGCGTCGTATTACCACCTAATTTATCCATTTTTTCTAAAATCACTGGTGACAGTCCCAACTCATAAGCTTGAATTGCACTTGTCAAACCAGTAGCTCCAGAACCGATGATGATCACATCATATTTTTCTTTTAATTGATCCAAACTAGTTGGTGTAAAAATAAATTTCTTCGCCATTTTATTTCTCCTCAATATTTGTCATATCAATTGGCACGACCCATTGATCGAATTGCTCAGCAGTCACAAAGCCTGACTTAACCGCGGCAGCTTTTAAAGTTGTGCCATCACGTTGAGCAAGCTGGGCAATTTCAGCACTCGCATGATAACCAATATGTGGTGACAAAGCCGTAACGGTCATCAGTGATTGATCAACTAATTGGGTCATTCGTTTTTCATTAACAGTTAATCCGGCAATCATTTTGTCCGAGAATCCTAAAATTGTGCCACTCAATAACTCAGCCGATTCCAAAAAGGCACTGATCAAAACTGGCTTATAAACATTCATTTCAAAATTTCCTTGACTGGAAGCAACGTTAACTACAACATCATTCCCCATCACACGAACTGCGGCCATAGTAATAGCTTCGGCTTGTGTTGGATTAACTTTTCCTGGCATGATTGATGAGCCGGGTTCGTTAGCAGGAATATTCAATTCACCATAACCAGATCTTGGTCCACTAGCCAAAAATCTAACGTCATTAGCAATTTTCATTAAATCACTCGCCAAAGTCTTAATTGCACCATGAACTACATTCAGACCTGAGTGTGCGGCTAATCCATAAAATTTATTAGTTTTGGCAGTAAATTCATGTTGATAAACCGTCGTCATCTTATCTGCAATCATATCTGCAAAACCTGGAGCAGCATTTAAGCCAGTTCCAACAGCAGTACCACCAATTGCCAATTCACTTAACGTTGGATTCAATTTTTGCAAATAATCCAAGTCATGCTCCAACATACTGACCCAGCCACTGACCTCTTGTCCAAAAGTTAGTGGAGTAGCATCTTGTAAATGCGTGCGACCAATTTTGACAACTCGCCAATATTTAGATTGTTTTTGTTTCAATTCAGAAATTAGATGTGACAAAGATTCTTCCAACTTATCCACTGCCAAGGCAGCTGTAATATTCATTGCTGTTGGAAAAATATCATTTGAACTTTGACCAAGATTGACGTCATCATTAGGTAAAATCTCTAATTTAGGATTGATCTTTCTAGCCACATGAGCAACAACTTCATTCACATTCATATTCGTCTGTGTTCCCGAACCCGTTTGATAAATTACTAATGGGAAGTCTTTTCTTAAATCCCCATCACGCAATTTCAATAGTTGATCAATACTTTGGACGATTAAATCAGATTTCTCTGCACTGAGTGCGCCGGCCTGCTTATTAGCAATAGCAGCGGCCTTTTTTATTTGCAAAAGCGCTTTGATGATTTCCAAAGGCATTTTTGCACCAGTAGAAAAATTATTGCAACTTCGTTGTGTTTGCGCCCCCCAGAGTGCATCTACCGGGATTTTTACAGCTCCCAAGGTATCTTCTTCAATTCGATAATCTGACATAATTTTCCTCCAAACCAAAATTGTTAGTTTAATTATAGCGGACTAACTCTTTGCAAACAAAAAAATCGCTGGCAAAATTTACCAACGACTTTAATTTATTCTCTAATCAAAACGAGTTACACAAGTCAGGCTATCTGTCTGAGTCTAACCGGCTTGTTTCACTCTCTATAATAAAACACCAACACTTAAAAATACTAAAATTAGGACAACTATCATAATCAACAGTTTCGTCACGAATTTAATCCACTTATCAAAGCCAACATTTACCATCGACAGTGAAACTAAAATAAGTCCCGTCGGTGCAATCAAACCAATCAAACCTTGACCCCAGTTGTAAGCATTAATGATCAAGGCCCGGTCGATTCCAACCACATCAGCAAGTGGCGCCATGATTGGCATTGAAAGTACCGCTAAACCTGATGACGATTGGATAAAGAATCCTAACACGATGTAGACGAAGAACAATACACAAATGAATAATACACTATTCATGCCACTGATCTTGTCACTAAAGTAATTCATGATCGTATCGCTGACGAAACTCTTTTCCATCACGATACCAACTGATCTAGCTAAACCAACTGTCAGAGCAACCCCGAGCAAGTCTCTAGCTCCGTTAACAAAACTATCAACGAACTTGGACTCCGATAAACCAGCAATGAAAATCAAAATATAAGTTACGGCTAAAAAGACGACCGCGATTTCCGTAAAGTACCAACCTAATTGCTGAACTCCATAAATCATGACTACAAAGCCAAGTGCAAAAACAATCAGTGAGAGCTTTTGACGCATTGAGAAATCACTCTTGGTCGATAAGTCCATATCTCCTAAGAAACGTTCCTTATCTTCCTTTGCTTGATCAGCAACTAGTGATTTGGAAGGATCCTTACGAACTTTTTCAGCATAATGAATCGTGTAAACAATTGAGATACCGACAGCCGCACACCACATCAACACTCTCATTGGCAAACCGTCAGTAAAATTGATTCCGGCAGCGTTTGAAGCAATAACAGTTGAGAACGGATTGATAGTCGAACTCATCGACCCGATTGCCGTTCCTAGGTACACTGCCGCGACTGCCGTCAAGGTATCATACCCCGCCAGCAAGAAGATTGGAATCAAAATTGGATAAAAGGCAATTGTTTCCTCAGCTAAACCAAAAGTCGTTCCACCTAAAGCAATCAGTGAGGTAACAATCACGATCAACCATTTTTGTTTTCCTTTCAGTTTTTCGGACAGGCGCATCATCCCTGAATCCATTGCCCCGGTAGCGTTAACGATTCCGATAACTCCCCCGAGAATTAAAACAAAGACGATGATGTCAACACTGTCAACGATTCCTTGAACTTGTGAAGTTAAGAACTGATTAATCGTTCCTAATACTCCACGTTTTGGTTTTTTGATTTGGTGATAGGTATTCGGAATCGCAGCTGGGCGATAAATCGTACCATCTTTAAATTTTGAGACCTTGATCTTAATTTTATATTTATCAAGGGTCTTTTGTGTCGCACTTTCTTTTTTCGTCTTACCAGATGCTTCAGTAATGACGAACTTATCAGCTCCTGAGTCATATTCCAAAGTACTGTACTTACCTGATGGAATAAAGAATGTCAGAGCTTGAACTAAAATTAGAACAATAACGATAACAGTATACGCAGACGGAAAACTATGTTTTTTCTTCTTCGTACCAGCCATGTCTGTCCCCTCTCTTTCCCATTATTAAGTGTTTTACCAATTAATTATATCAGAGAAAGAAAGCGTTTACCTTTAACTACATTATTTTTCTAATTTTTCTTCTTACTATCCTTAATTGCTCTCAAAGCGCGCTTGCGAGTCTTCAAGTTAGGACTCTTTAAATTACGATAGGCAGTTGCCAAATTCATTTTTTCCATTATTTTACCAACTAGCTTTCTTGACACCTGGAATTTGACCAGCATGTGCGAGTTTTCTGAAGTTCAAACGTGACATACCAAATTTACGCATGTATGCGTGTGGACGTCCATCGAGTGAATCGCGATTCTTTAATCTAACTGGACTAGAATCTCTAGGCAATTTAGAAAGTGCGATGTAGTCACCCTTAGCCTTCAATTCTTTACGTAATTTAGCATAACGAGCGATTAATTCTTCTTGACGCTTGTTTTTTTCAATCTTTGATTTCTTTGCCATAATATAGCCTCTTTAATAAAAATTTATAATGCTGTTTTATTTTATCGTCACAAATGATAATTTTTACCATTTACATACTAAATAACTTTTGCAAGAAAGTCAATCAAATTAACTTTTGGCATAAAAATATTTCTTTCAAAAACAGTTGACAATGTTTCGGTACCGAACTATAATTCAATTCATAAATAAAGTTCGGTACCGAAACAATTTTAAAATACAGAAATGAGGAATTTAATTATGAGTCAAATTACAGATGATTTAATGAAACAATTACGCTATATCAGTGAAGCTGCCAACTATTTCATGAGCCAGAAGAAACAAAAGCTAACTGGTCAACAACGTGTCCTAGCCGTTCTCCAATTAGAAGATGGTCTAACTCAAAACTATTTAACTAATATCTTGGATCTACGCCCAAGTTCAGTCGCTGAATTAATGAAAAAAATGGAAACAAAAGATTTGATCACACGCCAAGAAGATCCTAACGATAAACGAAGCAAATTAGTTTACCTAACTGAATTAGGGAAAAAACAAGCGCTTGAGAATGCAGCTTTAAAAAACGCTAGTTATAGTGAGAAATTCTTAGCAGGCTTAAATGATGAAGAAAAAGCTCAATTCAGTCAATATTTACAAAAAATTTCCGACGGATGGGACGATGACTTCAAGCAAAACGCTGACAAATTTGTCGATCCAACCGACCGTTTCAAAGCCATGATGCAAATGCGTGACCAAATGATGCATGCCGATCACGACTTATCCCCTGAAGAAATTGCTCAAATGCGACATGATATGCGTGAAAATATGCACGGGATGCCTTTTGGCTGTTCCCCACACAGACACGATCACCGCAATAATTTTCGCCGTGATTTTAGATTTGGAAACAACTTTTAAAAACTGAGGTTAAAATATGCAAAATGATTTAGAAACACCTAAGCAAAAGGAAAACTTCAATTTCAAAGATTTCTTAAAGTTGATCAATAGTGTTAATCCAAAAAAAGTACTGTTTTTCTTAGGAATGTTGCTCAGTTTGATCACCAGTGGTGCCAGTCTGATTGTCCCCCAATTGACTAAAAATTTAGTCGATGCCAGTGGACTTTCCAAATTCAATAGCAAAATGTTAATCATTTTAATCTTGATGTTCATCATTCAACTAGGTTTTGGTACGATTGGGGGCTTTATTCTCCGTTATGTCGGTGAAAGCTCCGTCAAAACTCTACGTGAAAAGCTTTGGGAACATCTTTTAAAACTCCCTGTCAACTACTTCGATGACCACAAATCAGGAGAGAGTTCATCCCGACTCGTCAATGATACTAGTGTTATCAAAGACTTGATCACCGCTCAATTTCCCAATTTCATCACTGGAGCGATTCAATTAGTAGGTTCAATGGTTATTTTGTTTTTTATGGACTGGAAAATGGCTTCGTTGATGTTTAGTATCGTCCCCATCGTTGTCTTAATTTTGCTATCGATTGGCCGCATCATGTCCAAATTGGGACGTAAACTTCAAGCTGCAACTGCAGATTTTAATGCTGACGTCAGTGAAAAGTTATCCGAAGTCCGTTTGATTAAAGCCAGCAATGGTGAAAATTTTGAAAAAGTGACCGGCGGATCTTTCATTGAGAAAATTTTTACAGTTGGTATCAAAGATGCCAAAATTGAAGCTATTCTTCAGCCAATCATGACTACCGTTATGCTGGGAGTTTTTGTCGGAATTCTAGGTTACGGAGCCATTCGAATTCAACAAGGTACATTAAGTAGTGGTTCTCTAGTCGCTTTTCTACTATATTTATTCAACATCATCACACCCGTGGCAAGCTTTGCAACTTTCTTCTCCCAAGTTCAAAAAGCGATGGGTTCTACACAAAGAATCCAAGAAATCCTTCATACCAAGCCCGAAGTCAACCATGGTGAAAAACTCGACGTCGAAGGAAAGACTTTGACAGCTAACAATTTGAATTTCAGTTACGACCAAGATCACCAAATTCTTCGCGACGTTTCCTTTACGGCAAAACCTAACACCGTTATTGCCTTTGCTGGTCCAAGTGGTGGCGGTAAATCAACTATTTTCTCGTTACTAGAGCGTTTTTATCAACCAGACAGTGGTCAGATCAGTATCGGTGAAACTAATATCGACCAAGTTCAAATTGCCAATTGGCGAAAACAGATTGGTTATGTGTCTCAAGATAGTGCCGTTTTTGCTGGCTCGATTCGTGACAATTTACAGTATGGATTATCTGAAAAATTATCCGACGAACAACTCTGGCATGGTTTAGAACTAGCTTACGCTGACAGTTTCGTCAAAGATTTTCCAGAGCAGCTTGAAACACAAATCGGCGAACGTGGTGTTAAATTGTCTGGTGGTCAAAAGCAACGAATCGCCATCGCCCGAGCTTTTTTAAGAGATCCAAAAATTTTGATGTTAGACGAAGCTACCGCAAGTTTAGATTCAGAATCTGAAGAAAAAGTTCAACGTGCTTTAGATCAATTGATGATTGGTCGAACTACTCTAGTTATCGCACATCGACTTTCAACAATCATTGACGCAGATCAAATTTACTTCATCGAACATGGTCAAGTTACTGGCCACGGCACCCATAAAGAGTTAATGCAAAAACACGATTTGTATGCGCAATATGTTAATGAACAAATGGTAAACTAATTTTGGTGTTTGATTGACGTCCTCCGTTTCTTTGCAGTTAATATCGTAAATCATTAAATGGATAGGATTTCTATTCATAATAAAATCAAAACTATTCGGGGTTTGAATAAATTCAATAACAAAAATAACAGCATCTGTTCCCATATATATGTGGTTAAAATTCATATACATCGGGAAAAGATGCTGTTTTTGTATTAAATATTATTTTTCTAATGTCGTACAAATGGATACCATCCGGCTAAGAAGAAACCTAACACCGCTACAATTATGCATAATACTATCACTGTCACTATCAATGAATTAGATAATTTTTTCTGGTCCTTTTTGGCAAAAGCAATTTCTACTAAAGCAATAAAGGCCAAAGCTACCAAGATCTTTATTATTAATAAGGTCGGTTCAACTGACCAAGCTCTAATTCCGAGTTTTATTCCTGTTACGATTATCACAACATAAGCTAGTCGGGTGATCATTTCGTAAATTTTTGTGTGCGTGCTGGTAAAGATAGCTAACAAAATCATGATTGCCATTACGATCCACGTTAATAAATGTGTCCAAAGCCAAACCATTTCGACGCCTCCTAAGAAGTCCATCATAACATTACTTTAAAAAATAGTTGGAACTAGGCCTCCGTCTAACCTCAAAGCTTCACCTGAAAATGATGAGGCGTCTGGACTAGCTACGAACGAGACGAAGCGACCAATTTCTTCCGGACGAATCAAACGCTGAATCTGTGAACGGGAACGATGATGCTTCATGAAATCTGCTTCCCATTTTTCCTTAGGCAGATTGCTGTTGCCGTACATATCCTCCAACATTTTTTCAACACCTTCGGTCAAAGTAGATCCCGGCATGATGGTATTAACTGTCACGTGACTAGCAACCGTTAATTTTGACAAACTCTTTGCCAATGATAAATTCATCGATTTTGTCATACTGTATTGAGGCATCTCTCCAGAAGGCATAATTGCCTCCTCACTAGCGATAAAGATGATTCTACCAAAATCTTTCTCAAGCATTTTAGGTAAATAGAATTTTGCCAAGGAATTTCCAGCCAAAACATTGACCCTAAAAAATTTCTCCCAAGTGTCATCATTAATATCAAAGTAATCCATCGGTTGAAAAATCCCCATGTTATTGATCAAAATATCAATTTTTGGAAATTTTGCAAAAACTTTTTCACGGTCAGCTGCTTTAGCCAAATCAGCAGCCACACCTTGAGGATTAGTTTGTGGGAATTGTTGCTGCAATTCCGCTACGACTTTAATAACCTCTTGGGCGTTTCGACCATTGATGATCACGTCAGCTCCTTCACGCGCCATTTCCGTAGCTATTGCTTTACCGATTCCTTTAGTCGAACCAGTGATCAAAGCTAACTTATGTGTCAAATGAAGATCCATTATCTATCCTCCAAAATGTAATTTGTATTCATAATATAAGACGAATAGATATTTTTGACTAGTACGTACTTTTTAGTGCCTATCACTTTCTCTTAATAAAAAAGCCAACCATTACTGGTCAGCTTCAAACTTGTGGTTGAAGATATTAATTAGGTATCTTCTTCTCGTACCATTATATTTTACTTCATTATCAATTAATTTTCTTCCAAAATGCTTTTAGCAATATCTTCCGTCCGACTATCAAATGCCACCAAAAATGCTTCGGTATCCGCATCTGATTTTTTTATCGTTTCAATGGCGATCCAAACAGCTTCATATAGAGGATAACCGTACACTCCAGTACTCAAAAATGGCACGGCAATCGTCCAAAGCTTCAACCTTTTAGCCCAAACCATCACTGCTTTATATGCACTCGTCAGCAGTGCTTCTTCTCCGGAATGACCATCAACATAACGGGGGCCTACCGCATGAATAACATAGTCCGCTTTTAAATTATAGGCATTCGTATAAACCGCTGTTCCTGTTGGGGTGCCATTAAAAGCCAACATATCTTTTTTCAAATTAGGACCAGCTTTTCTATTTAATGCCCCATCGACGCCACCACCTGGAATTAATCTATTATTGGCAGCGTTAACAATTGCATCAACTCGAAACGGCAAATTAGCAATATCCGCCCGAATAATCGTAACTTTAGACAATTCTATTCCTCCTTCAACGCATATTTTTTAATCGCATAAGAAACTCCATTCTGATTATTACTATTCGTCACCACTTGTGCAAACTTCTTGACCCCAGCTGGAGCATTTTCCATTGCCACACCTAGACCTGCTAAATCAAGCATTGGCACATCATTGAAATTATCTCCTAATGTCATCGTTTCACTCAAAGTTAAATTGTAAAAATTTGCTAATTCGCGCAGAGCCATCTCTTTAGAAACTTGTTTATTAGTGATTTCCATATAATTATCTTTTGATAAATAAAAGGCACTCTCAGAAAACCTTGCTTGGAAAAATTTTAAAACACTCGTAATTTGATCAGTGTCACCAATCAAAAGTAACTTATGAATTGGAATTTCTGAATTTACGATAATATTTTTTAAATCGGCTTCAATAGGTACTAACTTAGTAATATCTGCTTCAATTTTAACCCATTTATCGATTTTTTCCACGTACCAAGTTGCTCCAGAATACAAATTAACTGAAATTTGAGGAAATCTCTGTTTCAACAATTCATAAATATTTTCAACTTCTGTACGGTCTAATTCATGGCTCAAAATGGTAGTATAGTCATTCTCCTGTAAATCTTTAACGACTAAGGCACCGTTATAACAAGCTATTGGATTGTCCAACACTTGTAATTCTTTAGCCAGCGCCAACATTCCTTGGGGTGAACGTGCTGAAGCCAAGATAAAGGGAATTCCTTTTTTATTCAATTGTTTGATACAATCTTTCAAATTACTGTCGATTCTGTTTTGATCATCTAATATCGTTCCGTCAATATCACTTAAAATCAATTTCACTGCCATTATTTTCACCACCTTCTTTAAGGATAACATAGTAATTAAAGCGCTTTACATTCTGAATAAATTTCTAGCTATGATAGAATTAGTCTGATTGTATGGGAATATTTATATTATAGAGGTGGTTTAATGAATGAGGCTTTTTATTTAAACGCGTTGCAGAAAACTTCTGCATATTGGGGAGTCGTAACCTTAGTCATGTTGGGGATTTTCTTGTTCATGTGGTTACGGGAACCACGGCGTTTAATCAATGGCATTACCTTTTCAATTTTTTTCTTTAGCTTTTTACTCGAGCTAGCAGTCCTAATCTTCAGTACCGCCAATCAACCTTTCATCATCGTGATGGGACTTATCTTTTTATTTATCCTAGGGATAATATTTCTAATTATGATTTCGATGTGGATTTTATTACTGTGGAACGCCTTCATCGTTTGGAAACGGGAAAGTCACACCTTATCCAATATGTTGACATTGTTCTTAGGTATTTTTCTAGTTATTCTCTGGTTTGCAAACTTATTCATTAGTCGACACAGTACCTTTTTACCAGATTGGTTCAATACTTTAATCAGTGGTCTACCATTCATCGGTGCATATTTGATTCTTTGTTCATATAATTTCTTAGTCAACGTCTTCTTGTACCAATTCTTCCCCAAAGGATACCAAGCCGACTATTTAATTGTTTTAGGAGCTGGCTTGATCAATGGCGATACCGTATCACGACTTTTGGGAAACCGAATCGATGCCGCCATGAAATTTGCGGATAAACAAGTTGCTAAAGGCCGAAAACGACCAAAGATCGTCTTCTCCGGTGGCCAGGGAAAAGATGAGAAACTGTCAGAAGCCAAAGCCATGTCCAATTACGCAATCGAACACGGTTGGGACAAAAATTTCGTTATCTTAGAAGACAAATCAAAGAACACCTTACAAAACATGCAGTTCTCAAAGGCAATTATCGAAGAAGATTTTGGTTCAAATTCAGCTAAAATCAAATTCTTCAGTAATAACTATCATATTTTTAGAGCTGGCTTGTATGCCAAATTAGCCGGAATTGCCGCAAATGGGGTCGGTGCACCAACTAGATTTTATTTTCTACCAAATGCTTTGATCCGTGAATTCGTAGCCGTCCTACTGATGCACAAGAAGAGACATATGATTGTCATTTCAATTATCCTTCTTCTCACTTTATTGATGGTTGCTATTACTATCTATACAAATATTATGGCCAAATAAAGAGCGGGACATAACAGGGTCATTCGAGTATTAAGACAAATAGCACCGGGTAATCTTTCTTGATTACTCGGTGCTATTTGTTTTAAGCGGAAAAGCTATGTTATGTTCCGCGTTTATACTGCAAGTTTAGTAGTAAAAAATAGTTATGTCCCAAGCTCTTTTTTTACGATAATTTTCGCTTAGTGTAAATCACAATTCGTTTAGCTTTGTTTTGATTGTAAGAATAACCAGTTACTTCACTAAATTGTTGAGCATAGCTATCAAATAATTCTTACCTTTAATGAATTTTTTTGATCAAGAATAATTTCGTCATCTTGTAGTTATAATACTGTCTTGAAAAAGCTAATAATTCGCCGTTGATTAAATACGATTCATCATTCATCAACAGACTTGGTGACCCACTTGGCATATCCATAAATTCAGCTGCTTCTTGAGGCAATGGAGCTCCCATAATCGTTTGATCGATAAAGCCAATTTGCGTATTACGACTTCTTTCAAAATATTCAAAAACTGAACCATAAAGTGATTCCTGAGGAATTTCTTTAATGATCGATTGTAAGTAATACGAATGTTCCATCAAATAAGGCTCACCATCTAATGACCGCCAACGTTTGATATCAATTAATTTTTCATCATCCCTGAAATGATGGGCTCGTGGTAGAAAATTTGCTTCTGAGGCTGGAATTATTCTTTCAGAAGCCTTGTCCGTCTTCAAGTCACGACCGATTCGTTTCATTTCCGCTGACAGACCACCTTCGTGTTCCAAGGCAATGGAGTCACTAGATTGTTGATGACGAACAAAGGTACCAACACCGTGGACTTGATATGTGTAACCCATCTCACTCAACTGTTTTAAAGCTTGACGCAAAGTGTAACGAGTAACGTCGAATTTTTCCATTAGCACCGGCTCTGAAGGCAATTTCCGATTGTTATCTACTAAAACGCCAGATTCGATTTCAGTAATAATTTTTTTAATCAAAGTATTTGTATCCAACTTCTTTGGCATTACTTGATTTTCCTTTCCAAATAAAAAACGCATCCCATTATTAATTGAGGATACGCTTTAATAATCATTATTATGATACAACATTAAGAAAGGTCTGTACCATTAGTTTCGATCACTTTATGGAACCAATCGAACGAATCTTTCTTGGAGCGTTTCAAAGTACCTTCTCCAGCATCGTTTTTATCGACGTAAATCATACCGTAACGCTTATCCATTTGGCCAGTTCCTGCCGAGACTAAATCGATAAAGCCCCAAGGAGTATAGCCCATCAGATCAACTCCATCGACTTCAACGGCCAAACGCATCTGTTCAATGTGTTTTCTCAAATAATCAATTCGATATTGATCATGAATCTTACCATCTTCAACTTTATCAAAGGCTCCCAAACCATTTTCAACAATGAAGAGTGGTAAATCGTATCTTTCACTGAACCAGTTTAAGGCGTATCTCAAGCCAACCGGATCGATTTCCCAACCCCAATCAGAACGTTCTAGGGTTGGATTCTTAACTTCATGATTCTTAGTTGGTGTCATCAAGTCAGCTGGTTCGTTCTTGTCAGCTTCAATCACGTGTGAGGCGTAATATGAGAAGCCAATGTAATCAACCACACCCGCTTTTATGACATCCAAATCACTAAGCGTGATATCCAGATCAAAATTCTTACGTTCAAAATATTTCTTCAACCAGTTAGGATATTTACCTTTGCATTGCACGTCCGCAAACCAGTAGTTAGCTTGCATGGCGCGTTGAGCTTTGAGGTTGTCCATTGGACTTGGTGTTGCGGGATAAGTTGGTCCCATGGCTAACATGCAACCAATTTTGAAATTAGGATTGATTTCATGTCCAATTTGAACTGCCATTGCACTGGCGACTGATTCGTAGTGACCAGCTTGGTACATCAATTTTTCAGCGTCTTCACCTGGTTGAACTAATATTCCTGAATTTGTGAATAATCCCCATTCGTTCAAACCAGTTTGGTTGTTGATTTCGTTGAAAGTCATCCAGTACTTAACTTTGTCTTTGTAACGCTTGAAAACGACTTTGGCAAATTTAACGAAAAAGTCGATCATCTTCCGATCACGCCAACCACCGTATTCTTTAACAAGATGATAAGGCATCTCGAAGTGGGACAAAGTGATGACTGGTTCGATGTTATATTTGTGTAACTCATCAAATAAGTCGTCATAAAATTTCAAACCAGCTTCATTAGGCTTATCCTCATCCCCATTTGGAAAAATTCGACTCCAGGCAATACTGGTTCTAAAACACTTCAAACCGAGTTCTGAGAATAATTTAACGTCTTCTTTGTAATGTCCATAAAAATCAATTGCTTCATGGTTAGGATAATTTTTGCCGGGAATTATTCCATCAGTGATCTCACGGGCAGTGTCGTTATCACCAGCGGTCATCACATCTGCAATACTAACTCCTTTATTGCCGGCATCCCAGCCCCCTTCTAATTGATGAGCGGCAACGGCGCCACCCCATAAAAATCCTTTTGGAAATCCTGTCATAAAAATGTATCCTCCTATTATTTATTAAGCAGCAACAGCTGCATTTTGTTCTTCTGTGTAAAGTTTGTTGTCATAAAACTTGATGAATGGGAACCAGATCAAGAAAGCTATCAAAGCACAGATGATAGCTAAAACAAAGGCTCGCCAATCACCACCGGAACCGATAAAGCCAGATAGACCAAGTGGAGTTGGCCAAGCAACTTGTGCAATCGGTGGATTTACCATGTGCATTTTAATGGCAAAGTATGCGACTGACATTGAAGCCATTGGTGCTAAGAAAAACGGAATGGCTGTATATGGATTGTACACTACTGGCATACCGAACAAAATCGGTTCATTGATGTTAAAGAATGCTGGTACGATACTAGCTTTTCCTAAAGCTCCTAATTGAGCTGACTTAGCAAAGAAAGCAATGAAAATTACCATTCCTAATGTTGCTCCAGAACCACCGATAGTTACGAAACAGTTGTTGAACTCACCAGCGAATGGAATGTTACCACCTTTTTGGTTAACAACCATGTTTGATAGAACAATTGGTGTTAAGAACGATGTAACGATGGTAGCTCCGTGGATACCAACGATCCAAAGTGCGTGCATCAAGAAGTAAACAACTAGTAAACCGACCCAAGTATTAGCTAAGTTAGTAACAAAACCGAATGGAATTGCGACAACTTTGTAAATGTCGGTGTTCATGGCTACTAAAGCACCATTGATTATAATAACTGTTAAAGCAATTACAGCAGTTGGAATCAAAGCGGTAAATGAACGGGCTACTCCGGCTGGAACGGTTTCTGGCATATTAATTGTCCAGTTACGTTTAACACAAAGTGCATACAATTTAACAGCGATGATGGACATGATGATAGCTGTAAAGATACCTGTAGTACCTAGACGCGTGACACCACCTGCCATTTCCCATCCATCAATAATTTTCGTATCCTTATTGATGATATTTACAAGTGTCATTGCTCCATCTTTGAAAACTAATTCTGGTAGGCACATGAAGAAGGCCATCATTGAAAGTAGTGCCCCGTTTAATGGATTGATGGAAATCTTTTCTTCTTGTGCTTGAATCTTAGTATATTCATATCCGAATACTAAACAGAAATAAAGTGACAAAATCCCCATTGTAGCTTGGTTAGCTAGCATGTATAATGGCGTAATTTTATCGAATGTTACGCTGAAGAATCCTGTCAAAGCAGGAAAACTTTGTGGTAGAACACTGATAATCAAGAACATGGAACCGACGATCGTGAAAGGAATTGTTGCCATACCAGCAGCCATAACTCCGCGAACGATTCTAAATTGCGCTAGTTTCCCCATTGGTCCCATCAAATGCTTGTTTAAAAATTGAAATAGCTTGTTGTTACTGTCATCCATGGAAATCTACACCCCTTTTATAAACTTGCCGAAAATTGTTTGATACGTTGTAAATAGCGATCACGGTTGTGTTCAATCAGGTAAATTCGATATTCTAGTAAGGCACTAATAGCTATCCCCATAGCTAAAAATCCCATTAACCAGCCGTTACTCTGATCAGTTAAGAATGGAAAGAACCAAGTCCGTTGACCAAGTGCCACACTGACAATCAAAAGCAAATTAACCACGATTTGGGCCCAATAATAAATGTGTGTAATGGTCAGAGTATTATCTGGTTTCCAATATTTTTTCACTTGTTCAATCGTAACTAATCCTGCCCCAAACAGTAAACTAGCCGCAATGATCCAAGTGTAACCACCAGTTCCAATTGAGATGATTAACCAATATAAGTTCGTAAAGAAAAAAACTGCGGTGAGATATCGGAAAACCAAATAGCGATTAAAATACATACTCTTTAGACTCAATTTTTGCCCTCCGCTTAACTCTTTGGTTGGCTTCGGTGACACCATACAATAAATCCTCCTTTCAGATTTTGCTACTCATTCGAATGAGTACTCGTTCGAATGAGTTCATGATATCAAATTAAGTATCTTTTGTAAACGGTTTCTTCAATTTCACAAAAAAAGCAATCATCCATTTTAGGACAATTGCGTTAATACGATTGTATATTTAACTTTAACTAGCAAAAAAGTTATTAACATGTGAATAACTTTTCACTATCTTTCCTTGATACCTTTCAAAACCGCCGTAGCCTCTTTAGTATTCAAAAGGTACTTATTGCGCAACAAAGTTAATATTTGTTTGGTGTCAGTGTGATTACGAACTAATTCTAAAATATCAGCTACCATACTCTTATCATTTAAAATATTGGCAACTTTTTGCCGACTTATTTTTCCGTGGTGAGTGTAAAAGTAAAAATTTATTAATACGATGGCAATTAATAAAATCCAAAACATCTGCATTCCCCCATGTCTTTTTAGTTATTGTACCAAACATATCTCTCTTAAAGATTATTTTGAAGAAAATTTACCAGCTGACTATTCTGACCATTTTTAAAAATATATTCTAAAACATCTTTTTTCATATATACACCTTTTAAAAATTCAGTTGGTAATTTTTTTAGAATATCAACCATATTAGTTTGGGCAATTTGTTTGATTTTTTGCTGCATCAAAGTATCCCTTTGCTTTCTATCAGCTGAATCCTGTGGATAACCAACATTCATCGGACCATCAAATAATTTTTCCAAAGTGTACTTCAAATTTAATTCACCTGACCAACCATAATTTAATCCTAGAGGAACTGAAGCACAATTTCCATGATTGATTCGGCCAAACAAAAAGGCATCACTCGGTGTTGGTAGATAGCCACAAGTTACATTAGGCAAACTGTTGCAAGCAATATCCATCCCGTTACCTGAACTACAGCCGGTCACTACATAATCGACTGCCTGTGAATTCAATAATAAGCCTACCAAAATCGATACTTGAACATAAGATAACATCGGATCACCTTGGAAAACCCCAAAATTAATGACCTCATCTGCTTTATCAGCTGCCGATTCAGTCGCTTTAAATAAAGCTTTATTCTTACTCATTTGAGTAGTTTCTTGGATAACCGCAATCTTCATTTTTATTTCTCCTTCTACAAAAACGTCCCATCACTACAGCCGTATAGTCGTGATTGATTTCTTTTTCTTCTTGTCCCGTTTTGAAGAAACCGTTTTTGACCCAGAAATGTTCACTTTGAGGATTTCCCTTTGCATAAGCCAATTCAACTTGCTTAAAACCATCATCTTTCAAAGTTTTCAGAACTTCTTTGAAAATTTTAGTTCCGATTCCCTTACCAGAATATTTTGCATCAACCATGAAAAGTCCAATCCAGGCCGTTATATCATCTGGGTATTTAGCAATCAGATCCATCATCGCAACTAAATTATCGCCATCAAAAAAGCCGAGATAATATTTATCGTCTTTACTTTTATTTGGTGGAACAACCGTCATATCGTGTCTGATTGTCGGCCGAGAAATTGCTGGTGGACAATACTTGAAGTAAAGTGGATTACTCTGATTAAGCTTCAAAATAATCTCTGTATCCTTAGTAACGAGTCGTCTAACCGTATACTTACTCGAAAAATCTTGTGGATTCATATTATCACCCCTCAATTAATTAAATTATATAACAAAAAAACATCCCTCGATTTGAGAGATGTTTTTGGAATCCAAAACTGGAAATAATAATATTAACGTTTTGAAAATTGTGAAGCTTTACGAGCTTTCTTAAGACCTGGTTTCTTACGTTCCTTCATACGAGGGTCACGTGTTAAGAAGCCGGCTGACTTAAGTGATGGTCTGAAATCAGGATCAACATCAAGTAAAGCTCTAGCAATACCATGTCTAATTGCTCCAGCTTGTCCTGAGAAGCCTCCACCGTTAACGTTAGCAATAACGTCATAGCTGTCTGCTGTTTCAGTAACATCTAGAGGTTGTTTCATATCAGCAATCAAATTGTCAAAAGGAATATAATCTTTGACATCACGTTTGTTGATAGTAATCTTTCCGTTTCCGGGTACTAGGCGTACACGAGCAACTGAATCCTTGCGACGACCTGTTCCGGCGTATGATACTTGTGCCAAATTCTTTTCCTCCTTAAATTAGTTTGTTGATATCCAACATTTCTGGATTTTGTGCTTGATGGCCATGTTCTGAACCTGCATATACATGCAACTTCTTGATTTCTTGACGACCAAGAGTGTTCTTAGGCAACATGCCACGAATAGAATCTTCAACGAATTTTTCAGGCTTTGTAGCTTGTTTTTCGCCGGCACTAATGCTCTTCAACCCACCTGGGTGATCTGAATGAGAATAGTAAATCTTATTCTTAGCTTTCTTACCTGTTAATCTAACTTTATCTGCATTGATGACAATAACATTGTCACCAGTATCAACGTTAGGTGTGTAAGTTGGTTTGTTCTTACCTCTTAAGATAGAAGCAACAACAGATGAAAGTCTACCTAAGACAACATCTTCACCGTCAATTACATACCATTTACGTTCAACTTCACTTGCTTTTGCTAATGGTGTTGTACGCATAATTTCCTCCAGTTTCTACGTCTGTTTGACAACTCAATAAGTTTCCGGGGCTTATCGTGGGGCAAACAATACCAGTTACAATAATACTTGGATTCTACCTCCAAGTCAATAATTATCCACAGATTATTTAATAAAAAACTTGTTTCAAATATAAGCCACTGGCTTGTGCTGTCCCTCTAGCTTGTTGACGATCCTTAACCTCATATAATCGCAGAAAGTCATGAACATCACGACGACCATTACCAATCTCCAGTAAGGTAGCGACGAGAATTCGAACCATATTATATAGGAAGCCATTTCCTGTAAACTCAAAAACTAATTCATTGTTCTCTTTATTATACTCAACTGTTGCTGAATAGATAGTTCTAACTTTGTAATCGATCACGCCACCAGCAGCCGCAAAGCTAGTAAAATCGTGTTCTCCCACAACATCCTGCAACGCAATTTTTATTTTTTCCACATCGATTGGATATGGATAATGGCCTGTGTAAAACCGTTTGAATGGATCAGTATAGTGACCTAGATCCACTCGATACATGTAAGTTTTCTTCTTAACGTTAAAACGAGCATGAAAATTTGAATCGACAATTTCAGACTTTTTCACTAAAACATCTAGCGGCATCAAAGTATTAATCGCCCGCAACATACTGTCGGGGTCAAGTTCTCTAGGATAGTCAAAATGAACCACTTGTCCCAAAGCGTGAACACCAGCATCGGTCCTGCCTGAAGCAAAAACTTTTATCTCTTCACCTGTGGCAGCGATTTTTGTAATAGCTTTTTCTAGAACACCTTCAACTGTCCGTAAATCTTTTTGTTTTTGAAAACCATGAAACTTCGTTCCATCATAAGCAATCGTTAATTTGTATCTAGTCGTCATAAATCAATAACTCCGAATCAATAATAAAATAATCGTTACAACAGCCATGAATAAGACTGTAATATTATCACGCTTGTCCCAATTCAACACTCGATACTTACTTCTACCTTCACCATCTTTATAACCACGTGATTCCATAGCAATGGCTAAATCGTAAGCAATTGAAAAACTGCTGACAAACAAAGGTATCAAAATTGGTACAAATGACTTGATTCGTTTAATCAATCCACCTTCACCAAAGTCCACCCCACGAGCTCTTTGGGCATCCATAATTTTAGTTGTCTCATCAACTAACAGTGGCACAAATCTTAAAGCAATCGACAACATTAAAGCTACTTGCGTAACTGGAAAATTGACCTTCTTCAAGGGCTTCAAAATGCTCTCGATTGAGTCGGAAATCTCGATTGGGGTCGTTGTCAGTGTTAACAGAGTCGAGATAAAAATAATTAAAATAAACCGAATAAAAATATAAGAAGCAATGACCATACCTTCTTTGGATAAAGTCAAAATCCCCCAGTGCCAAAGCGGATGATCACTCGGCGTAAAGAATAGTTGCAGCAAAACTGTAAACAAAATCAGCCAAATAATTGGCTTAAGGCCTTTAATAAAGAAGCCTAGGTTGATCTTCGATAAGTAGACTGCAAATAATACAAAAGCCATGAGAAACGCATATGAAGCCACGTTATTTGCCAGAAACACGATTCCAACAAAATAGAATGTTAATAAAAATTTACCACGAGGATCCAAACGATAAATTAAAGAGTCCCCGGGCAAATATCGTCCCATAATTAGTTTATTCATGTCTACCTCACTTGTTGTTTAATCTCACTTGCCAATTGCGTGACAGTTATTGGTAACTTTGAAAAAGCAAATCCTTTTTTGGCCAAATCTTGAGCGAATTGAGCGCTCTTAGGTAGTGTCAACCAATCGTTATCTAGCAATGTTTGATTATTGAACACGTCGACTGGTTTTCCACTGCCGACTAATTTACCCTGGTTCATGACTGCCATCTCATCTGCGTAATCAGCGACATCATCCATATTGTGCGTAATTAATATAATCGTTCTGCCATCTTCGTTCAACCCCTTAAACAAATCCATGATTTCACGACGTCCAACTGGATCCAAGCCAGCTGTCGGTTCATCTAGAATAATCGTTTCCGGACGACTTGCCAAAACTCCTGCAATTGCCACTCGCCGCATTTGTCCACCTGACAGATCAAAGGGTGACTTTTGCAAATAATCTGCGTCCATTCCGACTAATTTTATCGTTTCCTCGGCAGCAGCTTTTGCTTCATCCTCAGTCGCGCCAAAATTCATTGGGCCAAACATAATATCTTTTTCCACAGTCTCCTCAAATAACTGACTTTCAGGAAATTGAAATACCATACCAACATCTTTACGTAATGGTTTTAGATTCTTGTTATTCGTTTCAGGAGTAATTACTCGTTTACCCACTGTAATCGTTCCAGAAGTCGGTTTTAATAAAGCATTGATGTGCCGAACTAAGGTCGACTTACCACTACCGGTTTGACCAACTATAGCAGTAAATTTCTTATCCTGGATCTTCAAAGAAACATCATCCAAACCAAGATTTGCTACTGGACTGTTAACATCATACGAATGTGTTACTTGTTTGAACGTAATTTCCATAATTTATCCATTAGCTCCTCTTCATTTAAATAGCCTGTAGGCAACTTCAGTGAATCTCTTAACTGAGACATCAATTTACTGGAAAATGGCTCCTCAAGCCCAAAATGGGTTAAATCAGACCCCAAGTTATAGATAGTTGTTGGATCTCCATCTTCAACTATTTGTCCAGAATTCAAGACTATTATTCTTTGAGACAATTCAGTTTCAGAAATATCATGGGTAATTGAAAGAATCGTCAAATCTTGTTTGGTCCGTAAATCCTTCACCAGATCTAAAACAGTCTGTCGTCCTTCAGGATCTAACATACTAGTTGATTCATCCATAATAATTATTTGAGGTCTAGTCGCTAATACCCCAGCAATTGCCACTCTTTGTTTCTGTCCACCAGATAGCGATTGCGGGTCACGCTTCTTGAAATCAATCATCTTTACTAATTCCAATGCATGATCAACTTCTTTAACCATTTGTTCTTTGGGCATACCTTGATTTTCCAATCCAAAGGCAACATCATCTTCAACCGTTGCCCCAACAAATTGATGATCTGGATTTTGAAAAACGATTCCAATTTTTGAACGAATATTCCAAATATTTTCTTCAGACAAAATTTGTCCATCAATTTCAATACTACCTGAATCAGCTTCAATTAAACCATCAATCAATTTAGTTAAAGTAGATTTGCCACTACCATTTTTCCCAACGATTGAAACCCACTGATTCTTTTCAATATCTAATGAGACATCTTTGATAGCCTGAGTCTTAGCTTCTGGATAAGTGTAATTTAAGTTTTTGATCGAAATAATATTCTCCAAGGCTTATCTCCTCAAAACGTGTTACATATATAATAACTAAAATCAATACGTAAAAAAACAAAAAAAGCGTAAAAAAAAATCATTCGATAAATTAGTGTCCCCTGTTAAAGAGATCTCAGAGATAGACTTGGTTGAAACAACCATCATCTTAACACTCACTAATTTATCAGAATGACTGATTTTTTAATGATTAATAAACAATTATTATTAAACTAATTCAATAATAACCATTGGTGCTGCGTCTCCACGACGTGGAGCAGTCTTCAAAATACGTGTGTATCCACCATTACGTTCTTTGTAACGAGGTGCGATGTCACTGAATAATTTTTGAAGAGCTGATTGAACAACAACTGCATCATCTTCTTCTGAAATGTTAGCAACTTCGTTTCTAACATAAGCAGCAGCTTGACGACGAGCATGTAAATCTCCGCGTTTACCTAAGGTTATCATCTTTTCTGTTGTACGACTGATCTCTTTAGCACGAGTTTCAGTTGTTACAATGTGTTCATTAATGATTAAATCAGTAGTTAAATCGCGCAACATTGCTTTTCTTTGTGAACTGTTACGTCCTAATTTACGGTAGCCCATGTCTATACCTCCTGTTTGAATTTGATATAATTAGTCTTCTTGCTTTAATGATAATCCAAGATCAGCAAGCTTTTCTTTAACCTCAACGAGTGACTTACGTCCAAGATTACGGACACGCATCATATCTGCTTCGGATTTTTCAGTAAGCTCTTGCACAGTATTAATACCGGCACGCTTCAAACAATTATATGAACGAACTGATAAGTCAAGTTCTTCAATAGTCATTTCAAGTTTCTTCTCTTTTTGAGTTTCCTCTTTTTCGATCATCATGTCAGCACTCTTAGCTTCTTCAGTAAGGTTAACAAAACTTGTAAGATGTTCTGTTAAAATCTTAGCTGACAAACTAATAGCTTCGCGTGGTCCAATTGAACCATTTGTCCAGATATCGATTGTTAATTTGTCGAAGTCGTTTCTCTTACCCACACGAGTGTTTTCAACTTGATAGTTAACTTTTTCTACGGGTGTAAAAATTGAGTCAACTGGAAGAACACCAATAGGTGTTTCGTCCGTCTTATTTTGTTCTGCAGGAGTATATCCACGACCATTAATAACTGTCATTTGCATGTGGAAGTGTCCAGCCTCTGCAACAGTACAAATAAATTGTTCTGGATCGAGGATTTCTAAATCATCATCAGCTTTAATGTCTTCAGCAGTAACTGTGGCTGGACCGACAACGTCGATTTCAGCTTTCAAACTATCATCCGCATAGGATTTTAATTTTAATTTCTTAACGTTTAACACAATTTGTGTAACGTCTTCAATTACGCCATCAACAGCTGAAAACTCATGCAATACACCATCTATTTGAATATCAGATACCGCTGTTCCGGGTAACGATGCTAATAAAACTCTACGTAATGAATTACCTAAAGTTGTACCATAACCTCTTTCAAGCGGTTCGATAATATACTTGCCGTAATCTTTACTTTCTTCAACAGAAGTAATGGTTGGCTTTTCAAATTCGATCATTCGGTTAGTTCCCCTTTCAAAACGAAATGTGTGTAGCTTAGTTCATATGGGTATGCAACCATTCTATACACGACGACGCTTTGGAGGACGAGAACCATTGTGAGGAACTGGTGTAACATCACGAATAGCAGTGATTTCCAAACCAGTTGCTTGTAATGAACGGATTGCAGCTTCACGACCGGAGCCAGGACCCTTAACAGCTACTTCAACTGTCTTCATACCATGTTCCATTGATTCTTTAGCAGCAGCTTCACCAGCCATTTGTGCAGCAAATGGTGTTGATTTACGACTACCTTTGAATCCTAATGCACCAGCAGATGACCATGAAACGGCATTACCGTTAACATCAGTGATCATAACAAGTGTATTGTTGAATGTGGAGTGGATATGTGCAACACCAGATTCAATATGCTTCTTAGTACGGCGCTTACGACCTTTAGTTTGTGCCATGATTAACCTCCTATCTTATTCTTATTACTTTTTCTTACCTGCAATGGCAGTCTTCTTGCCCTTACGAGTTCTTGCGTTGTTCTTTGTGTTTTGTCCACGAACTGGCAAACCACGACGGTGTCTCATACCACGATATGAGCCAATTTCTTGTAGTCTCTTGATGTTCATACTTACTTCACGACGTAAGTCACCTTCGACACGAATCTTATCAACTTCTGCACGAATTTTTTCTTCTTGATCAGGAGTTAAGTCTCTTGTACGAATATCCTCTGATACATCGGCATTTTTCAATACCTTTTGAGCTGTTGTATTGCCGATACCAAAAATGTATGTTAAAGCAACAACAATTCTCTTATCACGAGGCAAATCTACACCTGCTATACGAGCCATTAATCAATGCACCTCCTATTAAATTATCCTTGTCTTTGTTTGTGCTTTGGATCTGCAGAGCAAATAACCATGACGCGACCGCGTCTCTTAATTACTTTACAGTGTTCGCACATAGGTTTAACGGATGGTCTTACTTTCATATTGTGGAACCTCCATTCCATTAAAAAACTTATTATCTATATCTATATGTAATTCTTCCCTTGGTTAAATCATAAGGGGATAATTCCACGGTAACCTTATCACCGGGTAAAATTCTAATGTAGTGCATACGGATTTTACCTGACACATGAGCTAAAATTGTAGCCCCGTTTTCAAGCTTTACCTTAAACATTGCATTGGGCAATGTTTCTGAAATTGTACCTTCTACTTCAATGACATCTTCTTTTGCCAAAGATATTAACCTCCATACGGGATGAAATTATTATGCATATACTGGCGAATTATACAATAATTTTCCATATATGTAAACATTCAAAGCAAAAAGTCTTACAGACTTTGTAAAACTTTTTTAACTTCGTTATAAACTTCATCTATTTCTTGTTCACCATTGATCTTGTATAACAAGTTCAACTTGTCATAAAAATCAATTAATGGTGTATTCATTTCAATATTAACTTTTAATCTATTCTTAACAGTTTCTGGTTTATCGTCCTCACGTTGATAGAAGTCATGGCCGCCACAGACGTCGCATGTTCCTTCAACCTTAGTAGGATTGTAAATCTTATGATAAGTTGCTCCGCACTTAGAACAAATATATCTTCCAGATAAGCGATCAACTAATGTTTCAGGCTTAACATCAATATAGATGACAGCATCTATAGGTTTGTTTACATTCTTTGCAATTGTCTGTAAAGCGTTAGCCTGTTCAAGAGTTCTCGGAAATCCATCTAACATATATCCGTCTTTTTGAACGTCTTCTTCAGATAGACGATCTTGAACGATTCCTTCAGTAACATCATCAGGAACAAGTTCACCTTTATCGATGAACCCTTTAGCTTTTAGGCCAATTTCTGTCTTATTAGCCATCGCAGCTCTGAACATGTCACCTGTTGAAATATGAACAACTTTAAAATCTTCAACAATCTTTTCAGCTTGAGTACCTTTACCAGCACCAGGTAATCCCATCAATACAATATTCATTGTCACATCTCCAATTATCTAATAAATCCAACGTATTCACGCTTCATCAAAAGACCACGTAATTGACGATCCATTTCCAAAGCAACACCAACAATGATCAATAAACTCGTACCACCTAATCCGATGGATTGAGGTAGATTGAACAAGTTAGCAGCTAACAATGGAAGTAATGAAACTAAACCAAGGAATACAGATCCAACAGTTGATAATTTCATCAGTACACCTGACATGAACTTGATTGTTTCATTACCAGGCCAAATCCCAGGGATATAAGCCCCTTGTTTTTGTAGGTTTTCTGCAAGCTTTTCAGGATTTACTTGAACAAATGCATAGAAGAAAGTAAACAATACAATCAACAATGTATAGAGAAGAGAACCTGTAGTAGTCTGCATACTGAATATTTCGGTTAATACTTGATACCATTGATCTCCACTGTGATTTGCTTGAAACGCCATCAAAATTGTTTGAGGCGTAACAATAAATGAACTAGCGAAGATAACAGGAATAACACCAGCAACGTTAACCTTCAATGGTAGAAAACTTTCACTACCACTACCTGCTGCACGTCTTGTGTATTGAATAGGAATTCTTCTATTTGCTTGTTGTACATATGTAACAAATTGCACAACAATCAAAATGATTACTACTAGAGCAACCAAGAATCCAATATTCTTAGCAAGATCAGCAGAACTAGAGTTTGTAATATAATCACGGTAAATTTCCTTGATTCCACTTGGGAATCTGGCAATAATACCAGCGAAGATGATTACAGAAACACCATTACCCAAACCTTTATCAGTGATTTGCTCACCGATCCAAGTTAAAAGCATGGTACCACCAGTTAAGATAATACCAATGGTAACAAAAGCTCTCACGTTAGGAGATTTAACCAATCCTAAACCACTTAAAGTGTTAAAACCGGCTGTAATACCGATTGACTGAACAAAACCTAAAACAATCGTCAAATATCTCGTTACTTGATTTAACTTTCTACGACCAACTTCACCTTGTTTACTCCACTCTACAAATTTGGGAACAATGTCCATTTGTAGAAGTTGAACAACAATTTGGGCCGTGATGAATGGTGAAACACCCATTGAGAAAATAGAGTAGTTTGAAAGACCACCACCGGTTACAGTATCCAATAGGGGAACTAACCCTGTAGAACCAACTTTGTCCATTGCTGCGGCATTAACGCCGGGCACTGTAATTTGTGATCCCAAACGATATATAACAAGTAACATCAAGGTAAACAGAATCTTCTTACGAATTTCTTTTACCTTTAGAGCATCTCTGATAGTTCCAAGCATTAGATCACCTCTACAGTGCCACCAGCGGCTTCAATTGCTTTAGTTGCTGCTTCAGATGCCTTGGCAACTTTAACAGTCAACTTAGCGCTAACCTCACCGTTAGCAAGCAACTTAACACCATTATATTCTTTTTTAACGATTCCAGCTGCCTTCAATGTTTCAACATTAACTTCAGCACCATCGCTAAATTTGCTTAAATCGCTTAGGTTAACAATAGCATATTCCTTGCGGTTGATGTTATTGAAACCACGTTTTGGCATACGACGGAATAAAGGCATTTGTCCACCTTCAAAACCGATACGTGTCTTACCACCTGATCTAGCTAATTGACCTTTTTGTCCACGACCAGCAGTTTTACCAGTACCACTTGAAGTACCACGACCTAGACGCTTTCTAGCATGTCTTGAGCCTGCACTTGGCTTAAGTTCGTTTAGTTCCATTATTGCACCTCCTAATCTTTGAATATTTTATTAATCTTTAACTTCTTCAACGCTTACTAAATGAGCGATTTTACGTACAGCACCACGAATTGCGGGATCATCCGGCTTAACAACAGAACTTGAAACTCTTGCGAGTCCTAATTCTTTAACTGTCTTACGTTGAGCAGGAAGGCGGTGAGCTGCACTTCTAATTAGAGTAATTTTAAGTTTAGCCATTATTACGCACCTTTCTTCTAGTTAAGCAATTCTTGAGCTGAGATACCGCGCATGTCAGCAACGCTTTCAGCAGTTTTAAGTTGTTTTAATCCTTCGATTGTTGCACGAATTACGTTGATAGGTGTGTTTCTTCCAAGTGACTTACTTGTAACATCACCAACACCAGCTAATTCGATAACGGCACGAACAGCACCACCAGCAGCAATACCAGAACCTTCTTCAGCAGGCTTCAACAT
The DNA here is from genome assembly GCF_036913615.1 of Companilactobacillus miaonis. Taxonomy (NCBI): domain Bacteria; kingdom Bacillati; phylum Bacillota; class Bacilli; order Lactobacillales; family Lactobacillaceae; genus Companilactobacillus; species Companilactobacillus miaonis. The sequence continues at coordinate 143,249 of NZ_JAYKTX010000007.1, read as the reverse complement.
GATTCTACCAGCACCGTAAGTACCGATAACTTCATGAGGAATTGTTGAACCAACCATAGGAACGTTGATAAGGTTCTTCTTAGCATCTTCGACAGCTTTACGAATAGCTTCTGGAACTTCTTGAGCTTTACCAGTACCGAAACCTACGTGACCATTCTTGTCACCAACGATAACGATAGCAGCAAAACGTAGACGGCGTCCACCTTTAACAACCTTAGTAACACGGTTGATTGAGACAACGCGATCTTCTAATTCTAATTGAGATGGATCGATATATGTCATAAATTTGGTTTCCTCCTTCTAGAATTTTAATCCATTTTCACGAGCTGCTTCAGCTAGGCTTTGTACACGACCATGGTAGAGGTATCCGCCACGATCAAATACTACTTCACTGATTTTTGCTTCTTGAGCTCTTTTGGCAATCAAAGCACCAACAGCTTGAGCTTGTTCAACTTTTGAACCGTCTTTAATGTCTTTATCAAGAGTTGAGGCACTTGCTAGCGTTACACCCTTTACGTCATCAATAATTTGAGCGTAAATGTTTTTATTCGAACGGAATACGTTTAAGCGTGGGCGCTCAGCAGTACCAGAGATTTTTGCACGGATACGTCTTTGACGCTTTTGGCGTGCTTTGTTTTTGTCTGGTTTTGTAATCACAATTTTCACCTCATAGATTTATTTACTATTTACCAGTTTTACCTTCTTTACGACGTACATATTCGTCAACATAACGAATACCTTTACCCTTATAAGGTTCTGGAGGACGTACATCGCGGATAACAGCTGCAAATTGACCAACCTTTTGCTTGCTGATACCAGAAATGTTGATTTCAGTATTTGAAGGTGATTCGATCTTGATACCTTCTGGTGCATCCATAACTACAGGATGTGAGAAACCTACTGTAAGTGTAAGTGTATTACCTTTAACTTGTGCACGGTAACCAACACCTCTTAGTTCAAGCTTCTTTTCGTAGCCTTTTGTAACACCGATAACCATATTGTTAAGGTTTGAACGCATTGTACCATGTAAAGCTTTGTCATTGTCGCTTTCACGTGTGAACTTAGCTTCGTTGCCTTCAAGACTTAACTTGATTTTAGAATTAAATTCTCTTGTTAATTCACCCTTAGGGCCTTTAACAGTAATATTTTCGCCATTTTGAGTAACTGTAACACCTTCTGGAATTTCAATTACTTTATATCCGATACGACTCAAATTCGTGCACCTCCTTACTTATTTAAATGTATTACCAAACGTAAGCAATTACTTCTCCACCCACGTGTTGTGCGCGAGCTTGTTTGTCAGTAATTACACCTTTTGAAGTTGAAAGAATAGCGATACCTAATCCATTAAGAACCTTTGGTACGTTATCTGAATCAACATAACTACGTAGACCTGGTCTTGAAATACGTTTCAAGCCGGAAATAACGCGTTGTTGATCGTTACCATATTTTAAGAAAATACGAAGTACGTTTTGCTTGTTGTCTTCAATAACTTCGTAATCCTTGATAAATCCTTCATTTTTTAGAATTTCTGTCATGCTCTTCTTAATGTTTGAAGCAGGCACTTCTAGAGATTCATGTTTAACCATGTTAGCGTTACGAATACGTGTTAAGTAATCCGCAATAGGATCTGTCATGACCATTTAATTTACCTCCTTTATTATATTAAAATCTTACCAGCTAGCTTTTTTCATACCAGGGATTTGACCTTCATGAGCCAATTGACGAAGGCAAAGTCGGCAAAGCTTGAACTTACGATATACAGAATGTGGACGTCCACAGCGTTCGCAACGTGTATAAGCTTGTGATGAGAACTTTGCGGGTCTATGATTACGTACGATTTGTGATTTCTTAGCCAATGAATTTACCTCCTAATTTATTTTGCGAATGGCATACCGATTTGTGTTAATAGTTCACGTGATTCTTCATCAGTATTTGCTGTTGTAACAATAACGATGTCCAATCCACGAATCTTGTTAACCTTATCGTAGTCAATTTCTGGGAAAACCAATTGTTCTTTAATACCTAGTGTGTAGTTACCACGGCCATCAAATGAACGAGTACTTACACCACGGAAGTCACGAACACGTGGTAGAGCAATGTTGATTAATTTGTCAAGGAAGTCGTACATACGGTCACCACGTAGTGTAACCTTAGCACCGATTGACATACCTTCACGAAGTCTGAAACCAGCGATTGATTTCTTAGCCTTTGTGATTAGTGGCTTTTGACCAGCAATCAAGCCAAGTTCTTCAACAGCTTCATCAAGGTTCTTTGAGTTAGCGATGGCATCACCAACACCCATGTTTAGAACGATCTTGTCTAATTTAGGTGTTTCCATGATTGATGAGTAGTTGAACTTCTTCATCATTGATGGTGTGATTTCACTATCATACTTTTCTTTTAAAGCGTTAGCCATTTAGTTTTCTCCTTTCTTATTTATCTTCTTTTTTATCAGTTGTTTTACTTACAACTTTAACGTTAGTTGCGCTAATAGGTCTTTCAACGTCAACAATTCCACCTTGGGGTTGAGCATTGCTTGGCTTAGAGTGTTTCTTAACAACATTTACGCCTTCAACGATAACTTTGTTGACACTTGGCATAGCCTTTTTAACTACACCAGTTTTGCCTTTGGCATCGCCAGCGATAACTTTGACATTGTCTCCAGTTTTTACAAACACTATTCAGCACCTCCTGAATTATATTGATCTTTTTATAGCACTTCTGGTGCTAGAGATACGATCTTCATAAAATCGTTATCACGTAGTTCACGAGCAACAGGTCCGAAAATACGAGTTCCTCTAGGTGTTTTATCAGCATTAATAATAACTGCAGCATTCTCATCAAATCTGATGTAAGAACCATCTGCACGGTGAGCTCCTGATACAGTTCTTACGATAACTGCCTTGACAACATCACCCTTTTTAACAACGCCACCTGGTGTTGCTTGTTTGACTGTAGCAACAATAACATCACCGATGTTAGCTGTCTTACGGTTTGAACCACCAAGAACTTTAATTGTTAGAATTTCACGGGCTCCAGAGTTATCTGCAACTTTTAGACGACTTTCTTGTTGAATCATGTTTTGGCCCTCCTCTCATCAGTTATAGTCTAAATCTTGACTGCTTTTTCGACGATTTCTAATAAACGGAAGCGCTTTGTCTTTGACAAAGGTCGAGTTTCCATGATACGTACAATATCGTTAACTTTAGCTTCGTTGTTATCGTCTTGAACGTAATATTTCTTAGAATATCTAACACGCTTGCCATAAACTGGGTGTGTTTTGTAAGTTTCAACAACAACAACGATTGTCTTATCCATTTTATCTGAAACGACGCGTCCTTGATATACTTTACGATGGTTACGAGTTTGTGTTTCGCTCAACTTGATATCCCCTTCCTGTTTATTATTTTTCGTTATTCTTTTGATTTTGAGCTGTTCTTAATCTTGCGATGTTCTTTCTTACGGCCTTAAGACGGGCAGTGTTTTCCAATTGACCAGTAGCTTGTTGGAAACGCAAGTTGAATAGTTCTTCTTTATATTCTTTAACTTTGTCTTGCAATTGAGCAGCAGTAAGCTCTTTGATTTCACTAGCCTTCATCAGCGCCACCTACTTCCTCACGTTTTACAAACTTAGTTCTTACAGGTAGTTTGTGTGATGCAAGTCTCAATGCTTCACGAGCAACTTCTTCTGAAACGCCACCGATTTCAAACAAAACCTTTTCGCGTTTAACAGGAGCTACCCATCCAGCTGGAGCACCTTTACCATTACCCATACGAACACCTACACCTTTTGCAGTGTATGATTTATGAGGGAAGATTTTAATCCAAACCTTACCACCACGCTTCATATAACGAGTCATAGCAACACGAGATGCTTCAATTTGTCTATTTGTGATCCAGCTTGAATCAAGTGCCTTCAAACCATATTCACCAAATGTAACAGTTTTTCCACCTTTAGCTTCTCCGCGCATCTTTCCACGGAATTCACGACGGTGTTTTACACGTTTTGGTACTAGCATAGATTATTCTCCTTTCCCTTCAGATTTTTGATCATCATGTTGTGGTTTAGCAGGTAAGATTTCACCACGATAAATCCAAGTTTTAACACCTAAATTACCATAAGTTGTCTTAGCTTCAACCCAAGCATAATCGATATCTGCACGCAATGTGTGCAAAGGAACAGTTCCTTCTGTATGCCATTCACGACGAGCCATATCAGCACCGTTTAAACGACCAGAAATTTGTACCTTGATACCTTTAGCACCGGCACGTCTTGAACGTTGAACTGCTTGACGTTGTGCACGTCTGAAAGCAATACGAGCTTCAAGTTGACGAGCAATGCTTTCACCAACCAATTTTGCATCTAAATCAGGTTTCTTGATTTCGATGATGTTGATGTGAATGTTTCTGTTAGTTAAATTATTTAGTTCATTACGTAATTTTTCAACTTCAGAACCACCTTTACCGATAACCATACCTGGTTTAGCGGTATGAATTGAAACTGTAACGTTCTTTGCAGTACGTTCAATTTCGATTCTTGATACGGAAGCATTTGAAAGTTTGTCTTCAATATACTTACGAATTCTAAGGTCTTCATGTAAAAATGTTGAAAAGTCTTTATTGTTTGCATACCATTTGGCATCCCAGTCACGGATAACACCGACACGGAATCCGACTGGATTAATCTTTTGACCCACTCAAGTTACCTCCAATACTATTCTTTTTCACTTACTACAACTGTAATGTGACTTGTTCTCTTGTTAATTGGTGATGCTGAACCCTTAGCTCTAGGACGGAAACGTTTTAGAGTTGGTCCTTCGTCAACGAATGCTTCGCTAACGAATAGGTTTTGTGCATCTAAATCAAAGTTATGTTCTGCGTTTGCAATTGCTGACTTAAGAGCTTTAGCAATAATTGGAGAGCCTGCTCTTGGTGTGAATTGCAAAATTGCAAGTGCCTCAGCAGCATTCTTGCCTCTGATTAGATCAATAACAAGGCGAGCCTTACGAGGAGCAATACGTACGTTAGTAACTCTAGCTGTTGCAGATGTAATTTCTTGTTCTGCCATCATTTAAGTCTCCCTTCTTATTTCTTAACTGTCTTCTTGTCATCAGTAGCATGACCGTGGAATGTACGTGTTGGAACGAATTCGCCCAACTTGTGGCCAACCATATCTTCTTGGATATAAACTGGAACGTGCTTACGACCATCATGAACTGCGATTGTGTATCCTACGAAACTAGGAAAAATTGTTGAACGTCTTGACCATGTTTTGATAACTGACTTCTTATCAGAGTCTGCTTGAGCATCGATCTTCTTTAGAAGGTGTGCATCAGCAAATGGTCCTTTTTTTAAACTACGACTCATCTTATGTCCTCCTTATATTATTCTAATGAATAGTCTACTTACCTTTTCTATGACGAACGATAAGTCTTTCAGATTTGGCACGTGATGAACGAGTCTTCTTACCCAAGGTCTTCTTACCCCATGGTGACATTGGTGATGGATGACCGATAGGAGCTTTACCTTCACCACCACCGTGTGGGTGATCGTTAGGGTTCATAACTGAACCACGAACTGTAGGTCTCATACCTAACCAACGCTTACGTCCAGCTTTACCAATCTTAATAAGTTCATGTTGTTCATTACCAATTGAACCAACAGTAGCACGGCAAGTTGAAAGAATCATACGAACTTCACCAGAAGGTAAACGTAATAGTGAGTATTTACCATCTCTACCTAATAATTGAACAGATGTACCAGCGGAACGGCCTAGTTGACCACCCTTACCAGGTTTCAATTCAACGTTGTGTAGAACTGTACCAACAGGGATATCTGCAAGTGCAAGTGCGTTACCAGGTTTGATATCTGCATCTTTACCAGATTCAACGATTTGCCCTACTTCAAGGCCCTTAGGAGCTAAGATATATGACTTAACACCGTCAGAATAGTGAAGCAATGCAATATTTGCTGTACGATTTGGATCATATTCAATAGATTTTACTGTAGCTTTAACACCGTCTTTGATACGTTTGAAATCAATAACACGGTACTTTTGTTTGTGTCCACCACCACGGTGACGAACTGTAATATGACCGTATGAGTTACGACCAGCTGTATGGCTTTGTGATTCTAAAAGTGTCTTTTCAGGAGTTGTCTTAGTAATTTCTGAAAAGTCAGAACCTGTCATATTACGACGACCGTTTGTGGTTGGTTTATACTTGATAATCGCCATTATTTGACCTCCTTATTTATTTCTCGTCTTCGAAAATCTTAATTTCATCTGAATCTGCTGTAAGAGTAACGATAGCCTTACGACGTTTTGCTGTAAAACCAACATAACGACCTTGGCGCTTCTTCTTACCAGAAACATTCATGATGTTTACTTGTTTAACTTTTACACCGAAAACTTCTTCAACAGCTTGTCTAACAAGAACTTTGTTAGCATCTAAAGCAACATCGAAAGTATATTTCTTATCGCTCATAGCATCCATTGAGCTTTCAGTGATTACGGGGCGAATAATTACGTCTCTTGCGTTCATTATCCAAGCACCTCCTCAATTTTAGAAAGTGCTGCTTGTGTAACAACTAACTTGTTTGCGTTAATAACGTCAAGCACGTTAACACCTTCTGGAGCAACAACCTTAACTTTATCAATGTTTCTTGCTGATAAAGCAACGTTGTCGTTACCATCTTCAACAACTACAAGAGCTTTGTTGTCAACACCTACTTTGTTTAGTAATTGTGCGAAAGCTTTTGTACTTGGTTTGTCGTATGAAATTGAGTCAATAACGATTAGGTTACTGTCAGCAGCCTTTTGTGAAAGAACAGACTTCAATGCCAAGCGGCTAACCTTCTTTGGAAGGTGATATGAATAAGATCTTGGTGTAGGGCCGAATACGACACCACCACCTACCCATTGAGGTGATCTGATTGAACCTTGACGAGCACGACCAGTACCTTTTTGGCGCCATGGCTTTCTTCCACCACCACGGACTTCGGAACGGTTCTTAACATCATGAGTACCTTGTCTCATTGATGCACGTTGCATAATAACTGCATCTGTAACAACACTGTCGTTTGGTTCAATACCAAAAACTTCGTCTTTTACATCTACAGCACCGTTTTCAGCACCGTTATCTTTGTAAGCTGTGATTTTTGTCATAACTCATTTCCTCCTTCCTATTTTTGATTAGCTTTAACAGCTGTTTGGATTTTAACTAATGATTTGTTTGCTCCGGGTACATTACCCTTGATCATAATTGCGTTATGTTCAGCATCAACTTTAACGATTTCTAGGTTTTGTGTAGTAACACGGTTGTTACCCATACGACCTGGAAGCATCTTACCTTTGAATACTCGGTTAATGATAGCACCCATTGAACCAGCAACACGGTGATATCTAGAACCGTGAGTTTCAGGTCCTCTAGCTTGACCGAATCTCTTGATGTTACCTTGCATTCCGTGTCCCTTAGTTGTTCCTGTAACGTCGACAATATCACCAGAATTAAATGTATCTACTGTAACTTCAGCACCTAATTCGTAGTCTCCCATTTCAACATCGCGGAATTCGCGAATGTAACGTTTAGGAGTTGTATTTGCCTTTTGTGCATGACCCTTGGCAGGTTTGTTTGACAATACTTCACGCAAGTCATCCAAGCCTAGTTGTACGGCTTCATAACCATCATTTTCAACTGTTTTAAGTTGCATAACAACATTTGGTGTTGCTTCAACAACTGTAACGGGAACTAATTCACCATTGTCAGTAAAAATTTGAGTCATTCCGACTTTTTTACCAAGAATTCCTTTTTTGGCCATGTTTGCACCTCCAATAATTTATTTGTAATAATTATAATTTAATTTCAATGTCAACACCTGATGGTAGATCCAACTTCATAAGTGAATCAACCGTCTTCTTTGTTGGGTTAACAACGTCGATAAGTCTTTTATGTGTACGCATTTCGAATTGTTCTCTAGAATCCTTATGCTTGTGTGGTGAAGCTAACACTGTATATAGTGAACGCTCTGTTGGCAAAGGAATTGGTCCTGAAATTGTAGCACCAGTTCTTTTTGCAGTTTCCACAATCTTGTCAGCTGATTGATCTAGAATACGATGTTCATAAGCCTTTAAACGAATGCGAATTTTTTGACTTGCCATGGGGTTACCTCCTTTTTGTCTCTTTCAAGATGACCGGCTCCGTGAAAATATCCGCCAGCCCTGCCGTGGCAAAGCGGCCGGGTGTGTCGCAACCTCTCACTTCTAAGCCGTCGATATATTTAAATATCTATTTAAGTACATACTTCTCCAAGAAATAAGCACTCTTATAATACTACACGATGACCTCCGGATTTTCAAGCCTAATCGAGCATTTTTCAAAATAAAAGTTACTTTCTAAAATAGAGATTTTAAACTATACTCTAATAAAAGTGGAGGTGGATTTTGAACAATTACGGATTTAGTTATAATAACAGGTTTTCACCAAATAATAAAGATAAAATGTATCTATATATTTTTAAAGGACAGGTAATTTTAAATGCCCTAATTATATTCACCTTCAGTGCTATGACTAAAAATCTTTACTTATTCATTCCTATATTTTTAAATCTTTTAGCATTGAAGGTCAAAAGTAGACCACAAAAAATTTCTGAGCGGCTTAATTTTGTCTTTCAGCTATTTTTACAAGTATTTATCATTGCAGAATCATACTTCTACTTAATAACTTTTAGTACCAAGTACTATGACTGGAATTTACCTAGTTCATTAATATTGTTTTTAGTTTCAGTTTTAGTCATGTATATTCCCTATGTCGTAGTTTTCTTAACACCATTTGAAAATAAATTTGTGCAGTTACTACTAAGTGTTTTCTCTTTTGAATTTATCGCTATGGGATCATTAAGTATCGTTACATACAGCACTATTCTTGATTTCAACCCACTAATAGCAAGATTGAGTGACACTAGATTCATGGGAGCACTTGTCTTCTTGGTCATGGCTTTAGTAATGATGAGAAAATGGGGTTACCCTTACCCTCACATGGCCCCATCACGTCACATCAATTACATAATTTTATTTTTTCTACTATTATTATGTTTTTGGTTCACGATGTGGAATGCCTTCAGCGGAGGTAAAGATTTCTTGAGTTCACTTTATACTTTTGATTTCTCACATGCTAAATTCCGAATTGAATATTTATTGAGCGGTTTAGAGGCCGGAATTGCCGAAGAAGTTTTATTTAGATATATGTTTCTAACTATTTTATTAGCGGCTTTTAAAAATTTCCGTTGGAAAATTTTCTTTGCTAGCTTTATTAGCAGTCTTTGCTTTGGATTATTGCACTTAAGTAATTTATCAGCCGGACAAGATCTTCCTAATACGATCAACCAAGTAGTTTTTGCTACCGGGATGGGATTATTGATGTGTGGTCTCTATTTGTATTCTGACATGTTTTTTATTCCAGTGATTTTTCATACTCTGCTCGATGCCTTAGCTTTTACTACTTCGGGTGAAGTCATGACTGGTAAGGTAACTAACTTACAAAATATTTTTACTGTCGTTGAAACTTTAATTTTTATTGCAATCGCATTGGGATTGTTAATTGCAGTTTATCGGCGCAATCATTCTGATTCAAATTATTTTACAATTTCATAACACAAAAAAACCGTAACAGATTAAACTGTTACGGTTTTAATTTTGTCATTAATTATTCAGCGTCAGGGTTGCCACCATTTTTCTTAATGATGTCAGCTTGAATTGACTTAGGAACTTTTTCGTAGTGATCCATTGTCATTGTAAATGTACCACGACCTTGTGTTGCTGAACGAAGTGTTGTAGCGTAACCAAACATTTCTGCAAGTGGAACGAAAGCATTGATAAGTTGTGCATTACCACGTGCTTCCATACCTTCAACACGTCCACGACGAGCAGTAACTTGTCCCATAACGTCACCTAAGTAATCTTCTGGTGTAACAATTTCAACCTTCATAATAGGTTCAAGAATTACAGCACCAGCAGACTTAGCAGCATTACGTAGAGCCAATGAAGCAGCAATCTTGAAGGCAGCTTCAGATGAATCGACTTCGTGGTATGAACCATCATACAACTTAGCCTTAACATCGATCAATGGGTATCCAGCAAGAACACCGTTTTCCATTGATTCTTTCAATCCTTGTTCTACTGAAGGGATGTATTCACGAGGAACAACACCACCGACGATAGCATCTTCGAATTCGAAGCCTTTACCTTCTTCATTAGGTGTGAATTCAATCCAAACATCACCATATTGACCTTTACCACCAGATTGACGAACGAACTTACCTTGAGCACTTGTTTGTTGTGTAAATGTTTCACGGTAAGCAACTTGAGGTTCACCAACCTTACATGCAACGTTAAATTCACGTTTCATACGGTCAACCATGATATCCAAGTGTAATTCACCCATTCCGGCGATCAATGTTTCACCAGTTTCAGGATTTGTTTCAGCTTGGAAAGTAGGATCTTCTTCTGAAAGTTTTTGGATAGCAACATCCATCTTATCTCTATCTTCCTTTGAATTAGGTTCGATAGATACTTGGATAACTGGATCTGGAATATCCAATGATTCAAGAATTAATGGGTGATCTGGATCTGTTAGAGAATCACCTGTTGTAGTATTCTTCAAACCGATAACGGCAGCGATATCACCAGAGAATACTTCAGGGATTTCCTTACGGTGGTTAGAATGCATTTGTAGCAAACGACCAACACGTTCACGTTTGTCTTTTGATGAGTTCAAAACATAAGAACCTGATTCTAGTGAACCTCTATATACACGAATGTATGTTAGACGTCCAACGAATGGGTCAGTAGCAATCTTAAATGCAAGTCCAGCAAATGGTTTGCTGTCATCAGCCATAAGTTCAACTTCTGATTCATCCTTAGGATCTGTAGCTTTATAAGGACGTACGTCAAGTGGTGATGGTAGATAGTCAACAACGGCATCCATCAACATTTGAACACCCTTATTCTTGAAGGCAGAACCTGCAAGAACTGGGAAGAACTTCAAATTGATTGTTGCTTTACGGATAGCAGCACGGATTTCATCATTGCTGATTTCTTCACCCTCAAGATACTTGTCCATGATGTCATCATCAACATCAGCAACTGATTCGATTAATTCAGCACGTTTCTTTTCAGCTTCAGCACGATATTCTTCAGGAACATCAACTGTATCCCATTTTGTACCTAATTCATCTTCGTCGTATAGATCGGCTTTCATTTCAATCAAGTCGATAACACCTTCGAATTGGTCTTCGGCACCAATAGGCATTTGAATAGCATGTGCGTTAGCATCTAGTCTTTCATGCAATGTTTCTACAGAGTAGTCAAAGTTAGCACCGATTTTATCCATCTTGTTAACAAAGACGATTCTTGGAACACCGTATGTTGAGGCTTGACGCCAAACATTTTCAGTTTGTGGTTCAACACCTGATTGAGCATCAAGAACTGTAATAGCACCATCTAGAACACGGAGTGAACGTTCAACTTCGATTGTGAAGTCAACGTGTCCTGGAGTATCAATGATATTGATACGGTTGTTCTTCCATTCAGCAGTTGTAGCAGCTGATGTGATAGTAATACCACGTTCTTGTTCTTGAGCCATCCAGTCCATTTGTGAAGCACCATCATGTGTTTCACCAATTTTATGGATTTTACCAGTATAGTACAAGATACGTTCTGTAGTTGTAGTTTTACCGGCATCGATGTGGGCCATGATACCAATATTACGGGTATCTTCTAGTGGAAATTCACGTTTATTAGCCATGAAAAATTGTTTCTCCTCTCAAATTAACTAGTTTTAAAACTAGATCCTACCAGCGATAGTGAGCGAATGCACGGTTAGCATCGGCCATCTTATGTGTATCTTCACGTTTCTTAACAGCAGCACCAGTATTGTTAGCTGCATCCATGATTTCATTAGCTAGACGTTCGTCCATAGTATGTTCACCACGTAGACGAGCATAACTTGTGATCCAACGAAGTCCTAGAGTTGTACGACGATCTGGACGAACTTCGATAGGAATTTGATAGTTAGAACCACCGATACGGCGAGCCTTAACTTCAAGTACAGGCATAACATTGTTCATTGCTTCTTCAAACACGTCCAATGGTTCGTTACCTGTCTTGTCCTTAATAATATCGAAAGCACGATATAAAATTGTTGAAGCAGTACCTCTTTTACCATCATACATCAAGTGGTTGATCAAGCGAGTTACTAGCTTTGAGTTGTACATTGGATCTGGCAAAACATCACGTTTTGGAGCTCTACCTTTACGCATAAAAAAATTCCTCCGTTATTACATTATTTCATTAAGTAAGAATGATTATTTATTGTTATTTCTTAGGCTTCTTAGCACCATATTTTGAACGACTTTGCATACGTCCATCAACACCGGCTGTATCTAAGGCACCACGAACAACGTGATAACGAACACCAGGTAGATCCTTTACACGTCCACCACGGACAAGAACAACACTATGCTCTTGCAAGTTGTGGCCAATTCCTGGGATATATGCTGTTACTTCAATAAGGTTTGATAATCTAACACGGGCATACTTACGTAGGGCTGAGTTAGGTTTCTTAGGTGTCATTGTTCCGACACGAGTTGCGACACCACGTTTTTGTGGAGCTGGGTTCTTTGTAGCAACCTTCTTCATACTATTGTAGCCGTAGTTCAATGCAGGTGCATCGGACTTTGAAGTTTGTGACTTACGGCCTTTGCGAACTAATTGGTTAATTGTTGGCATTCAAAGTTCCTCCTAATAATTTAAGTACACACATCCAGGTGGTTCATAATTTTGTAAAATAATAAACCACGTTAGTGGCGTACGTTATGAGCTTATATTTAAATAAACAAACTAATATTGCTGCCAATAAAAGCACGTCTATTAGAATACCATCTATAAAAAGCCATGTCAACGTGACATTGCTAAAAAGTTTCCCCAAAATGCTTCGTAATTTTAAACGAGGTGAAAATAATGGAATATCTTTTACAACTACTAATCTTCATTTTAGGAGCTTGCATTATCTCCTTTCTAAAGGTTTTCGCACAAGATTACCCACAAATCAACACCAGGCGTTCTCAGTGCGATTACTGTCATAGGATCTTAAGATGGTATGAAATCATCCCTATATTGGGCTATTTCATAGTTAATGGTAAATGCTCAACTTGCAAAAATCAAATTAATTTTTTAAATCCCCTTCAAGAATTTTGCGGTGGATTCTTGATCCTCTCTACTTATTATTTCAATAGCTTATCTTACCTGCCACTATTCACAACGTTAATTTTCTTAGCTTTTTGCGACTCATTTTTCGGTTACGTCTACCCAATTTTTTATTTTGGCTTTTTACCGACGATTTTGTGGCACTTCTCGGGTAAAAATTTATTGATCAGCCTTTTAGTATACTTGTCACTCTTGTTATTAAACAGGCAACATTTAATTGGTTTGGGTGATGTGGAGATAATCTCGATCCTGGCTTTAGTTTTTAACTTACAGCTTTTTCTACTAATAATGATCGTAGCGTGTTTTCTTTGTCTTAGTAATTTCATGATAAATAAAAAGAGATCATTTCGATTCATCCCTTATTTATGTATAGCTACAGGACTTGTCTTCGTGATCTCTTCATTTTTAATTAAATTTCAGGTAGGATTCTTTGAAGTTTTAGCCAGTTAACAGCTAATTCCCACCATTTATAATCATAAATATTGTAATCTCCACCATTTGGGTGCTTTGTGACATAAGTTGCAAGTGACAATCCGTGTCCACCTGAACCAAAGAGGTGCATTTCATATGGAATCTTCAAGTCGTTCAACTTTTGTGCATAAACGATTGAATTCATCACAGGGACAGTGTCATCAGTAACTGTTTGCCAGATGAATGTTGGCTTAGCATGTTCAGTTAAATGAGTTTGAGCTTGCCAATATGATTCATCAGGTGCTACTTGTTTAGACCAGGATTCTTCTTTAGGCCAACCTAGTGTCATATCGATTACTGAATAACCGAGGATATTAGCAGCTGGTTCAACTTCCAAATCATCAGCAAAAATATCCTTTCTTTGTTCTGGGTCTAACATGATGGAATTAAAGTCGGCAACAACATGTCCACCGGCAGAAAAACCAATCAATACAACCTTACTCAAATCAATATTGTGAGTTTCTTGTTGACTCTTCAACCAATTCAAAGTCGTAGCCATTTCTTGTAGCGCTAAAGGATAAACATTTTTTCCGTTTTCAGCTAATTGGTAATGCAAAACTAAAGCATGCATCCCTTCTGAATTAAATTTCATAGCAATTGGTTGTGCTTCACGGTCTGAATGAAACTTAAAAGCACCTCCAGGACAAATAATTGCTAGCGGATGCTCAACTGGTTCATCAAAATCAGAAATTGGATCCAACCAGTAAGTATCTAAAGTAAATTTGGTATCTTGATAAGCTAATTCTTGCTTTTGCAAAATTCTAACCTCCAAATTAATCTCGATACTTCTATTATACAAAAAAAAGACGACCAAAAATGGTCGTCTTTCTAACAAATATCAATTATTTTTCACTCTTAGCTTCTTCAGCCTTCATTTGGGCCTCTATATCAGAAATTGTATAGGCACCATTTAACGAATTGTCTGCCATTGGACCGACTTTCTTAGGTTCCATATGGTTGTACTTAGCCATACCAGTACCAGCAGGGATAAGTTTACCAATAATAACATTTTCCTTAAGTCCAAGAAGTGGATCATTCTTACCACGAATTGAAGCATCAGTAAGAACTCTTGTTGTTTCCTGGAAGGAAGCAGCTGACAAGAAACTATTAGTTTCAAGAGAAGCCTTAGTAATACCAAGTAGAACTGGACGTCCAGTAGCAGGAACTCCGCCATTGAACAATGTCTCACGGTTATGGTCAGTAAATTGAGAAATATCCATCAATTGACCAGGTAAGACATCTGTATCACCAGGATCAAGGATACGAATCTTTCTGAGCATTTGTCTGATCATAACCTCGAAATGCTTATCAGAAATATCAACACCTTGCATACGGTAAACTTTTTGAACTTCAGCAAGCAAGTAGTTTTCTGTATGTAGGACGTTTGTAACTTTGATCAATTCCTTAGGATCAATTGAACCTTGTGTCAACTTACCACCACGTTTTACATGGTCACCTTCGGCAACCGCAACACTTGATGTATAAGGAACACTATAACTTCTAGAGTCAATGTCACCTTCAACAGTGATTTCCTTAGTATGTTCTGCTGGGTTTTCATCGATTGATGTAACTGTACCATCAACTTCAGAAATAACAGCAAGACCTTTAGGATTTCTAGCTTCAACAATTTCTTGAACACGAGGAAGTCCTTGAGTAATATCATCGCCACCAGCAACACCACCGGTATGGAAGTTTCTCATAGTCAATTGTGTACCTGGTTCACCGATTGATTGAGCAGCAACAGTACCAACTGCTTCACCAATTTCAACTTCTTCACCAGTAGCAAGGTTACGACCGTAACATTTCTTACATACACCATGTTTTGTATCACATGTAAATGCAGAACGGATTGTTACGTGTGTGACACCTGCATCAACAACCTTTTGGGCAATTGCTTCATCCATTAGAACACCACGAGGTACTAGAACCTCGCCTGTCTTAGGATCTTTAACAGTCTTTTGTGTATAACGACCAACAAGTCGATCATACAATGGTTCGATCAAATCTGTACCTTCCATAATGGCACTTACAACAAGGCCACGGTCAGTACCACAATCTTCTTCACGTACGATAACATCTTGAGCAACATCAACCAAACGACGTGTCAAGTAACCAGAGTTAGCAGTCTTCAAGGCTGTATCGGTCATACCTTTACGAGCACCGTGGGTTGACATGAACATTTCCATGACAGATAGTCCTTCACGGAAGTTAGAAATAACAGGGATTTCCATCATACCACCGTTAGGGGCAGCCATAAGTCCACGCATACCAGCTAGCTGAGTAAAGTTTGAAATGTTACCACGGGCACCGGAATCAGACATCATTGAGATAGGGTTAGTAGGATCAAATGAGTCGATCAACAATTGTTGAATTTCGTCCTTTGTATCGTTCCAAACACTAATAACACGATCATGTCGTTCATCATCGGTGATAAGTCCACGACGGAATTGCTTAGAAATTGAAGCAACTTGTTTATGGGCTTTTTCAATGATTTCAGGTTTTTGAGTTAAGTTAGGAACATCAGTAACACCAACTGTTAAACCAGATAGTGTACAGATTGTGTAACCTAATTCCTTCATATCATCAAGAAGTGATGATGTTCTTTGAACACGGTAGATCTTGAAGATTTGAGCGATGATATCTGATAGATAACCACTCTTAAGTGGGTCTACTAGATCCATTTCGTCCAAACGTTGATGAATATCTTCACCTTTACCCAAGAAGTACTTGTCAGGAACACCATTCTTCAAATTATCATCTGAAGGTTCGTTCAAGTATGGGAAGTCTTCAGGAAGAATTTCGTTAAAGATTACTTTACCAACACTAGTAATCATAACCTTGTCTCTTTGTTCATCCTTGAATGGCTTGTTAGGCATTGAAGAAACAGCTAAACCAATTCTTGTATGGTAATGAACATCACCATTTAGAAGAGCTGTTTGAACTTCATTAGCATCCATGAAGATCTTACCTTCACCAGTCATATGTCTTGTTTCAATTGTTAGATAGTAGTTACCTAAAACAACATCCTGTGAAGGAGTAACGATAGGCTTACCATCTTTAGGAGCAAGAATATGGTGAGCAGCAAGCATCAACATACGAGCTTCGGCTTGAGCTTCGTCTGATAGTGGCACGTGGATAGCCATCTGGTCACCATCAAAATCGGCATTGTAAGCTTCACAAGCAAGTGGGTGCAAACGAATTGACTTACCATCAACCAAAACAGGTTCAAAGGCTTGGATACCAAGTCTGTGAAGTGTAGGGGCACGGTTAAGTAGTACTGGACGTTCTTTGATAACGTCTTCTAGTACATCCCAGATATCGTCATCTTGGCGATCAATCTTTCTTCTAGCATTCTTGACGTTAGAAGCGATTTCTCTCTTAACCAATTCGTGCATTACGAATGGCTTGAACAATTCCAAAGCCATTTCACGTGGAAGACCACATTGGTAAAACTTAAGTGTTGGTCCAACATCAATAACAGAACGGCCTGAGTAGTCAACACGTTTACCAAGTAAGTTTTGACGGAAACGACCTTGCTTACCTTTAAGCATGTGTGAAAGTGACTTCAATGGACGATTACCAGGACCTGTAACAGGACGGCCACGACGACCATTATCAATCAACGCATCAACAGCTTCTTGGAGCATTCTCTTTTCGTTTTGAACGATGATATTAGGAGCATGTAGATCCAACAATCTCTTCAAACGGTTATTTCTGTTAATAACACGACGGTACAAATCGTTCAAGTCAGAAGTAGCGAAACGGCCACCTTCTAGTTGAACCATTGGACGAAGATCAGGTGGGATTACGGGAATTGCTTCCATTACCATCCATTCAGGTTTGTTACCAGACTTTTGGAAAGCACTAAGGATATCCAAACGTCTAATAGCACGTGTACGTTTTTGTCCTTGAGCGGACTTCAATGTATCACGTAATTCTTTAACTTCAGAATCCATATCAACTTGTCTTAGAAGATCACGGATACCTTCGGCACCCATTTCAGCAACGAACTTGTTGCCAAATTCTTCACGTTTTTTACGGTATTCTGTTTCTGTTAATAGTTGTTTCTTTTCTAGATCAGTATCACCTGGGTCGATAACTACATATGATGCAAAGTAGATTACTTCTTCCAAGTTTCTTGGACTCATATCCAAGACAAGTCCCATACGTGATGGGATTCCTTTAAAGTACCAGATATGTGATACAGGAGCTGCTAGTTCGATATGAGCCATACGTTCACGACGAACCTTTGAACGAGTAACTTCAACACCACAGCGGTCACAAACAATACCCTTATAACGGATACGTTTGTACTTACCACAGGCACATTCCCAGTCTTTAGTTGGTCCAAAGATTCTTTCATCGAATAGACCATCTTTTTCTGGTTTTAAAGTACGGTAGTTAATAGTTTCTGGTTTCTTAACTTCCCCATAAGACCAACTACGAATCTTATCAGGAGAAGCTAAACCAATTTGCATACTATCGAATTTATTAACGTCTATCAAAAGGTAACCTCCCTAAAGTTTTAACTAGTTTTCTGATTTCGTACTAGTTTCAGTTGAATCCTTTGATGCTTCCAGCTTCTTAGCTTCTTCTTCAGCACGTTTTTGTTCTTGTTGTTTAGCAAACTTAGATAGAGCGTCGACACTAACTGTATCTTCATCGTCATCCATATCTCTAAGTTCGATTTCTTTCTTATGTGCATCTAGAACTTTCATGTCCAATCCAAGAGCTTGTAGTTCTTTGACCAGAACACGGAATGATTCAGGAACACCAGGTTTAGGAATACTTTCACCCTTAACAATAGCTTCATAAGTCTTAACACGGCCGACGATATCATCAGACTTGTATGTCAAGATTTCTTGCAATGTATAAGCGGCACCATAAGCTTCAAGAGCCCAAACTTCCATTTCACCAAATCTCTGACCACCAAATTGTGCTTTACCACCAAGTGGTTGTTGAGTAACTAGTGAGTATGGTCCGATTGAACGAGCATGAAGTTTATCATCAACCATGTGAGCTAGTTTCAAGTAGTACATGACACCAACAGCAACACGGTTCTTAAATGGTTCACCAGTACGTCCATCATAAAGGATTGACTTACCATCTGAATCCATATCAGCTTCACGGACAATATCCCAAAGTTCATCATTACTTACACCATCGAAAACAGGTGTTGTAACGTGGATACCAAGTTTTCTAGCAGCCATACCTAAGTGAAGATCAAGAACTTGTCCAATATTCATACGAGATGGAACACCCATTGGGTTCAATAGGATATCTACTGGAGTACCATCTGGCATATATGGCATATCTTCTTCAGGTACAACGATTGAAACAGTACCCTTATTACCGTGACGACCAGACATCTTGTCACCAACTTGAATCTTACGCTTTTGAGCGATGTAAACACGAACCAGCATGTTAACACCAGGATCAAGTTCGTCACCGGCTTCACGAGTGAAGACCTTAACGTCTTGGATAATACCGCCACCACCGTGAGGTACACGAAGTGATGTATCACGAACTTCACGAGCTTTTTCACCAAAGATAGCGTGCAATAGTCGTTCTTCGGCTGATAATTCTGTAACACCTTTAGGTGTAACTTTACCAACTAAGATATCGCCATCGCGAACTTCTGCACCAACACGGATGATTCCGAATTCGTCAAGATCCTTCAATGAATCTTCACCAACGTTAGGAATTTCACGTGTAATTTCTTCAGGTCCAAGTTTAGTATCACGTGCTTCTGATTCATATTCTTCAATATGGATCGAAGTATAAGCATCTTCACGAACTAATTTTTCTGAAAGAACAATCGCATCTTCATAGTTATACATGTTCCATGTCATAAAGGCGATAAGTGGGTTTTGACCAAGAGCTAATTCACCATTTTCCATTGCTGGACCATCGGCGATAATGTCACCCTTCTTAACCTCTTCACCCTTGTGAACGATAGGTCTTTGGTTGTAACTCTTACCATTATTTGAACGACGGAACTTAGTTACCTTGTAGTCATCAGTTGTGCCATCTTCATCACGTTTGATAGTGATCTTCTTAGCATCAACATATTCAACGACACCATCATGATCGGCCAACAAAGCAGCACCAGAATCATGAGCAGCAATGTATTCCATACCAGTACCAACAAGTGGAGCGTGTGGATTGATCAATGGAACAGCTTGACGTTGCATATTGGCACCCATTAGGGCACGGTTTGAATCATCATTTTCCAAGAAAGGAATACATGCAGTAGCTACGGAAACTACTTGTTTAGGAGAAACGTCCATGTAATCGACTTTTTCTGGAGTTGTTTCAATATTATCATCTTTACGACGAGCCAAGATTGTGTTGTCAGCAAATGAACCATCATCATTTAATGGTGTATTAGCTTGAGCAACAACATAGTTATCTTCTTCGTCAGCAGTTAAGTAATCGATCTTGTCAGTTACCTTGTGAGTATCCCATGAAACACGACGATATGGTGTTTCGATAAAACCATATTTATTAATAATAGCGTATGAAGCCAAGTTATTAATAAGTCCGATATTAGGACCTTCAGGAGTTTCAATAGGGCACATACGACCATAGTGTGTATAGTGAACGTCACGAACTTCATATCCGGCACGGTCAC
Source organism: Companilactobacillus miaonis (assembly GCF_036913615.1). Classification (NCBI taxonomy): domain Bacteria; kingdom Bacillati; phylum Bacillota; class Bacilli; order Lactobacillales; family Lactobacillaceae; genus Companilactobacillus; species Companilactobacillus miaonis. The sequence continues at coordinate 122,880 of NZ_JAYKTX010000007.1, read as the reverse complement.
GAGTCAAACCACCAGGTCCAAGGGCTGATAGACGACGCTTGTGTTCTAGTTCTCCAAGTGGATTAGTTTGATCCATGAATTGTGACAATTGTGATGAACCAAAGAATTCCTTAATTGAAGCAACAACTGGTCTGATGTTGATCAATTGTTGAGGTGTAACAGTAGCTGAGTCTTGAATTGACATTCTTTCACGTACAACACGTTCCATACGTGACAAGCCAATACGGAATTGGTTTTGTAGCAATTCACCGACTGAACGAATACGACGGTTACCCAAGTGATCAATATCATCTGTAGTACCGATGTTTTCCTTCAAGTTTAAGAAATAGTTAATACCTGCCAAAATGTCAGCTGGTGTAATAGTACGATTTTCTTCTGGAATATGACCATTACCAATGATATTAACAACTTTTTCGTTATCAGCTTCTGAGTAGATCTTAATAATTTGAACAGTAATTGGGTCAGTCAAGACACCCTCTTCTGAAGGGTTCAATGTAACTGTCTTGAAATCATCTCTTTCAAGATAAGGAGCCAATTTGTTCATAGCATCGCGATCAATTAATGTATCCTTAGCTAAAACAACTTCACCTGTATCAGGATCAGCTAGTGTTTCAGCCAAAGTCTTGTTCAAAAGTCTAGTCTTAAGATTTAGCTTCTTATTGATCTTGTAACGACCAACTGGTGCTAAGTCATATCTACGTGGGTCAAAGAATCTAGCATATAGTAATGAACGTGAACTATCTGCTGTCTTTGGTTCACCAGGACGGAGTCTTTCATAAATATCTTTCAAAGCTTCTTCGACACGTGAATCGTTAGTATCTTTATGAACATCTTTTTCAAGAGTCAAATTCAGAGTATCGTTTTCACCAAAGATATCTAGAATTTCAGCATCACTACCAAAGCCTAAAGCACGAACTAATTCAGAAATAGGTAGCTTTCTAGTTCTATCGATTCTTACATAGCCTAGACCCTTAGCATCTGTTTCAAATTCCAACCAGGCACCACGGTTAGGAATAACTGTTGTACCGTAATTTTCACGACCATTTTTGTCTGTATCTTGATTGTAATAAATACCAGGTGAACGTACTAATTGAGAAACAATAACACGTTCGGCACCGTTGATGATGAAAGTTCCTTCATCTGTCATGATTGGGAAATCACCAAAGAAAACATCTTGTGTCTTGATTTCACCAGTTTCATGATTAGTCAATTTCAATGTAACATGCAATGGTGCTGAGAAGTTAGCATCATGTTGTCTTGCTTCTTCAACAGTATATTTTGGTTCTAGTAACTTGTAGCCGACGTATTCCAAAGAAAGGTTACCAGCAAAATCATCGATTGGCATAATGTCGTCAAACATATCTTTAAGTCCTTCATCTAAGAACCACTTATAAGAATTTGTTTGGATGTCAATCAAATTTGGCAGTGGAAGTACTTCCTTGATCTTTGCATAACTACGACGAACACGGTGTGCACCATAATTAACGTTATGATAAGTCAAATTTTTCACCTCAACATATATTTTGTCCAAGTCCAAACTCAAATTAGAAATATTACAATTTGATTACAATTTGCATGAAAACGGTTTAAAAACCCATTTTTAGGCAAAAAAAAACCAAAAATAGAAACTAAAATCTATTTTTGTTTTTTTATTTACGCATAATCACGGACAATAGATCGCAATTTGCAATTTGAACTATGAATCTCAGAAGAAATAATACACTTATGCACTATTCATGTCAATAGTCAAGCTTATTATTTTTGATGAGTTAAAGTATCTTTTTTATCAGGATTGTCAACTGTCACAGTTAACTTCCCTTTCTTCGAACCAACTTTGATTGAATCCCCTGCTTTAACATTACCCATTAGTAATTGTTCACTGACCGGATCTTCAATCTCACGTTGAATCGTTCTTCTCATTGGACGAGCACCGTATTCAGGATTATAACCATCTTTAACTAAATCGTTATAAGCTGTCGGTGTGATGACCAACTTAATTTCACGCTCAGCAAGACGTTTTCTCAAATTGTTACTCATGATCTTAGCAATTTCTTTGAGTTGTTCTTTATTGAGTGATTTGAAGACGATAGTTTCATCGACACGATTCAAGAATTCAGGACGGAAGAAACGTTTCAATTCAGTATTGATACGTTCTTGCATTTCTTTGAAATCGTCGTGAACATCTTTAGCACCAAAGCCGACTGACTTGTCTTCTTCAAGTGATCTTGCACCAAGGTTAGAAGTCATAATGATGATCGTATTTCTAAAATCAACTTTACGACCTTTAGCATCAGTTAAAATACCATCGTCTAATACTTGAAGTAAGATATTGAAGACATCTGGATGAGCTTTTTCAACTTCATCTAGCAAAACAACTGAGTAAGGTTCATTTCTAACCTTTTCTGTCAATTGACCGCCATCGTCGAATCCAACGTAACCAGGAGCTGAACCGATCAATTTAGAAGTACTGTATTGTTCCATGTATTCTGACATGTCGACACGAATCAGATTATCTTCAGAACCAAACATAACTTCCGCAATTGATTTAGCCAATTCAGTCTTACCTACACCGGTAGGTCCTAAGAACATAAATGAACCGATTGGACGATTTGGATCTTTCATACCACTTCTTGCACGACGGATAGCACGAGAAACAGCATTGATAGCATCGTCTTGGCCAATAACCCGCTTGTGAAGCTCTTTTTCAAGGTTAAGTAACTTCTCACTTTCCTTACGAGTGATTTGTTTAACCGGTACGCCAGTCCATTCAGCAATTATTTCGGCAATGTCATTAGCAGAAACAACAGCCTTTTTTTGATTTGATTGCTTATCTTTTAATTTAGCAATCTGGACTTGAAGCGCTTGTTCCTCTTCACGGATCTTAGCAGCTTTTTCAAAATCTTGATCTAGGATGGCATTGTTCTTGTCATCCATCAATTTCATAGATTTATTAGTCAATTCTTCAAGTTTATTATTTTTTGAAACATTGTGGATTCTAACTTTAGCTGAAGCCTCATCCATTAAATCAATTGCCTTGTCAGGCAAGAAACGGTTCGTTAAGTAACGTGTCGAGAGACGTACGGCCGCTTCAACAGCTTCATCAGAGATTTTTAGGCCATGATGTTGTTCATATCTAGGTCTCAAGCCCATCAAAATTTTAACTGAATCTTCAGCACTTGGTTCTTCAACATAAACCTTAGCAAAACGACGTTCCAAAGCTGTATCTTTTTCAATATACTTTTGATACTCGTTTGATGTAGTTGCACCAATCAATTGCAATTCACCACGAGCCAATGCTGGTTTCAAAATATTGGAAGCATCAATAGCACCCTCAGCACCACCAGCTCCAATCAAAGTATGTAACTCATCAATAAAGAGAATTACGTGCTTATCTTCATAAATTTCTTTAATAACTTTCTTCAAACGGTCTTCAAATTCACCACGATACTTAGTACCAGCTACAAGTGAACCCATATCAAGCATCATGATTCGTTTATTTTGCATATCAAGTGGAACTTCTTTTTTAACAATAGCAATAGCTAAACCTTCGGCAATAGCAGTTTTACCTACACCGGGTTCACCAACTAAAACCGGATTATTCTTGGTCCGACGACTCAAAATTTGAATTGTTCTTTCAACTTCTTTTTGACGCCCAATAACTGGATCAATTTGGTTATCCGCAGCAAGTTTAGTCAAGTCACGTGACAATGAATCCAATGTCGGTGTGCCCTGTGTTTGTTGTTGACTTTTTTGCTTACTTAAATTATTAGCAAACCCGCGGCGGGCAGCTTTATTCGACATTCCCATCTTACTTAAAAGAAGTGATTTGGTCTTAGATAAACTTAAACCTAAATTGACCAAAATGCGATTAGCCAAATTGTCAGCATCATCTAAAATTGCTAATAAAATATGTTCTGTTCCAATTCGATTGGACTTATAAAGATTCGAGTTTTCTTGGGCATTGCTCAAAATCATCTGTCCCTTTGGAGAATAAGGCAAATAGATTCCCTTAGCAGTATTAGATGAGACATCCCCATAACCTGTCAGATGTTCAATTTCTTCCTCAACATCTCGATCACTTACAGCTAGATCCCTCAAAGTAATACCGGCAATACCATCATTTTCCATTACTAGTCCAAGTAGAATGTGTTCTGTGCCAACAGCATTATGGTGAAATGCCTTGGCTTGTTCTTGTGCTAAAACTAGTGCATTTTTGGCGCTTTCGGTAAATACTTTGTCCATTATGTTACCTCTACTTTTCAAGTGTCTGTTTAGAAAGTATAAATGTGTTTTTAAAAAAAGCAATTAATTCATCTTATTAAAAGAGAATTAACTTAAATCATTAACTACTTCAATTAGAATCCTAACACATTCAACTCCGTTATATACTCATATTAGTTTATCGTCCAAATATTTTTAGAGAAACGAAAAAAGGCAATCAATCCATTAAGAATTAATTACCCTTTTATACTTAGTCTTGATATCGGGAAAACAAGATTTGAACTTGCGGCCTTCACGTCCCGAACGTGACGCTCTACCAAGCTGAGCTATTTCCCGAAATCATTTTCTCTAAGCGGAAGACGGGATTCGAACCCGCGACCCCCACCATGGCAAGGTGATGTTCTACCACTGAACTACTTCCGCATTATGACTATGCCGACTAGAGGATTCGAACCTCCGACCCCCTGTTTACAAGACAGATGCTCTGCCAACTGAGCTAAGTCGGCATTATGCCAAACGACATTTAACATAATACACATAAATCAATCTTTTTGCAAGACCAATTTAATACGGGTGAAAGGACTTGAACCTTCATATCCACTGGACACTAGAACCTAAATCTAGCGCGTCTGCCAATTCCGCCACACCCGCAAAAAACTAAAAACCATTAAGCGATAATGCTTAATGGAGGATACAGGGATCGAACCTGTGACCTCCTGCTTGTAAGGCAGATGCTCTCCCAGCTGAGCTAATCCTCCAAAATGTTTCTTGCTTGAAACAACTATATTATTATACCTATTGATTACAAAAACTGTCAACAAAAATTTTCGAATAGTTTAATTCTTTTTTCGGGGGGTGGTGAAGGATGCCGTCTTCCGCACAAGCCCTGTGATGAGCTACCTCAATTACCGTGCCTGAATAATTTTTTAGTAAAGTATCATGGATTTTCTTAGAGAGATCAGGGTCCAATGAGGCTGTGGCTTCATCTGCTAATAAAAATGGTCGCTTGAAATATAACACCCGGGCAATTTCAATTCTTTGTTTTTGCTGTTTTTACAACGATGAAATACATTTTTTCATATAAAATTCCTATTATCCAAAATAAAACTAAACCTGCAAATGCTATTACAACCAACATTAACAAATAATTAAGCTTGGGGTCAGTGATCCAGTTGATCATTTGTTGACTAATCAGTGCAATGAATACCACCCGCAATGATTTTAGAAAAGAAAGAATTAAAAAACTAACTATATAACGGGTCTTTATATGTTTTAATATCATTAGAACCCCCCTAATTAGATTAAATATAGTTTAATTTTAGCTTTTTTTCAAGAGACACTTCTTAACTGATTCATTGCAGGGATGACAATGGTAATTGGCAAAACAAAAAAACAGCGTAGAAATCTTTTTCAGATTTACTACACTGTTTTTTATTATTCTTCGTTTTCTGAATTATCTTCTGGTCTCATAGTTGGGAACAAGATGACATCACGAATTGATGGTGCATCTGTTAATAACATTACCAATCTATCGATACCAATTCCTAGTCCACCTGTTGGTGGCATACCATATTCCATGGCTTCAACGTAATCGTTATCGATATGTTCAGCTTCGTCATTACCATTTTCACGTTCTTTAGCTTGAGCTTCAAAACGTTCCTTTTGATCGATTGGATCATTTAATTCTGAGAAAGCATTTCCATATTCGTGACCGAGGATGTAAACTTCGAAACGGTCCGTGAAGTTAGGGTTTTCCTTGTTCTTCTTAGCTAATGGTGAAACTTCCAATGGATATTCATAAATGAATGTTGGTTCTTTCAAAGTATCTTCAACGAATTCTTCAAAGAACTCAGCAATAATATGACCAACTCCCCAGAATTCTTCATAGTGGACACCTTTATCATCAGCTAATTTTCTAGCTTCTTCCAATGTCATATCTTGACTAAAGTCAATGCCGGTTTGTTCTTTGATTGCATCAACCATCTTAATACGTTTGAAAGGCTTGCTTAGATCGATTTCTTCGCCTTGATAAGTAACGATTTGTGTACCGTTAGCTTTTTGAGCAGCATGTCTAAAGATTCCTTCGACTTCTTTCATAACATCTGTCATATCCCAATATGCAGCATATGATTCTAGTGAAGTAAACTCGGGATTGTGTTGTGTATCCAATCCTTCATTACGGAAAGCTCGACCAATTTCGTAGACACGTTCGAATCCACCAACAATTAATCTCTTCAATGGCAATTCCAAAGCGATACGAAGATACATTTGCATATCCAAAGCATTGTGATGTGTGATAAATGGACGGGCACTAGCACCACCGGCTTGAGTATTCAAAACAGGAGTTTCAACTGATAAGAAACCTTCGCCATCCAAGTATTCACGTACCGCAGAAATAATCTTAGTACGCTTCTTGAAACGTTCAAAACTGTCTTGGTTAGCAATTAAATCCAAATATCTTTGACGATAGATTTGTTCAACATTTGTTAAACCATGGAATTTATCTGGAAGTGGGCGCAATGACTTAGAAAGCATTGTTACATGGGTAGCCTTAACAGTTAACTCACCCATATCCGTTTTCATGATTTCACCATGAATTCCTAGGTGATCACCAATATCAGCACGTTTGAAGATGTGATAGTTCTCTTCACCTACTTCATCTTTACGTACATAAATTTGAATCTTACCACTTCTATCGCGGATATCAGCAAAACCAACTTTACCTTTACCACGTTTTGACATCATACGACCAGCAATAACACAAGGCAAGTCTTGTTCTTCAAGAACTTCCTTACTTTCGTCACCATATTTATCGTGGATATCTTGAGCTAAAGCAGTTCTTTCAAATCGAGAACCGAATGGATCGATTCCTTCATCATATAATTCTTGCAATTTTTCACGTCTGACCCGCAATTGGTCATTCATGACTCTCTTCTTCTTAATATCTTCTTTTGTTGGTTGCTTTTTCTTATTTTCGTTACTCAAAATTTTTCCCCCTGTCTACGAAATTTTTGAAGATCTCGCTTCTCTTTTTTCGTAACTTTCAACAAATTGATCTAATGCATCAAACACACCTTGCATTGAATTTTCATTCACTACTCTGGCACGTGTTCTAACTGCATGGGGAATCCCCTTTAGATAATATGCTGCCTGTTGACGAAATTCTGGAACACCAACATGCTCACCTTTTAAGTCTACCAGACGTTGCAACTGAAGTTTAGCTATATTAATTTTTTCTGCAACACTTGGTTCAGGGAGTAGTTCTCCAGTTTCTAAATAATGGTTCATAGCATTCAAACGCCATAAGTTACCTATCACAGCCCGACCGACCATTGCAGCAGTTGCTCCCACATCTTCAATCATCGTTTTAGCATCTTGTGGCGTCTTGATATCGCCGTTTCCTATGAAAGGAATCGACAGACTATCGGCAACGGTGTGTAAAATATCCCAATCAGCGTGTCCTTCATACATCTGAGCCTTGGTTCGGCCATGCATTGCAATCGCACTAGCACCACCTTCTTGAGCAGCTAAAGCATTCTCGACTGCTAAGATATGGTCATTATCCCAACCAGTTCTCATTTTGACGGTCAAAGGCTTTTTTATACTTGAACTAACCTCTTTGACCATCTTGTAGAGCTTATCCGGATCTCTCAACCAATATGAACCAGCACCCGTTTTAGTAACCTTTTTAACTGGGCAGCCCATATTGATATCGACGATATCCGCTCCAGTATGTTGGTCAACGTATTGCGCGGCTTGAATTAGTGACTGCGTACTGCCACCAAAAATTTGGATACTGACTGGATGTTCATTTGGATCGACAAAAGTCATACCCAGAGTTTTCTCATTGTGATACTTGATACCTTGAGCACTGACCATTTCACAAACAACCAAACCAGCACCAAATTCTCGCGCCGTGACTCGAAAAGCTGAATTAGTAATTCCCGCCATTGGTGCTACCACAACTTGTTTAGGAATCACAACATTGCCAATTTTCCACTCCATACTTTATACCTCTGATTTTATAACTACAACTTGCAATAATAACAAAAACTCTATTCACCTGGCAAATATTGCTTATTCTTTTTCAGCAATAATTTCTTTCAAGTCAGCTTCAGTAAACTTATATTTGTTGTTGCAGAACTTGCAAACAGCTTCGGCACCGTGATCTTCGTCGATCATCTTTTGCAAGTTATCTTTAGATAAAGTTGTCAATGACTTAGCAAATTTATCTTTTGAACAATCACATTTAAATTGAATTGGCATCTCATCTAGAACCTTCATCTCAACACCATTCATGATCTTCTTTAATAAGTCATCGTTACTCAAACCTTCATTAAGTAAAGTTGACAAATTAGGAATAACTTTTAAATTAGCTTCAATTTGATCAATATCTTTATCAGTAGCACCAGGCAAAGTTTGAACTAAGAAACCACCAGCAGCGCCAACTTTTTCATTCGGTTCAACAAAAACTGAAACTCCAATAGCTGACGGAATTTGTTCAGATTTAGCCATATAGTAAGCAAAGTCCATGCCGATCTCACCAGAAACTAAAGGAACTTCACCGGTAAATGGTTCCTTCAAATGTAAGTCTTTAGTAATACTTAAAGTACCATTCGTACCAACAGCCGCTTTGACATCGATATGTCCATCTTCACGAGCTTTTAAAGCTACATGCGGATTAGTGATATATCCTTTTGTATTACCTTTAGCATCAGCATCTACCACGATAGCTCCAACTGGTCCATCGCCTTGGATTCTAGTAGTTAAAATTTCGTCTTCTTTTAAAGTTGACGTTGCTACCAAGATTGAACCAATCATTGTTCTACCTAAAGCGGCACTGGAATTTCTCCAAGTGTCATGTCTTTGTTGAGCTTCCTGGATGGTTTGAGTAGCATTGATAATGTAAACTCTAAATTTACCATCCTTTGAAACTGATTTTGTTAAAGTATCAGCCATAATTTCCTCCGTTCAAAAAAGCGACTCAAACGAGTCGCTCTTTTTTATTACTTATCATTATTATTGTCTGTATCATCACTGTTATTTGAGTCTTCAGGATTATCAGATTTAGTTTCATCAGTTGATTCTGGAGTTGACTTTTCGTCAGTTGCATTATCGTCTGATTTAGCTTCATTCTTTTCTGAAGGATAAGTAGTTTCGTCAAGACCTTCATCTGACTTAACTTCATCCTTGTTTGCTCCCTCAGTCTTTTGTTTAGCAGCATCTTTTGCCTCAACGGCCTTCTTAGCTTCTTCAAAAGTAGCAGCACTTTCACTTGGGAATTCTTGATTCTTATCATTAGCAGGCATCTTACCTGTCTTAAACAAGCTCAAAATTTCCTTTTCATCAAGTGTTTCATACTTCAACAAGGCTTCGGCAATAATCTTGTGTTGTTCCTTGTGTGTTTGAAGAATCTCACGAGCACGTTCGTGGTCTTCGTCAATAATACGTTTAACTTCTTCATCAATATCTTTAGCAGTTGCTTCAGAATATGAAGGTAATTGACGATAGTTACCACCACTAAATGGTTGACCATTCTTTTCAAGTTGAACTGTACCAAGTTTATCTGTCATACCATATTCAGTAACCATTGTACGAGCAATTTGTGTTGCTTGTTCAAAGTCATTTGAAGCTCCGGATGATGGTTGGCCAACAATCAACTCTTCAGCTGTACGTCCACCAAGTAAACCAGTAATTTGTTCATTCAATTCTTTCTTAGTTGCAAGATTCTGATCGTCCTTAGGAAGCATGATAGCGTAACCGCCAGCACGTCCACGAGGTACGATAGTAACTTTTCTAACTACTCGAGAATCACTCAAGACCAAACCAATCAAAGCATGTCCAGCTTCGTGGTAAGCAACCGTATGACGTTCTTGTTCAGGAATAACACGGTTCTTCTTAGCAGGACCAGCAATAACACGGTCTTCGGCTTCATCCAAGTCAGTTGAGTCAATCTTTTGCTTACCACGACGAGCAGCAACTAAGGCAGCTTCGTTTAGCAAGTTTTCAAGATCGGCACCAGCAAATCCTGGAGTTTGTTGCGCAATAGCGTGTAAATCAACATCATCAGTAAATGGTTTGTTACGAGCGTGAACTTTCAAGATAGCTTCACGACCCTTAACATCAGGTCTACCAACCAAAATCTTACGATCAAAACGACCTGGACGTAGTAACGCTGGATCAAGCACATCGGAACGGTTAGTAGCAGCCATAACGATAACACCTTCGTTACCAGTAAATCCATCCATTTCAATCAATAATTGGTTAAGTGTTTGTTCACGTTCATCATTACCACCACCGGTACCGGAACCACGTTGACGACCGACGGCATCAATTTCATCAATAAAGATGATTGAAGGAGCATCTTTTTTAGCGTTTTCGAACAAATCACGCACACGAGATGCACCGACACCGACGAACATTTCAACGAAGTCAGAACCAGAAATTGAATAGAACGGAACTTTAGCTTCACCAGCAACAGCCTTAGCTAGTAAAGTTTTACCAGTCCCGGGAGGGCCCTCAAGAAGCACACCAGCTGGGATTCTAGCACCCAAGGAAACGAATTTTCTTGGATCTTTTAGAAATTCAACAACTTCAACAAGTTCTTGTTTTTCCTCTTCGGCACCAGCGACATCAGAAAATCTAACTTTATTTTTCTTAGGATCTTCTGGTTTGACTTTAGATTTACCAAAGTTCATGACACGGTTTGCGCCACCACCTTGGCCACCACGGCCCATCATTGCAAAGATGATAAAGAAGAACAATGCGAATGGAACAATAACCGTTAAGATCAATGAGATCCATTGACCAGATTGTGACTTAGGAGCTGCAGTTGTCTTAACTCCCTTAGCAGTCGCTGCGTTATTAATTCTCTTTAACGTATCGTTATTAGGCAAAACAGTTGAACTAAATGAAGTTACCTCACTAGAACCAGTGCTTTGGCCACGGCTAAAGAGTGATACGGAACGAGTTGTATCAGCTTTTTGAGCTTTTTTATACTCACCAGTTACTTGGTAAGCGCCACCAATTGGCTCTAATTTGAAACTCTTCACTTTGCCTTGCTTCAATTGTGAGATGAATTGGTCTTGACTTAACGTCTTAGATTGGTCTGAGGATTGACCACCAGCAAACCAACTTGCTGCAAGAACCAAAACAACAAAGAGCAAGATGTAAAACAGGCTATTATTAATTAACCTATTTCGATTATTTTTCATACATTTCCTCCTAAATTACTTAGACGTTACATATTGTAACATTGGTGAACAGTAACACAATAATAATTGTAACTCTATCTTAATTATTTTGTAGCATATACCTCTGGTTTTAAAACACCCACATAAGGTAAATTACGATAATGCTCATCATAATCCATCCCATAACCGACCACAAATTCGTCAGGAATTTTTACACCAATGTAATCAACATCAACGTGCTTAACTCTTCGAGCTGGTTTATCTAAGAAAGATACCAATTTAATTGACTTAGCATGTCTTGATTCAAAAAGTTCTACTAAACGATCAAGTGTGTAGCCAGTATCAATAATATCTTCAACGATCACAACATCACGATCACGCACTGATGTATCCAAATCCTTAATAATTCGAACATCCCCAGTCGTAGTAGTATTTTCTCCACCATAACTAGAAACATCCATAAAGTCATATTCCATCTTAAAATCTAAACTCTTTACTAGGTCCATCATAAACATAGCGGCACCACGTAAAACACATACGAACAATGGATTCTTGTCGCGATATTCTTGCGTTAGTTCTTTTCCTAAACGTTGAATAGTTTCGTCAATTTCCTTTTCGGAGACTAAAACCTTTTCAATATCTGAATTCATTCTTTTACCTCAATCAAGTTTTATTTTGTAATGCTTACTACCTTTTTTTAAATAATCACTCATATTATAAATTTTTTCAACCCAAACTATCTGATTATCAAATAATAAAACTAAATAATCATCACGTTTATATTCAGGAATTTTTTCATTTATAAATCGCTTGCTCAATTTTTGATGAAAGCCATTAGATAATAACAACTTATCACCAGTCCGTCTAGTTCTCAACGTTATCGTCTTCGGGACAAAATCGACTGTTAAGTTGAAATCAGATTCACTAGTATCTAAAGTGAAATCACGCTTCAAAAATTTCACTGATTGGCCAAGCGTGATAGCTACCTCTGAAGTTTTTTGCGGTTCAACTTGCTTTATCACAAAATTATCATAGCTCTTAATAAATTGCCACGAATCCGCTAAATCGATTGAAGCATTGGCATCGTCATTAGTGACCACCTCAATGATCGATGCAATTTGGCGATTGCTGACGCTGATTCCTAATTGTAACTTAGTAAAGAAGTTCCCCCAAAACAGCGTTTGCTGCTGTCGATCTAACTGCAACACTGGACTTAACAAACCACTGATTGGCTTGGTCTTTAGCTGCATTTGTGACTCGATCTCATCAAATTTTTCCTGAGCTAGTTTTAACAAAGCCAGAATTTGTTGTTCGAAGAAACCAAAGTGGTGCAACAATTGTCCATTCTCCTGTTGTAATTCAGGGAAAATATTATTTCTTAAACGGTTACGCATCGTTATATTATCAAAATTCGTTTGATCTTGAACATGATTTATATCATGGATATCGGCTAAAACTGTGATATCAGCTTTGGCAAACTTCAACAGTGGTCGAACAATTTGACCATTAGCAAACGGGCGCTGTTCTTTTAAGCTAACTACTTCATAGGCATTGCCGGAACGGATCATCTTCATCAACATGTTCTCGGCTAAATCGTTGGCATGGTGAGCAGTTACTAGAGTATCAAAATTATTCTCTTGCATGATCTGTTTGAAAAAATCATAACGAAATTTTCTAGCTGCTGCTTCCATACCAATGTCATCTTTAGGCTGATCCATCCATTTAGTAGTAAAGAATCGAATCCCACGTTCAACACAAAAATCTTGAACAAAAGCCACTTCGCTAGCACTCTCTGGCCGCAAATTGTGATCAACATTGACCACTCCAAATGAAGTTTTTGGTAAAAGTCGATCAATGATGTGTAACAAGACCATTGAATCAACTCCACCCGAAACTGCCACGAGAATTCTTTTAGCATGATATTTCTTTAAAACTTTTTTGACAGTATCACTAACTTTTTGATCTAATTCCATTTATCCTCCCACTTTAACGTCAAAACCCGACCAATCTTTATTTTTAAATTGGTCGGGATCTGCAAAATTAAATTTTAAAACTGAATTTAACCACGACGACCGCCACGGCCACCACGTTTTCCTTCAGTATTCTTTTTAATAGTACTTAAGCGTTCTTCGCTTTCCTTCATAAAACCAGCCATCATATCATCAAAGCTTTCTGTCTTATGAGGTTTCTTAAAGTCACGATGTTCGTGACGTTGGTACTTTGGTTTAGGTTTAGCACTAGCCTGTTTGATTGAAAGTGCAATCTTATGATTTTTTTCATTAAGAACTAAAACTTTTACGGTATCTCCGACACTGAGCACATCGTGAATATCCTTGACGTATCCATCAGCAACTTCACTGATATGTACCATTCCGCTTTGTCCTTCTCCTAGGTCAACGAATGCCCCAAAGTTTGTAATTCCAGTAACCTTACCTTCTGTTTTAGCTCCTACTTCGACTGTCATCTATATTAAAAAAATATTCCTTTCCCTATTTTTGAATCGTAGTGGTCTTAACGTCGCTAGGTAAATTATAAATTTGTTCGCCTGGCTTACTATACATATACTTTTCGCGAATATATTTTTCAATATAGTTCGTATCATGAAGTTGATTTACCTCAAGCTTTAGATCTCTTTGAATCTCTTTTTGTGAGTTCAACTTCTTCTTACTAATTTCAATTTGTTCCACAGTGTTCGCATACGTTTGATGGGCACTAAAAATTTGAACGCCAAATACAACCACAATGATCGCAAAAATTATTCCGATCAATGCCATACGCCGGCGATGAACCTTCTTAACATAGTTATTGGGGCTCTTAGGCGGCTGTGTTTGTTTTGGTTGTAGAACTGAAACATTGGAATTAAGTTTATGTACTTCCATACCACTACTCCCCTAGAAATGATTACCTTGAGTATAACAAGTTTAAGCAATTATTTGAATAATAAACTTGGCAATTTTAATCTTATTCTAATAAATTCACCTAAACTTCTTCATACATATCCATAGAATCATTCTTTTTAGTTGTCTCCTTGATATTGAGAACCTTGACCTTCATTGTTCTCTCACCAAAATGTAACTCGATCACATCCCCGATTGAAACATCAGTAGACGATTTAGCAACATGACCATTGATAGTTGCTCGACCATTGTCAGCAAATTCCTTGGCAACAGTTCTTCTCTTGATAATTCTAGAAACTTTTAAATATTTGTCTAATCTCATTTTTTCTCCTCTATCTTCATAAACTTAATTAAGTACTTGCCCAGCGGCAAAATTTCCCACTCAGCAATAGTTAACATTTGCCATTTCTTAGATAAACGCAAATAAATCCATGCACCAATTGGAATTGCAACCACATTCAAGAAAATACTATATGAACGAGTCAAATCATTTCCAATCGATAACAAGCCGACTAGTATTTTGACGACAATAGCCATCACTAACCCAGCCTTGATTAAATTGACGATAAACGATTTATCTAATGATAAGAAATCTCGATTAAAATCATAAATAATCAAGATTCCAAATAAAATTACGCATTCACTCAAAATTGTCGCCAGGGCTGCCCCAGCGATTCCAAAACTTGGAACCAGAATCACATTCAGCGCCACTTTGGCAATGAGTGACATGATAAATAAAACTAACTTGTGTAAATTTTTCTCATCATCACCACTGGTTATGGCAATTAACAAATTAATAAACGACACGATCACGACTGATAACATATAAATGCTCAGCGTGGACGAACCACTCGTATTAGTAAACAGCATCGTGTTGATCTGCGGCATCAAAGCAATCAAACCGGCGGATTCCGCCACTGACAACCACAAGCAAACTCGTACCATTTTGGCGATTGTCGCTTGATTCTTCAGACGATTGGTTTCTTTTAATTGCGGCATGATCGTTGAAACAAACGACAATGAAATTACAATTCCTAATTGCAGTAACGGCTGGCCTCGATCGAAAACGCCTTTAGAAATTTCTGCTTGATGCAACGAAACTCCTGAATGCATCAGTAAACGCAAGACGGAAAACGAATCGATAAATTGGTAAAAAATCGTAATACCTGTGAAGACAACAATCAAGACAATTTCTAAAGCTAAACCATGTTCTAATTCGATTTTGTCACTTACTTTTGCGTCTGGTTTATTTTTGATAAAAGTTCTAATTAAAATAAAGACTGCCAAAAGTCCACCGATAAACGCGCCTAAATTAGCTAGCGTTCCCATCTTATACACATCGATCACACCATGTCCAAATAACAACGCACTGATGATGATAATGACGATTCTTAAAAATTGTTCCGAAACTTGTGAAACTGCACTCGGCGTCATTAAGAGATCACTTTGAAAGTAACCTCTTAAACTAGCTTCAAACGGCACTAACAAAAAGGTCAATGCCACTGCCCGAACTTCTAAATAAAGTGCTGGGTCGCCCATCAGAAATGCTAAGTATTTTGAAGACATCCAAAGTAGTGCCGTGACTACTAGACACGCAATCATCAACAGCCAAAAAGTCTTTTTCAAGAGATTACTTTTGGCTCCTACACTTTTTTGCTGGGCAATCGTTTTGGAAATGACCACCGGTAGTCCCGACAATGCCAATACGGAAAAAATACCATAGATTGGGTAAACCTGTTGATAGATGAAATATCCCCGATCACCTACAATATTTTGCAACGGAATTCGATAGACCGCACTCAACAGTTCTGAGAACAGTGAGGCTACTGTCAAAATCCATGTCCCCTTAATCGCTCTCGACACTTCTTTTTGCATATTAATTTTTAATTTTTTCTTTCTTTAATTTATCAAAACCTTCAGCCATCTTTTCAGCAAAGACTTTCAATTGTTCGAACCAATCTTTGCCAACACTGTCAGCATCTAAAGTCATCATGAATTCACCATTGCGGTCGTTGACTTTGGCTTTCATAGTCGTATTACCTAAGAATTTAAACACCAAATCACCCGTCAGGTAATCATTAGCCTTCTTCGAAAACTTAATAGTGATTTTCTTGTTTCGCATTACGACACTATTGACTAAAGATTCATCGAATGAATTCTTCAATAGACTAATGTCTAACAAATTAGCAACTTCTTGAGGATACTCACCAAAACGATCCAATAATTCTGAACGAACTTCTTGATAATTTTCCAATGAGTCGATCTGACGAATTCGTTTGTATAACTCAACTTTTTGACGTTGATCACTAATGTAATCCTCTGGTAAGTAGGCTTCCAACGCTAAATTAACTTCAGCGTTAGTCTTTTCAGCTTTCGTATGACCACGCTTTTTAGCAACCGCATCATTTAACATCTGTGTATATAAATCGAATCCAACTGAATCAATGAAGCCGTGCTGCTGTTTACCAAGCAAATTCCCGGCACCACGAATTGAGAGATCACGCATAGCAATTTTGAAGCCGGAACCTAATTCCGTAAAGTTCTTGATAGCTTCCAGACGTTGCTCACCGACTTCGGTCAAAACTTTATTAGGTCGATACATCAAATAAGCATAGGCGACTCGATTAGATCTTCCGACACGTCCTCTAATTTGATAAAGCTGGGATAAACCATATTTATCAGCATTTTCCACAATCAAAGTATTGGTATTTGGCATGTCGACACCAGTTTCAATAATGGTCGTCGTAACTAAGACGTCGTACTCACCATTTAAATAATCAGAAATGACACCTTCCATTTGCGTTTCGTTCATTCGCCCATGAGCAGTAGCAATTCTAGCATCCGGTACCATTGCCTGTAATTGACTAGCGACTTGGTCCATATCATCAACTCGATTGTGTAGATAAAAGACTTGACCACCTCGAGCCATTTCTCGTTTGATAGCGCCAGCAATCACCTGATAATTTTGTTCCATAACATAGGTTTGAACTGGATAACGATTACTTGGAGCTGTTTCGATCAAAGATAAATCACGTACACCAAGCATCGACATATTCAAAGTTCTGGGAATCGGAGTAGCGGTCAACGTCAAAACATCAACATTACTCTTCAATTGCTTGATTTTTTCCTTATGCTTAACACCAAAACGTTGTTCCTCATCGATGATCAAAAGCCCAATGTCGTGGAATTTCACATCTTTAGACAACAGCCGATGCGTTCCCACAACGATATCAATCGAACCATCTTCTAATTTCTCAATGATTTCTTTACTCTGTTTTCGTGTTTGAAAACGAGACAACATCCCGATTTCAACTGGAAAACCTTCGAACCGTTCCTTCATTGTCTCATAGTGTTGTTGGGCTAACAGTGTTGTTGGAACTAAGAAAACAACTTGTTTCCCGGCCTCAACTGCTTTAAAAGCTGCTCTTAATGCAACTTCAGTTTTACCAAATCCAACATCACCAACTAAAAGCCGATCCATTGGATGAGGTTTTTCCATATCACGCTTGATTTCTTGGACTGACCTTAATTGATCCGGTGTTTCTGGATAAGGAAAGGCGTTATCAAAGTCCGTTTGCATTGAATCATCTTTAGGAAAAGCAAAACCTTTTTCAGCCTCACGTTTAGCGTACAGATCAATCAAATCATCAGCAATATCCTCAATATTTGATTGAACTCTGCGCTTAGTCTTTTGCCATTCGTTTCCACCAAGTTTGTTGATCTTAGGTGATTTACCTTCAGCTGAAACATATTTTTGGACCATGTCCAATTGCGTAACCGGAATAAAGAGTCTTCCGTCATCACGGTATTCGATCGTAATGTAATCTTGATGCTTGCCGTCGACTTCCATCGTCTGCATCCCGATAAATTTACCGATACCGTGGTTGACATGAACAACGTAATCGCCAGGTTTTAATTCGTTATAACTCTTGAGACGTTCGGCATTTGCCAAAGTTTGATGACGACGTTTCTTGGGTTGTTTATTAAAGAGCTCTTTTTCTGTAATTACAGCCAATTTTTCTTCTGGCATTTCAAAACCAGCACTGAGCGTCGCATTCATAATTTGCGTCTGATTTTCAATGACATTATCTTTAACTAAAGTTGCTTTGATGCCAAAGTCAGTCAACGTATTATTAATAGCATTGATTCGTTTTTCATTACTGATAGCTAATAAAACTGTGTAATTTTGTTTTTGCCAACGCTCAACTTCTGATTTTAATAGTGGCATTTGGCTGAAAAATTGTTGCATCGTGCGAACCGGTACATTTTGTAATTGATTGAGACGAATATGTCCCATTCCTTGTTGAAAAGCCGATAAATAAATCTCTGCTAATTTACAATTTTTAGTCACATCAACAAAACTCTGACGAATCTTTTGCTCTGGCAAAGCCTTGCCAAATTCCAATTGACTTGCTAACCAAGACTGGTTCTCAGCTAAACTATCATTTGACTGCTCGACTAAGCGATTGTATTCATCAAAGATCAAAATATCATCGCTACCTAAGTAATCAACTAAACTACTAGGATTCTTAAACAAATAATCAGCAATACGACCAATATTGTCAGGACGCATTCCTTCAGTTAATTCAGCAATTGTTTGACCAAAAGTGATTTCTAAATTATCTTTGGTTTCTTTATCTGCCGCTGCTAATTGTCGTTGATAACTGTCTTGTAACTTTTTCAAACCGACGTGGACTTGTTCATCTGTGACCACTCGATCACTAGCTGGCAAAACTTCAATTTCCTTTAATTCACTGATACTTCGTTGCGTTTCCGTATCGAAGTATTTGATTTTTTCAACTTGATTACCGAAGAAATCAATTCGAACTGGGTCATCAACTGTCAAAGGATAAATATCGACAATATCCCCACGGATGGCGAAATCCCCGGGTTTAGCGACTAATTTTTCCTTACTGTATCCCATTTGTACAAACTGACGATTTAAATCTTCAAGGTCATATTCTTCGTTGACAGCAATTTTTAATTGCGCTGTTTGAAATAATTCCTGACTTGAGAGTTCATATTCTAATCCGGCTACCGACGTTACGACGATTCCTGGTTGGTCACTGCACAAAAAGCTCAACGTATCTAAGCGCTGTGCCAGTTCATCAGGTGAACTAGTTGCCAACTCAGTCGAAATTGACTCTTCGACGGGAAAAATATGAACGGCGTCACTATTCAATAAATTTATGTCATCATAAAGTTTGTTCGCGTGAAAATTAGTATTTTCAACGATTAAAACTTTTTTCTTAGTAGTAGTTAAGGTTTCCAATGCAAAAAGGGAAATCGTTGATCCCGTCAACCCTGTCAACAAATTCTTTGTTTCCGGCTTAACTTGATTAATAAATTCCCCTAAGTTCAATTTGCTGTTGATGAAATTTATTAGATTCAATTTTTGCCCCCTTTAATTTTAATTATATTTATTCATTAATTGATCAATAGAACTACCTTTAACCCAATCCTTGACCATTTCTGTAGCTTTATCAATTCCACTTAGTGCAATTGGTTCTTGATCCTTGTTGAATGGTGTCAAAACCCAATTAACGACAGTTTGTCTATCTGGATGTTGTATACCAATCTTAATTCGATTGAAGTCTTTAGTGCCTATAGAAGAGATTATACTCTTAATACCATTGTGACCACCAGCTGAACCCTTAGTTCTCAATCTAACTTTACCGATTGCCATATCTAGGTCATCTTGGATCACCATCAATTCATCATTTCTGATTTGGTAATAACCCATCAAGAATTTTACAGCTCGTCCAGATTCATTCATAAAAGTGAGAGGTTTAACTAAGAAAACTGTCTCGCCGTCAACCTTAAATTTACAGTATTGCGCTTCAAAATCTTTTTTCATTTGTGTTTGGCCGTATTCATCCATCAATCGATCAATGGTCATAAAGCCCATGTTGTGCTTGGTACGATCGTATTTTTTACCTGGATTTCCTAAGCCGACAATTAGTTTCATATCTTATATACCTCATTTCGAACTTACATTATATCATGATAAAAATACTAAATTTTCACTTTTTTCACAACAAGCTTGTTTATTTACCTTAATTATTTGTATAATGGGTCAGGAACATATTATTTTCGAAGGGATGATATTTTATAATGACAACTCCAACAAACGAAAAGAACCATCAAAAAGTACTTCTAGTTGGTGACGGTGCCGTAGGTTCAACTTTTGCTTACGCAATGACACTACAAGGTATTGCTCAAGAATTAGTTATCTGCGATATCGCTAAAGACAAGATTAAGGGTGACGCAATGGACCTTGCTGATGCAATTCCATTCTCATATCCTAAGAACATTCACGCTGGTGAATATTCAGATGCTAAGGATGCTGATATCGTTGTTATCACAGCCGGCGCTCCACAAAAACCAGGTGAAACAAGACTTGACCTTGTTAACAAGAACTTGAACATCTTGAAGACAATCGTTGATCCTATCGTTGAATCAGGATTCAATGGTATCTTCGTAGTTGCTGCTAACCCAGTTGATATCTTGACATACGCTACTTGGAAACTTTCAGGCTTCCCTAAGGAACGTGTTATCGGTTCAGGTACATCACTAGATACTGCTAGACTACAAAAATTCGTTGGTGAAGAATTAAACGTTGACCCTCGTTCAGTTAATGGTTACATCATGGGTGAACACGGTGATTCAGAATTTGCTGCATGGTCACACTTAACTGTTGGTGGCGTTACAATGGCAGAATGGATGGAAAAACACCCAGAAATCACAAAAGATACACTAGACAAGATCTACAAGAAGACTGTTAACGCAGCTTACGACATTATCAATACTAAGGGTGCTACATTCTATGGTATCGGTACTGCTCTTGCTAGAATCTGTAAAGCTTTGCTTGCTGATGAAAGCACAGTTCTTCCATTATCAAATATGATGACTGGTCAATACGGCGTTTCTGATATTTATATCGGTTCACCTGCTATCATCAACCGTAAAGGTCTACAACAAATCATCGAAGTTCCATTAAACGATGAAGAATCAGCACAAATGAAGAAATCAGCTGCAGAACTTGAAAAAATTCTTAAAGATGGTTTCAAAGCTACAGGTATCGAAGGTCGTCAATAATCTTCAAACTTGTTAGTAAAAAAGGACTGAGGCGCTTGCCTCAGCCTTTTTTTTTATGCCGATTTACTGTATTATTAATTCAACTAGAGATAGATTGGATGTGTTTATATGTTAGTTAAATCACTTGTGTTAAAAAAAGAGAAACTCACAACTGTCAAAGAAACTGTCACGCTTGAAGAAGCTTTAAAGGTTCTAGAGGACTCAGGCTTTCGTTGTGTGCCAATTTTAGATGAGAGTGGACAAATCTTCAGGGGTAACATTTACAAGATGCACATCTATCGTCATAAGTCACGTGGTGGCGATATGAATTTACCAGTAACTACTTTGATGAAAAACGCAACAAAAACTATTAGCGTTGACTCACCATTTTTCAAAGTCTTCTTCAATATCAAGGACTTGCCTTACATCGCGGTTCTCGATGAAAACAATTTATTCTACGGAATTTTAACTCACTCCAGACTTTTGAGCATGTTGTCTGACGCTTGGAACCTCGACATCAGTAGTTATGTTCTAACAGTCAGTTCTTCAGGCGATCGTGGGGACTTGGAAAAGATGTCAAAAATCTTTGCTAAATACGTTTCTGTAGCCGCTTGTATGACCTTGGATGCTAAATCAAATGAAGTTGTGCGTCGGACTTTGTTCACGCTCCCTTCAGGAACTAGCATCGATACTTTAAAGGAAATCATCAAACGTCTAGAAAAGAAGAATTTCGTTGTTTCAGAAATTGATGATTTGAAATCCGGTAAAATTCTCGACAAGAGCACATTGTAATTTTTACCCAAATAAAAAAGCCGACCGCCAGGTCGACTTTTTTTATTTTATAAGGCATTTGACAATTGCGTATATTCCATATTTAAACTGTCAGCGACAGCTTCTTCAGTCAATTTACCTTGATAAGTATTTACACCAGTTCTGATTGTTTTATTAATTGATGCATTGACGATACCCTTGTCAGCAATTTCTATTGCATAAGGAATTGTTTGACTTGATAGAGCTTGAGTACCGGTCTTAGGAACAGCACCAGGAATATTGGCAACTGTATAATGAACTACTCCATGACTAACGTAAACCGGATCTTCATGGGTCGTTGCATGAGTTGAAGTTTCAAACAAACCACCCTGGTCAATTGGAATATCAACTACGACCGAACCTGGTTCCATTGAAGCAATCATCTCTTCGGTAACTAATTTTGGTGTCGCAGCGCCAGGAATCAATACGGCTCCGACTACTAAATCAGATTCCTTCACGCAGTTAGCTATGTTTTGTTCATTAGACATCTCTGTTTTGATCTTACCGTCAAAAATGTTTTCAATTTCAACTAATTTATCAACATTAATATCTAGTAGTGTCACATCGGCCCCCATACCAATAGCAATCTTAGCGGCATTGACACCAACTGTCCCACCACCGATGATGGTTACTTTACCTTTTCTAGTACCTGGAACACCACTCAGCAGTAAACCTTTTCCACCATGTGGCTCTTCCAAGAAATGTGCTCCAACTTGAACAGCCATTCGACCAGCAATCTCACTCATTGGGAAAAGTAATGGCAAACCACCATTTTCACCAACCATTGTCTCATAAGCAACTCCAGTAGTTTTGCTCTTCAAAAGTGCTTCTGTTAGTGGCTTATTAGCTGCCAAATGTAGATAAGTATAAATAATTTGATCTTCTCTGAAGTATTTATACTCTGAAGCAATCGGTTCCTTGACCTTAATGATCATTTCTGATTTCCAAACATCCTCAACACTCGCAATACTTGCTCCAGCATCAATGTATTGTTGGTTAGTATATCCTGAACCTATTCCAGCACCATCTTCGACTAAGACTTTATTGCCAGAATTAACTAGACTAGCAACTCCATCAGGGGTTGCACCCACTCTTTCTTCTTGGTTCTTTAGTTCTTTCGGTATACCAACTTGCATAAAAAACAGTCCTCCCTTGATTTGTGATTTTTTTATCAATATAATATATCATATCATGCATAAAAAATAATCTCAAGTTATCAAAAAAAGCCCGTCTCTAAGCGTGACGGACTTTTTGAGTCATTTTTTATATTGTGATTTTTTAGTATTTATAAACTCTTGGTAATCTTTCACTCAAGCAGCAAAGAATTTCATAACTAATGGTATCAGCATACTTAGCCGCATCAGTTGCGGTGATTTCCTCGTCGCCATCTTTACCAATCAAAGTTACTTTGGTGCCAACTGGTAATTCTTTTGGCAAACGAACCATAAATTGATCCATGCAAACTCGACCGACGCTTTGGCAACGGACGCCATTGATCAAGACGTCGCAGCCTTGCATTCTTCTTAACCAACCATCTTCGTAACCGATTGGAATCGTACCGATCCATTCATCTTCTTTAGCAGTATACGTTGCACCGTAACCAACACTTTGGCCAGCTTTGATTTTTTTCACGAAAACTAATTCTGAATAAAGGCTCAATGCGGGTTCTAACTTAAATGGTAATTTTGTAATATCAGTTCCCGATGGGTTCAATCCGTACAGAGCTAAGCCATATCTAACCATATTGACAGCCAGATCTTGATGCCAAAGAGCTGTTGCCGAATTTGCACAATGAACATAAGTAAATTTGGTAGGTAAGTCACTAGTCATTTCCTTGAAATCTTGAACTTGCTTTTCAAAGTATTTTTCATCAGGACTATCGGCTGTAGCAAAATGTGTGAATAAACCTTCTGGAATAAAGGCATCCCGATGGTCATTCAAAAAATTGCAAGCTTCAACCAAATCAGCTTTTTCTTGAAAACCAATTCGACCCATTCCACTATCAATTCCTAAGTGAACTTTCAAATTGGTTACATGTAACTTTACAGCGACCTCTAGCCAATCTAAATTGCCCACAGTTAACGAAATATCGGCTCGTGCGGCCACTTTAGCATATTCGACGGGAACTATACCCAAAACTAGAATTGGTGCGCTAACGCCACTATTTCGAATTTCTAGGCCTTCATCTAAAGTTGCAACACAAAGTCCAGCAGCGCCAAACTCAATTTCTGATTTAGCCACTTTTACCAATCCGTGACCGTAAGCATTAGCCTTTACCACCGCAAAGACTTTTGTCCCTTTAGGTACGGCATTTAATTCATTTTGCAAATTTTGTTTTAAGTTAGTTAGATTTACTTCCACATATGCTGGACGATGGATTGATGGTAACATGTTTAATTTTCCTCCTCTAGAATAACTTCTGTTATTACTAGTTCATCTGTATCAGAAATTGATACGTGAATATTACCTTTAAAGAGCTCTGTTTTAATGTATGGTTGTCCGGATTCATGGTTCAAAACGCTCAAATCATGAAAACCGATTCCAACCAAACCGGTGCCCATGGCCTTAGTAAAGGCTTCTTTTACAGAAAATCGACCGGTCAAATAAGTCATTTTGGCTTTAGGAGTTCGCAGATTATTGAAAACTTCAATTTCATCTTCATTGAGAATTTTCTCCAAAAAGCGCGGATGACGATCGTAAATTTGTTCTACTCTACTGATTTCAGCAATATCAATACCTATTCCTTTAATCATATCTACCTCTCAGAATAATTTTTTCAAAACAATAAATTGAAAAGACTACAACTGAAGTAAAGCACAGTTTTCAATTTTTTGCAGTCTGATTTATAAAAAATATAGAATTTGGTGGTTTTTTGGGGAGGTTTAGTATGCCGCCCTCCATAGCAAAGCCGATTTTGGCTGGAACGATGTGGGCACAACTTTGAGCTTTTGCAAAGTGCGCAAAATCTCAAAGCTTGGCCTTATTCTAAGCGCTAAAGCGCTAAGAATAATTTCACATCTGAGCCAAATCGGCTTTGCTATTCCGGGCTGAATAACGGATCTATAAATTATTTGCTTTCCATTCTTTTAGAAATAGTATTCTCTATTTCGATTGGCGAATACTTTTTTGGCTTTTATGGCATTCCTTTATATATATATTAATCAACCACTAGTCAAAGTAAGGAAACACCATCTCACTATTCAAATTCTGAATTTATTGCAAGATAACAAAAGAACCATCATCTCAACTGAAGTTCAACTTTACAAATTTAACACCTAATTTTGTTTGATACTTCAGATCCACACAAATAAAAGAATGAGCCCATAACCAAAAAAATAGAAAATCATTCCCACTATCTCCAATTTGGAATTTACTGAGATACAACATTAGTAATGTTATCCAGTCTGTAGCGACAGCTTTGTGGATGCTCAGCCGTGAAATTCTACTTAGCGCTTTAGCGCTTACGTAGAAGGCCAATCTTGGAGACAATTTTCGGGCTTAAAAATTGGCTTCAAGTTGTACCCACAGCGTTCCAGCGTCCACAAAGCCGAGCGGAAGACGGCAATCCAACACCACCCAAACTACAGAACTACTCCACACCACAAACAAAAAGCCTATCTCTAGTTATTTTACTGTAACAAAAAAGGCAAAGTAAACTGATTTACCTTGCCTCAATAATAATTATTATATTTTCAATAATTATAGTTTATATTATAGATTTGTTCTGATCTTGAATGACTTCTTACTGCGACCATTACGTTTATTGTCGTGTTCGCGTCTCTTGCCATCTCGTTTTTCACCATGATTATCACGACGATCATTTCTTCTTCGACGATGGTTATCGCCACCACGGTGATTGTACTTACCGCGACGGCCATGACCAGATCTTGAATGACTAACTTTACGTGATGGAAGTGGTCTTTCAGGAGCAATCTTAACTGGAACAGTTTGAGCGTCCTTAATTGATTCACTTAGGAAAATACGTGCAATATCTTCTGGTGAATACTCTGCTAACAATTCTTTTACAGCTGAATCGAAACGATCCAAGTGTTTGTCATGTTCCAAAGTATCTTTGATATCTTGCTTAACTGATTCTAATTGTCCTTTAAGAACTTCTTTATCAGTTGGTGGAGCAAGTGGTTCCATACGTTTCTTCGTTAAGTTTTCGATTGTACGTAAGTAACCCATTTCGTTTGGTGTAACGAAAGTTACTGACACACCAGAATGTCCAGCACGTCCTGTACGTCCAATACGGTGAACGTATGAATCAGGATCTTGAGGAATATCATAGTTATAAACGTGTGATACACCTGAAATATCCAATCCACGGGCTGCCACGTCAGTAGCAACTAGAAAATCAAGTTTACCAGCTTTGAATTTACGCAATACGCTAGTACGCTTGTCTTGAGATAAATCACCGTGGATACCTTCAGCGTTGTAACCACGAGCCTTTAAACCACGTGTTAATTCATCAACACGACGTTTTGTTCTACCAAAGATCAAAGCAAGTTCTGGTGCTTGAACGTCGAAGAGTTTTGTCATTAGGTCAAACTTTTCAAAATCTTTTGCTTTAACAAAGTATTGTTCGATCTTGTCAGCAGTTAATTCTTTTGACTTAATCTTAACAACTTTAGGATCTGTCATGAATTTGTCAGCAATCTTCATGATTGGCTTTGGCATTGTAGCAGAGAAGAGCAATGTTTGATGTTCATTCGGTACGTTAGAAAGGATACTTTCGATGTCTTCAACGAATCCCATATCTAACATTTCATCAGCTTCGTCAAGTACAACTGTCTTAACGTTGCCAAGTTTTAAGGTGTGACGGTTAATGTGGTCAAGCATTCTTCCGGGAGTACCAACCACGATTTGAGGGTGATTCTTCAAGGCACGGATCTGTCTTCTAATATCTGATCCACCATAAACACTTTGAACCTTAACCTTCTTGTCACTACCTAAGCGGTAAAGTTCTTCTTGTGTTTGAATAGCTAATTCTCTAGTTGGTGAGATAATCAATGCTTGAATGTTGCTTGATTGAGTATCAACGGCATTTAAAATTGGTAAACCAAAGGCTGCCGTCTTTCCTGTACCAGTTTGAGCTTGACCAATTACGTCGGCTCCAGTCATAACTAGTGGAATAGTTTGAGCTTGGATGGGTGTTGTTTCTTCGAAACCGGCTTCATTGATAGCGCTCAGTAATCTGGGATCTAAATCTAATTCTTTAAATTTCACAAATGTCCTCCATTTTTTAAAACACGATAAAATAACAATCTACCTACTCTACCATGTTTCATGAACAATCTCAATTGACACGACTAAATTAGTTCATGTAAAACGTTTTCTAAGTGAATTCCATGACTTGCTTTTAATAAAATGGTGTCATTTGGTTGTAATTCTTTCTTTAAATCTGCTGTCAATTCACTAAGTTGGTCTTTTTCGTACCAAAACAAATTAGTTGAATCATACTTGTCACTCAACTTGGCTTGCAAAAACTTCATATAATCACCAATCAAATATACTTTACTGAAGTTTTCTGGATCAATTGAGTCGGCTAATGATTCGTGGAGTCTTCTAGAAGCATCGCCTAATTCCAACATATCACCTAAAACAATTAGTTTGCGACCAGTCTTGATGTCTTTCAAACTGTTCAAAACTTCAATTGCAGCAGTTGGGTTGGAATTGTAGACATCACTTAAAATATCAGCTCCATTTTTAGCTTTGAGCCATTCGGTCCGATTGGCAGTCACAAATAGTTCACTTAAAGCTTGTTGCATTGCTGCAGGCTTAATGTGTGAGAGCCGACCAACTTCCATGGCGGCTAGAGCGTTACTGACGTTGTATTCACCCATCATTGGGATCTCAAAATCAAGTTCCGGCCAGAGATTGACTCTGAAATGAGTCGTTGTCTTACCTGGCGTGATTTCGGTAGCATACAGGTCATTAGTTGCGTGATTGCCAAATGTCATCTGACGTTGATTTACTTTCTTCGCACGCTCTAACAACAATGGTTCATCACCGTTATAGACGAAAGCTCCGTCTTCATTCAAGTGATTGGTAATTTCCATTTTGGCGTCAGCAATCTTGTCTCTAGTACCAAAGAATTCGATGTGCGCTTCGCCAATCATGGTAATGACGGAAATATCGGGATGGGCGATGTTACTTAAGTGATCGATTTGACCAAAACGGTCCATTCCCATTTCAACAACTAGTACCTCGGTATTAGTTGGCATATTCAAAATTGTGTATGGCACACCGATTTCATTATTGAAGTTTTGTGGTGTTTTGGCAACATTATTGCTTGTACTCAAAATCTTTGCAATCATATCTTTAGTAGTTGTTTTACCGTTACTTCCCGTCACAGCAACAACTTTTGGATTGACTTTTTGCAAATAATATTTAGCTAAAGTTTCAAAGGCCTCTGAAACATTTTCTACTACTACATAAGGTATTTTGTCATTAGGAATTTCGTGATCACTTTGCCAGATAGTTGCACTGACTCCATTTTCAATCGCACTATTGATAAATTCATGTCCATCACGTTCACCCTTTAGTGGGAAAAATAAATCACCACTCTTAGCTTTACGACTGTCGAAACAAACCCCTGTGATTTCAACGTCAGCCACGTTTTCGTTTTGAATTTTTAATGCGGAATAAACTTCCCTTAACTTCATCTTCATAAATAAACTTCCTTAATTTTGAAAAATTATTTTTTAAAAGTACATCTAAAAAAGAGTATACTTAAATACTTAGAAAGGATTTGATGTATATGACATCTAGTACAAGTGATACTCCCGAACCGAATAATTATTGGAGAAAAAATCTGATAGTTCTTTGGTTTAGTACCTTCGTATCAGGTATTGGCTTTAGTATGATAACACCTTTTATGCCATTATACATTAACCAGTTAGGTAATTTCACAAAAAGTCAACTGGTGATCTGGAACGGGATTGCTTTTTCATCGACCTTCTTAGTCATGGCAATTATCTCGCCAATTTGGGGGAAGATTGCTGATCGAAAAGGTCGGAAGTTAATGCTGATTCGAGCTTCACTAGGTATGGCGATTGTTATTTTCCTACAGGCCTTCGTAACTGCTCCTTGGCAATTAGTTGTCTTACGACTCCTGCAAGGTGTTTTCTCAGGATTCGTTAGTAATGCTAATACTTTAATTGCCTCAACAGCTCCCAGATCTGAAAGTGGAAAAGCCTTGGGTACCTTGAATACCGGCGTAATTTCCGGAACATTATTAGGACCACTGGTCGGCGGGGTTATCGCACAATATTTTGGTTATCGAATTCCATTCATGATAACCGGTTCACTACTTTTCATTGCTTTTATTTTGGTCACAATTTTCATCAAAGAAAACTTCAAGCCTATTCCTAAGGGACAGGAAGAATCAACCAAAGAAATTTTCCACAAGTTGAAAAATCCCAATTTAATTTTAGCAATGTTTGTTACAACTATGATTATTCAAACTTCTAACAACTCAATCAACCCGATCATCAGTTTGTACGTCAAACAGCTGATGCACAATTCGAGTCAAGTCACTTTAGTTGCCGGGGTGATTGCTGCGATGCCTGGTATCGCAAATATTATTGCCGCTCCAAGATTTGGGGCTTTGGGCGATAAAATTGGTACGGGAAAGATTTTAGTCGGCGGATTAATTTTTGCCATTTTGGTTTATATTCCTCAGGCGTTTGTTACTAACGTTTGGCAGCTAGCTATCTTGCGTTTCTTAGTCGGTATTTCTGATGCCTGTCTAGTTCCGCAAGTGCAAACTATTTTAGCGAAGTACACTGATTCTAAGTACACTGGTCGAATTTTTGGTTACAACCAGTCCTTCCAATCAGTCGGTAACGTCTGCGGGCCACTGCTTGGCTCGTACATTACCAGTGCGTTGAGTTATTCAGCTGTTTTCATCAGTACAAGTGGATTGGCGTTGATCAATTTCATTTGGGTATTCACGCATTTACATTCACGAAAGAAAAAATTATAAGATATGATGGTTAGTGGTTAGATGCCGTCTTCCGCAACAGCTCTGGGAAACGCTGGAACGCGGTGGACGCAACTTGAAGCCAATTCCAAAAGCGGGAATTGTCTCCAAGATTGGTCTTCTTGTAAATGCTAAAGCATTAACAAGAATTTCGCAGCTGAATTTCCCAGAGCTGTTGCTCCAGACTAGAGTGCGGATCTATGCGTTATTTCAATGGATTCTGAATTGGATATAAGTTCTATTCAAGATTAATGGGAAATTATTTTTAGTCTGAATACGTTATTAGATTTCAATATTTTAATTGATTTAATAGAAAAATAATTGAGGATCTTACTAAAACTGCAGTAAATTGCTGCAATAATAAGTAAGATCCTCTTTCTTTTGCCGTTTTTATCCCAATTTTAAATAAGGGGGTACAATACAAAAACATTAATCTGAATAGAATTACTATTCTTTCAATAAATGAAAAGCAAATAATTAATAACTCCGTTATTTAGTCCGGAATAACAAGGCTGATTTGATTCGTCCTCAAAGACACGTTTTCAAACATAGCGTGACACAAAATCAACAATCCAATTCCATAAAAATAAGAACATAGGTTAATTCCAATAGAATATCTATTTCTATAAGAACGGAAATTACCTAATTCATAGATCCAATATTCAGCACCGGAGCAACAAAGCTGATGGGCTCAGCCCTGAAATTATTCTTAGCGCTTCAGCGCTTAGAATAAGGCCTAGTTTTGAGATTTTGCGAACTGTGCAAAAGCTCAAAATAGTGCCCAGGGCGTTCCGGCCCAATCAGCTTTGTTGCGGAGGAGCGGCATACTTCACCAAAAAATAAAGCAAAAAAAAGAGCCATCCAATGGATGACTGAATTTTTTTACTTGTTTTGCAAACCATATTTTTTGTTGAAACGATCGATACGTCCATCTGCTTGAGCAAACTTTTGTTTACCAGTGTAGAAAGGATGTGAGTCTGATGAAATTTCAACACGAATCAATGGGTATTCTTTACCTTCAAATTCTGTTGTTTCTTTTGATTGAACTGTTGAACCAGCTAAGAACTTCTTACCTGTTGATGAGTCCATAAAAACAACTTCATGGTAATCTGGGTGAATTCCTTGTTTCATTCTATGTCGCTCCTTTGCCATAAGTCCATTACGGAAATATAGATTAAATTACTAACAGTGTTTAATAATATCATGAGTTTGTTAATTATTCAATACCATTTCTAATAATGCAAGTTGACTTTCAGGCTAGAAACTGAATCAATCAGGTCCTGATCATGGTCGATCAACAACATCGTTGGATGTTGCTTTTTTATTGCCTCAATGATCTGTTGACGAGTGATGACGTCTAAATAATTCAACGGCTCGTCCCAGAAATAGAGATTGGCTTCTTCTGAAAGGCTGACCGCTAAGGCGACTTTACGTCTTTGTCCTTGGCTCATCTGTTCAATTGGTTGTTCAAAGAGATAGCGTTCGAAGCCTAATTTTCGCAGATTTGAAAAAACTAATTCGGGTTCAATTTGTTTTTGTTCCGCCAACTGACGGATGGTTCCTTGCAATTCATTGTCTTGTCGCAAATAAGAAATTTTTAAGCCTTTGGCTAATTGGACATCTCCACTCTGTTCAAAAAAATGAGACAATCCTAAGATATTTTTGACAATTGAACTTTTTCCAATTCCATTGGGTCCTATAAGTGAAACGACTTGATTCACTTCTATTTTAAAATTGACTTTAGGAACAATTATTTCACCTTTTTCTAAAGATAAATCAATTACTTGCAGAAAAACCTTAGGATACTTTAATTCTTGATAATTAAATTTTAATGGATCTTCAATTTCAATATTCTTCAATAAAGACTGCTTCTCACTTACTGATTTGTCAATTCGTTTCAGAACATGTTGGGCCTTCTTCATCATCTTTCTAGCAGTACTATCAGGATTAACCTCCGATTCCAATGCCCAATTTCTTCGTTCATTCGCCGTAACTTTTAAACGATTAATATCTTTTTGCAACTGTCTCTTTTGAGATAACTCTCGTTCATCCTGATAATTTTTTTGCTGCTGCCAAATATCAAAATTTCCTTTATAAACCGAAATTTCGTTTCGATCAATTGATATTACGTGATTGATCACTGGATTTAAAAAACTTTTATCATGGCTTATAACTATAAATCCTTTTTTACCCTTTAAGTATTTGGCCACTGTTTTTCGACCTTCAATATCTAAATGGTTCGTCGGTTCATCAAGCAATTGAAAACCTGATTCATCGAGAAACAGAATAGCCAATAACACTTTAGTTTGTTCACCAGGACTTAAATTAGAAAATTTTCGTTGCAAAATATCGGCATTCAGTTGCAACTTTTCTAATTCAATTTCAATTTTCCAAAGATCGTAATCTTCTAAATGTGCTAAATTCCTAACAATTTCAATAGTTAGCACATTCTTATCAACAACCGTCTGTGGATAATAATAAAAGTTCAGGTTAGAAATTATTTCACCTGAAAAATCTAATTGCCCCATTATCATCTTTAACAAGGTTGTCTTACCTCGGCCGTTACGACCTATCAGACCCAATTTCCACGACTCGTCTATTTTCAAATTAATTTTGCTGAAAAGATCTGTTGCCATTTGATCATATCTAAAACTAACATCTTTTATTTGTATTGTTCCCACAAGAAAAATACCCCCGATGTAGTCAAGAATTTACTTGGACTACATAAATTTATATGATGAATTAAAGAATTTTTTTCTCAACTTTAAAATCCCCTTTCGTTTCCACATAATTATTTATGTAGTTCAATCCTTTTACTAGAAACTGAATCAATCAAGTCCTGATCATGGTCGATCAACAACATCGTTGGGTGTTGTTTTTTTATTGCCTCGATAATCTGTTGACGAGTGATGACGTCTAAATAATTCAACGGCTCGTCCCAGAAATAGAGATTGGCTTCTTCTGAAAGACTGACTGCTAAGGCAACTTTACGTCTTTGTCCTTGGCTCATCTGTTCAATTGGCTGTTCGAAGAGATAGCGCTCAAAGCCTAATTTTCGCAGATTTGAAAAAACTAATTCAGGTTCAATTTGTTTTTGTTCCGCCAACTGACGGATGGTTCCTTTTAATTCGTTGTCTTGTCGCAAATAAGAAATTTTTAAATTATTTGCCACGTTAATACTGCCTGTCTGTGTAAAAGGTTGTGGTAAACCGAGGATTTGTCTAAAAATGGTCGTCTTACCAATCCCATTTGGTCCAGTCAGCGCAACCACTTGATCTCGTTTAACTTTAAAACTCACTTTGGGAGTTTTTATTTCATCATGTTTTAAAATTAAATTTTCCACTTGAACAAACACGTCAGGATGATTTCTTTTTTCGTAATTTAATTCTAGTGGTGCTTCAATCTCGATATTTTTTAATAGTGCCTTTTTTTCGTCGATTGCAGAATTAACTCGATTCTCAGCCGTCTTAGCTTTTTTCATCATCTTGGCCGCTTTGGTTCCGATAAAACCTTTATCGAGATGGACTTTTTCATGATACTGTTTACGGTTCTTATGTGCTTCAGTTTGACGTGACCAGTTTTCACGTTTAACAGCCATCTCATGCAAACGATTGATGTCTTTTTGTAATTGCTCTTTTTCATCCGCTTCATGTTGATTTTGTCGTTCCCATTGCGTTTGCCAAGTGTCAAAGTTTCCTTTGTAGACTGAAATGTCATTTCGATCTATAGAAATAACGTGGTCGATGACTGGATTCAAGAAACTTTTATCGTGAGAAATGACAATAAAACCTTTTTTACTCTTTAAATAATCGGCAACAATTTGACGTCCCTCAATATCTAAGTGATTAGTTGG
This sequence comes from Companilactobacillus miaonis, assembly GCF_036913615.1. NCBI lineage: Bacteria > Bacillati > Bacillota > Bacilli > Lactobacillales > Lactobacillaceae > Companilactobacillus > Companilactobacillus miaonis. The sequence goes on along the minus strand of NZ_JAYKTX010000007.1, from coordinate 88,842 downwards.
TTCGTCGATCAGTTGAAAGCCTGATTCATCAATGAAGAGAATCGCCAATAAGACTTTGGTCCGTTCCCCAGGACTTAGGGTTGAAAACTGCTGTTTTAGAACGCTTTGGTCGACTTTTAACTTGCCTAATTCGACTTCTATTCTCCAAAGTTCATAGTCTTCTAATTGCGTGATTTCTTTTACCACATCGACGGTCAATAAATCTTTGTTCACAACGGTCTGTGGATAATAATAAAAATTCAGGTTGGAAATTATTTGTCCACTGTATTTCAACTGACCTAACAACATTTTCAACAAGGTTGTCTTGCCGCGGCCATTTCGACCAATTAAACCAAGTTTCCAGCTCTCATCGATTTTCAAATTCAGGGAATTGAAGAGATTGTCCATCATTTGATCATATTTGAAACTTACATTTTCTATTTGAATTGTTCCCATAAAACAACACCTCACAAGGTGTCAGTTAGTCGACTTAAGCGCACAAAAAAAGAACGCTAAACAGCGTCCTCCCTTTTTACAGGAAGCACTGTTGAGAATTTAAGCCGAGCTAAACTACACACCATATATTTCTATATTTGTATAATTTAAAACTCTAACTTAATTTCTCAACGGCGCACTTCCTTTCTCGTATTAAATTACTTATAAATTACCAACTTAAATTCAGAAAGTCAAGACTAAACTAAATCATCTTTGCCAATTAGCTTAACATCGGCATTTAAACAGTGCAATTTCCAAACAACTTGATCATAACCACGCAGAATGTTTTCTGCATGATCGATAACGGTCTGTCCATCAGCTAGAAGTCCGGCAATCATCAAGCAAGCTCCAGCTCTGATTTCTTCAGCAGAAACATTGGCACCTTTTAAGTGTGTTCCACCATGTACAAAAATCAGGTCGTTTTCACTAGTAATATTGGCACCCATTTTAGTTAATTGGGCGATGTGTTTTACTCGTTTAGGATAAATCGTATCGATAATCATTGCCTCACCACTAGCTTTCATCAACAACGGTGTAATAGGTTGTTGCAAATCAGTAGCAAAACCTGGATATGGCATCGTTTTGATGTTAACTGCTTTCAAATGTGGTGATGGTTTAACGTAAATACTATCTTCGCCAACTTCTAGATTAACGCCCATTTCATCCAATTTAGCTAAAAAGGCATCCAAATGTTCACTAATAATATTTTTAACTAAAATATCGCCGCCATTAGCAGCAGCCAAACTTAAATACGTTCCTGCTTCAATTCGATCAGGAATAATTGTATGAGCATTGTTGGAACGAAGCGTATCAACACCTTCAATACGAATAGTTTCCGTTCCGACTCCACGAATAACAGCACCCATGTTATTTAAGAATGTTGCTAAGTCAATGATTTCTGGTTCTTTAGCAGCATTTTCAATAATCGTTGTTCCCTTAGCTTTTACAGCTGCCAGAATAACGTTGATCGTTGCTCCAACTGAAACCATATCTAAGAAAATCTTGGCTCCTTTAAGACCTTCTTCAGGAGTTGTGATAATGATTTGCCCGTGTCTGTTCTCAACGTGTGCACCAAGTGCTTCAAATCCTTTGATGTGTTGATCAATTGGACGTGGACCAATGTCATCCCCACCCGGAAAACCAACGACAGCCTTGCCAAAACGACCTAGCATTGCCCCCATAAAGTAATACGAAGCTCTTAAACTACTAACTTTTCCACTAGGTAATTCAGCAAATTGGATTTTTGTTGGATCAATTTTTAATACATCATTATTCATTTCAGAAGTAACGTTCATATCTTTTAAAATTGAACACAAATTTTTTACATCTCTAATTTGTGGTACCGAATCTAACACTACTGGTGTCTCAGACAAAATAGCAGCTGGAATCAAGGCTACGGTACTGTTCTTAGCCCCGCCAATTGTTACTTCACCTGATAATTTCTTTCCACCGTTGATTACAAGTTTTTGCATAAGCTTTTTCCTAACTATATTTAACTAAACAGACTACATGTTATCTTCGTCAAGTCCTGAAGCTGCACCGATAAAGCCTTTGAACAAGCCTTCTGGCTTAGTTGGTCTTGATAAGAATTCTGGATGGTATTGAGCGGCAATGAAGAACTTGTTTTCAGGGATTTCAATAACTTCAACCAAGTGATTATCTGGTGAAACACCTGAGAATACTAAACCAAGGTCTTCAAATTGTTTACGATATTCATTGTTAAATTCATATCTGTGACGATGTCTTTCTTGAATAACTGATTGATTACCGTAAGCAGCGGCTGTTTTTGTACCTGGTTTTAGTTTACATGGATATGCACCCAAACGTAAAGTACCTCCACGATCTTCGATATCCTTTTTGTCTGCCATGATATCAATGATCTTGTGTGGAGCATTTTCATCAATTTCACCAGTTGTAGCATCCTTGATACCAGCAACGTCTCTAGCAAATTCGATACTTGCCATTTGCATACCTAAACATAGTCCAAGGTATGGAACGTCATTTTCACGAGCATACTTGATAGCAGCAATCATACCCTCAAGTCCACGACTTCCAAATCCACCAGGAACAAGGATTCCGTCTGAATCTTTCAAGTAATCAGCAACGTTGTCGTCATTGATCAAGTCAGCTGAGATCTTTTCGATTTCGATTTCAGTATTGTATGCGTAACCTGCTGAACGAAGAGCTTCGGTAACAGAAATATAAGCATCTTGTAACTTAGTATATTTACCAACTAAAGTGATCTTTGTCTTATGTTGTAAGTTGTTTACACGATCAACCAACTTATGCCAATCTGACATATCAGCTTCTGGTGTATTTAGATGTAAGTAACGACAAACGATGTCATCAAAGTGTTGTGCTTGAAGGTTCAAAGGCACATCGTACAATGACTTAGCATCGCGTGATTCGATAACTGCTTCAGGATCAACGTCACAGAATGATGCAATCTTGTCTTTCATACTTTGTGGCATTGGAAGTTCTGTTCTAACTACTAAGATGTTAGGTTGAATACCAATTCCACGTAATTCTTTAACACTGTGTTGTGTAGGTTTAGTCTTCATTTCACCGGCTGCCTTTAAATAAGGAACTAATGAAGTGTGAATGTAAACTACGTTTTCAGAACCAACTTCTGCTTTCATTTGACGTAATGCTTCTAAGAATGGTTGTGATTCGATATCACCAACAGTACCACCAACTTCAGTAATGATAACGTCTGAATCAGTTGTTGTAGCTGCACGCATGATCTTTTGTTTGATCATATCTGTAATATGTGGAATTACTTGAACAGTTGCACCGTTATAATCACCACGACGTTCGCGACGAATTACTTCGGAATAAATCTTACCTGTTGTAACGTTTGAATACTTGTTCAAATCGTTATCGATGAATCTTTCATAATGTCCAAGGTCAAGGTCAGTTTCTGTACCATCGTTAGTAACAAAAACTTCACCGTGTTGGTATGGACTCATTGTTCCAGGATCCACATTGATATATGGATCGAATTTTTGCATTGTAACTTTTAGGCCGCGGTTCTTTAATAATCTACCAAGGGATGCGGCAACGATTCCCTTACCTAATGATGAAACTACTCCACCTGTAATAAAAATGTATTTAGTCATAACTTCCTCCACATATTAATTCTAGGGATTTCTTACTCACAAAAATAAAAAAGTCCCCTATTCAGCATGAACAGGGAACTTAAAGTTGTCTATCTAATAGAGCCCGAACTATATAATACCGTGATATGTTCGAGTCGTCAAACTTTTAATTCAATTTTTTAATTAATTTTCGTCATCGTCGTCTTCATCATCATCGTCATCGTCGTCACTGAGATCGATATCCTCATCGTCATCATCAGCGTCAAATTCAGATAATTGACCTTCGATACCGTCATCTAAACCTTCATCACGGGCATCATCGTCATCGCCATCAACAGATGTTAAATCAGAATTAGTGAATTTAGACAAGTCAGGACCATTATCTGAGCCATCACTGTCATCATCATCGTCCATATCAGATACATTTAAATCACTATCGTCATCATAATCAACAACGTCATCGTCTTCATCATCGTCACTCAAGAAGGCATTAACCTTTTGAGCAGCTTTATGAGCATTTTCTGTTCCGTTATCTTCAGGGTGGTTTACTTCTTCGTCAACAGAATCGTATGGATACCATTTACGAAGTCCCCAAACATTTTCACCCAATGAAAGGAAACTACCATCATTATTCAAATCAGTATAGAATTGTGGAAGTGCTTCCTTGATCTCTTCATCTGACTTGCCCAAGTAGTCTTGCATTTCATTAACGATATCAGAAAAGTTCATAACTTCCTTCTTGTTTTCGTTAAGAATCTCGTATGCTACCTCAATCAATGAGAGTTCGTCTTTATTTTGATCCTTGAATTTATCAAACTTCAAACGTGTACACGTCCTTTCGCAGCGTCTTACTTATAATCATATCTACCTATACGCCAAAAATCAATCTAAACTTGTAATTACCTATTACATTATTATCGTAAACCAAGTCATAATCAATATTTATTTTACCAGAAAGTGGTTTACTAACAATTTCAACTTTAGAATCTTTGGTAAAAGTATCTAATGGCAAAACGCCATATTCAGTTTCCAATTGACCGGTGTTGTGCTTTTGATGCGTGAAATACAAGAGTGATGATAATTTGGTATCTTTAGCAACACGCTTGACATGAATTTCACCATCGCCACCAACTTTAACCAAGATTGAAGCTGTGGCATTATTTTCCAAGCTTTCATTAAAACGTAAATAAATCGAATTTCCAATTTGAGTAAACTTTCCGGGCTCGGCAATTTTTGTATGTGTTAAATTACCCTCTTGAAAAGTTTCGATACTCAAATTTACATTTATATCAATACTATTATTTTCCAATCCTTGCCGCCTCTACATGATAAAATTATATTAATTAATTAAAAGAAGTGATTAAGTGAACAATACTATTATATTATACGACCAAACAATTAGCTCAAATAAAGATATGCTCGTACCTTTTTCTGATACCGGAGCCATTTTAAAATTTGTCTCTGCCACTAATCAACCCGTGATTCATTTTTGGGTCACACCACCAACAGTTATTTTAGGGATGCAAGACAATCGTCTCAAGAACCTTCAAGCCGGTTTAAAATTATTCAACGACTTAGACTACGCTTATTACCTTCGCAACTCAGGAGGTTTAGGCGTGGTGACTGACAGTGGTATTTTAAATTTCACCATTTTTTTACCTGATAAGAACAATCTTCTGATAGATGATGCTTACGAAAAAATGTTTACAGTCCTCAAGAAAGCTTTTTCCTCTCAAGTTAAAACGGGTGAAATTTCCACTTCATACTGTCCTGGAACTTATGACCTCAGTATCAATGGCCAAAAATTTGCTGGAATTTCACAACGTCGTGCCGGTAATGGTGTGGCTATCATGGCCTATATTAGCATCAATGGAGATCAAAAAAAACGTAGTCAGTTAATGAAAGATTTCTATGAAGTTAGCAACTTCCCTAAAGCTACTAACTTCGCTTATCCAGAAATCGATATCCATACGATGGAAAATTTAGATGTTTTATTAAATCAAGAATTATCGATTGACCAAGCTAAAAAACAAATTTTAGACGTAATTTCTCAACAATATGACCTTGATAAAAAAACTTTTTTTATTATTCAAAAGTCGCAGCCTTATCAAGACGCTTATAATCATACTTTAACCGATCTATTAAAACGAAACCAAAAATTGGAGGAAAAATCATGACCTACAATATTGAAATGCTACCACGCGAAAAGGTTTTTCGTGATCCAATCCATAATTACATTCACGTTCAACATAAAGTGATTCTTGATTTGATCAATACTAAAGAATTTCAGCGTTTGCGTCGAGTCAAGCAACTAGGAACCTCATCTTTTACTTTCCACGGCGCTGAACATTCTCGCTTTGGACACTGTATTGGAGTCTATGAAATCACTCGCCAAATCTGCGATAACTTCCAAAGAAATTATTCAACTAAAGAGCCTGGTGACGGGCTTTGGGACGACAACGAACGCATTGTTGCTTTGTGTGCCGCTTTACTCCACGATGTCGGTCATGGTCCTTATTCACACACTTTTGAACACATCTTTAACACTGATCATGAAATGTGGACTCAAAAAATTATTACATCTCCAGAAACAGAAATCAATCACGTTTTGCGCCAAGTTTCCGATGATTTTCCTGAGAAAGTTGCTAGTGTTATTTCTCACACTTATCCTAATCCCCAAGTCGTACAAATGATTTCTAGCCAAATCGATGCCGACCGAATGGATTATTTGTTGCGTGACGCTTATTTCACAGGTACCAAGTATGGCATGTTTGACCTAACGAGGATCTTACGGGTTATGCGTCCTTATAAGGGTGGCATTGCCTTTGATTATGACGGAATGCATGCGGTTGAAGACTACGTTTTAAGTCGTTTCCAAATGTACCAACAAGTTTATTTCCACCCGGTTTCTCGTGGTATGGAAGTCGTTTTGACGAAACTTTTGCAACGGGCCAAGGATTTGTATGAGCACAATCACATGAATGGTTTTGAAATGCCAAGTTTATTGATTCCTTTCTTTGAAGAAAAAGTCAATATCGATGATTATTTGTTACTAGACGATGGCATTCTCAATACTTACTTCACGCTTTGGCAAAGTTATCCCGATGAAATCCTGAAAGACTTAGCCTACCGTTTCTTATCGAGAAAGCCTTTTAAATCAGCCAAATACGACCACAAAACAAAGCATCTACTACCTGAAATTGCGGATATCGTCGAAAGTGTTGGTTTCCAAAAACGCTATTATACTGACACTAATACTAGTTACGACTTACCTTATGACGTTTACAATCCTAATTCCAGCAAAAGTAAAACTCAAATTGAGATCATGCAAGCGGACGGTTCTTTGATCGAATTATCTACTATCAGTCGTTTAGTAAATGCTCTGACTGGAAAAATTTCTGGGGATGAACGTTTTTATTTCCCCAAATCCATGTTGATCAAGCACTCAGACGACATTTTCAGCGACGAATACGACAAATTTCAACAGCATATTCACAATGATAAAATTATTTAAAGTTGCAGCGCTTTCAAATGGCCATTAATTTTATTAAAATAAGTAATAGCAAGTATTCAAAATTGTATTTCTTATTTAGCTCAATGAACCAATTTTGAGCGATTGGAGGATTTCATGAAAGAATTTTCAAATCAAACAAGAACAAAGAACCTACAAGCTATGCAAGATCAAGAACTGGATTTACTAGTCATTGGTGGTGGTATTACTGGTAGCGGCATAGCAATAGACGCTCAAAGTCGACACATTCAGACTGGACTACTTGAAATGCGTGATTTTGCTTCTGGTACTTCTAGCCGTTCAACCAAGTTAGTTCATGGAGGTTTGAGATACTTAAAACAGGCTGCAATTAAAGAAGTTCACGAAGTTGGTAGTGAACGTGCAATTGTTTATAACAACGCTCCTCAAATCACTACCCCTGTCAAAATGATGTTGCCATTTTACGAAGGTGGAACTTTCGGACCTTTCACCACTGCAATTGGTTTGGATGTCTATGACCGTTTGGCTGAAGTTAAATACTCCGAAAGAAAATACATGTTAAACGCTCGTGACACGATTGAACGCGAACCTTATTTGAAATCGGAAAATCTCAAAGGTTCTGGAGTTTATGTCGAATATCGAACTGATGATGCTCGGTTAACTCTAGAAGTTTTGAAAAAAGCTAACGACTTGGGAGCTCAAATTGCTAACTATGTCAAAGTAACTGGTTTATTATATGAATCTGGCAAAGTAGTCGGCGTTACTTTTGAAGATCAAATCACTGGTAATATTGGTGAAATTCATGCTAAAAAAGTTATCAACGCCGCAGGTCCCTGGGTCGATGAAATTAGAAAGATGGATGACTCTGACAAAGGCAAACACCTACACTTAACCAAAGGCGTTCATTTAGTTATTGATCACGAAAAGTTTCCAATCTCTAATTCTGTATACTTTGATACTCCTTTCCACGATGGCAGAATGATGTTCGCTATTCCTCGTGAAGGCAAGACTTATATCGGAACAACTGACACGACTTGGACTGACGACCCTAAAGAGCCTTCAATTACAGCTACCGATGTAACGTATATTTTAGCCGCCGCAAATCAAATGTTTGATTTACCAGAGTACTTAACACCTGACGATGTTGAAACCGGCTGGAGTGGAGTCAGACCTTTGATTCAAGAAGAAGGTAAAAGTCCCTCTGAAATCTCTCGAAAAGATGAAATTTTCCAATCAGACAGTGGCCTACTTTCCATTGCTGGTGGTAAGTTAACTGGCTATCGTAAAATGGCTGAAAAAATTGTCGACCGCGTCGCACAGCAACTGAGCGTTGAAAGCAATTATGATTTCCAACCTGCTCAGACAAGAGATTTAACCCTTGGCGGTGGTGATGTTGGCGGCAGTGAAAACTGGATGAATTTCTTCGACAAAGAAGTTCATGAAGGAATCGTCAATTTTGATTTGGACCGTGAAGATGCTGAGAAATTAGTTCAACGTTATGGTTCAAACGTCGAAAGTATTTACAAATTATTACCCGAGACACATACCAAAGCACGCCTACCAAGAGTCGATTGGGCCATGTTAGAGTATGGCTTACAAAATGAAATGGTCGAGCATCCAATCGATTTTCTCTTACGTCGCAGCAGCCAAATGTTATTTGATTTGAAACACATGAAATCAATTAAAACAAATGTAATCGAGTATATGGCAAAGTTCTATCAATGGGATGACGCCACTAAGGAAGCAATGACTGATGAAGTCAATCAAAAATTAGCTTTGACTGATTTGAGTGCTATTAAGAAGAAGTATGCTGAATATAAAAAGAATTAGTGTATTTCTCTTTATTTAAGTAGTGTTGGTGTTGGCCCACCACGTTCCAGCCAAAATCGGCTTTGCTATGGAGGACGGCATCCTTAAAAATCATAAAAATAAAATTACTCTTTCATTTTTTTCAAAATATAGTAAAGTGAAGTTTGTACTTGTAAAAATCAATGAAGGAGATCAGTCGAATGTTAAAGGAATTTCAAGAGTTCATTTCCCGTGGTACTGTTGTTGACTTAGCTGTCGGTGTTATCGTTGGTGCGGCTTTTAATAGTTTAGTATCAGCAATCACCACCTATCTTTTGAATCCGCTAATTGGACTCATCATTGGGCAAATTGACTTGTCTGACATGAAGTTTCAAGTATTAGGCGCAACCTTTTTAATCGGTGACCTAATCAATGCCATAATCAATTTCCTAATCATCATGTTCGTCGTGTTCTTAATCGTTAAAATGATGAACCGCATGCGTCGTGATGGCTCTCGTAGTAAGTTTGACCAAAATGGTGAGGAAATACCTGATCCACAAACTGAATACTTACAACAAATCCGTGATTTACTAAGATATCAACAAAGACATAACAACAACAATCGTTATTAACTAAAAAAACAGAGATTTATTAAGACTTTCGTCATAAAATAAATCTCTGTTTTTATTTTGCTTTATTTCAGTGGCGTAACAACTTTCAAATCCAAAGCTTGTAAAAATCCGCTCTGACCATCGACTACCATTGGAATTACATTAACACTTGGCGCAGCACTTGTTACGTAACTTTCGTCTAGTGGCATCATCCCATTGATACTTATGTCGAGTGATTTCGGCATACCTTCAATATGGATCTTATTGTCAATGGCTGGGGTCTTATTAACATCATCACAAATCTTATGTACATAAATCAAACTGACTTTGGCCTCACCATTGACCATGCCACTCATAACAAATTTGTGTCCCGCAATGGTACCTTTTTTGACCGTACCAAAAATTGGATGCAAATCTTCCTGAGCGGTATAGCACGTATGCTCAATCTGCATATCATCAAACTTGAAGCCTAAGCGATCACCCATCTCGTAAACTCCTGAGATATAGTATGAGGCGATTCCTAACTTTAATTTATCTTGAGGAAATTTCTCAGGATCCATGCCATAACCGAAAACTTTGACCCAGCTAGAATAGTTGTGTTGATCGTCTTCTCCGGACTGAACCGTAATTTTATCAACTCGACCCATTAAACCTGCCAAAACAGTCGGAATATATGAAGCGTATGCTCCCGGTAATAATCCCGTTGGCAAATACGAAACACCATTTTCCTTGGCTGTATCGTTGATCATTTTATACAAATCTGGAGTCGTTGCTTGTGAATAATATATTGGCAAGGTTGTAATTACATTCTTCTTTGCCTTTAAAACTTTACAAATATCTTCTGCACTTGGAGTAAAGCCGCCTTTTTCATCTCTTACCAAAGGTGTGTAATCTAAAACTACATCAGCATCCAGCTTTAAAGCTGAATCAATATTATCAGTTACAGTGATACCAGTCTTTGGAAAATCAAAAATCTCACCGGCATCTTTACCAATTTTCTTAGGATCAACATCAACAGCACCAACTAATTTCAGAGATTCTTTTTCTTGAATCATTCTGATGGCTGCTCTACCAACGTTTCCTAAGCCCCAAACGATAATTTTGTATTGTTTCATAAATATCACTCCCACTGGTCTTAATCGGCCCTTTCTATTGCTCATAATATCACGAACTTATAGGCCTTTAAATCAAAAACAGCAGCAAAAAAGAGCCACTTTTTACAAAGTGACTCTTTTTATAACATTTCTAAAATGAGTTACCCAAGCCAGGCTTGTTTCACTCTCTAACTTAAACGAGTTACACAAGCCAGGTTCAGCCATATAGCTACATTTCCCAAATCACACGCAAAACCGGCGTGCAATTCGTGAAATTAGGCTATCTGTCTGAACCTAACCGGCTTGTTCCACTCTCTTTCTAGTTCTTGCTCTTGAAACGTGTGTCAAACAATGGACTAACTGGTTCATTGTCGTAAATACGTTTGATTGCTTCACCGATAAGTGGTCCAACTGAAACTTGAACCATCTTGTCGATAACTTTTTCTTTAGGGAGATTGATTGAATCTGTTACAACCAATGTCTTAATTGGTGAGGCTTCAATTCTCTCGATAGCAGGGCCTGAAAGAATTGGGTGTGTACAACATGCGTAAACTTCAGTTGCACCAGCATCGATCAAAGCTTGTGATGCAAGTGAAATTGTACCAGCTGTATCGATCATATCATCGATGATGATGGCACGCTTGCCTTTAACATTACCAATAATGTTCATAACTTCGGCAACATTGGCACGAGGTCTTCTCTTATCGATAATAGCAATTGGTGTCTTCAAAAATTCAGCTAACTTTCTAGCACGAGTAACACCACCGTGGTCAGGTGAAACAACTACGGCATCTTCTTCAAGATGATTTGTTAGGAAATAGTCAGCCAATAATGGAGCACCCATCAAATGGTCAACTGGGATATCAAAGAATCCTTGGATTTGTGCAGCATGAAGATCAAGTGCAAGCACACGATCAACACCAGCACGTTGCAACATGTTAGCAACTAGTTTAGCTGTGATAGGTTCACGTGAACGAGACTTACGGTCTTGTCTAGCGTAACCATAATAAGGAATCACAACGTTGATCACACTAGCTGAAGCACGTCTAAGTGCATCAACCATGATCAAAAGTTCCATCAAGTTGTCGTTAACTGGTGCTGAAGTTGATTGAATTAAGAAGACTTCTGCTCCACGAATACTTTCTTCAATATTGATTTGGATTTCACCATCACTGAAACGTGTAACTGATGACTTTCCAAGTGGTACTCCAACAGTCTTAGCAATTTTTTCTGCCAATGGCTTGTTTGAGTTCAATGCAAAAATTTTCATACGTCGTTCATTATTTTCAAATGACATTTAATTATTCACCCTTATTTCCATTCTTCACTTTTTGATAGTGGTAATCTATCCCAAAAATCTTCTTTGTTTGTTTGTCTTTGACGCGCAATAGCCATCGCATGCTTTGGAATATCTTTTGTAATAGTTGAACCCGCTGCAATAAACGAGTGGTCAGCCATTTCTACTGGTGCAATAATATTTGAATTGCTACCAATGAATGAATGGTCACCAATGGTACTGTGCCACTTCTTAACACCATCATAGTTAACGAAGACAACTCCGCAACCAACGTTAATGTCAGTTCCAAGCGTTGCATCACCAACGTATGTCAAATGACCTACTTTAGTTCTATCACCAATCTTGGCATTCTTAACTTCACAGAAATTACCGATATGAACATCACGGCCAATTTCTGCCTTAGGACGCAAGTGTGAATTAGGGCCAATGTTGCTGCCCTTGTGCATAATGGCACTTTCAATTGTTGAACTAATAACTTCAACATTGTCTTGAATCTCAGAATCAGAAATTCTTGAGCCTGAACCGATTACACATTCTGAACCAATTGTCGTCTTGCCAAAGATCTTAACATTAGGTTCGATAACAGTATCGTTACCAATCTCAACATCAATATCAATGTATGTATTATCTGGGTCAACGATTGTGACACCATCACGCATATGACTTTCATTGATTCTTCTTTGCATAATCTTCTCAGCTTGTGACAAAGCAACACGGTCATTGACACCAAGTGATTCACTGAGATCAGCCATCTCATAAGCAGCAACTTTTTTACCTTGTTCCTTCAAAAGAGAAATCACGTCTGGTAAATAGTATTCACCTTGAGCATTGTCATTGTTAACCTTGTGCAAGTTTTCAAAGAGCAACTTGTTGTCAAAGCAGAGAACACCAGTATTAATCTCTTGAATTTCTTGCTCACTTCTTGAAGCATCTTTTTGTTCAACAATTTTTTCGACGTTGCCACCATTATCACGGACGATACGACCGTAACCAAATGGATTGTCAGCGTGGGCTGTCAAAATTGTAACAGCAGCTTCTTGCTTTTCGTGATAATCAAGCAAATTTTCAAAAGTTTCAGCAGTGAAAAGTGGTGTATCACCATTTACGATTAGCGTGATTCCCTCTTTATTTCCCAAATCTTTTTCAGCTTGCATCACAGCATTAGCTGTTCCTAGTTGTTCTTCTTGTAAAGCATACTTCGTTCTATCACCAAGTAGATCTCTAACCTTATCAGCACCATTACCGATAATTGTTTCAATCAAGTCGGGTTCAATTTTTTCAACTTGAGTCAAAACATGGTCAACCATAGCTCTACCTGCAACAGGATGTAATACCTTGTATAGTCTCGATTTCATTCTTGTGCCTTTTCCGGCTGCAAGAATTATTACATAACGATTCGACATCAGAAACTCCCTTCAGTCATTCAAATATCCTTATATATAATAGCATTATTATACATAACTGCTCAATCAAGAATTTATTCAAAATAACTAAAATCAGTATTTGTCAAATAATTTCCTGGTTCAACGTTTAAAATTCGATTTTTAGTATCAATTTTAGTTACTTTAAAGATTGAAGTAACATCTGAATCACCAAATTGACTGTTGATATTAATATTTTCAGCAAAGACTGTAGCACCAACAAAGATTGCGTTGAATTCTGAGATCAAACTACGCAAACCATTGATCGTACCGCCGCCCTTCATAAAATCATCAACTACTAAAACGCGGGAGCCTTCCTTCAAACTACGTTTGGAAAGTTCCATTTTTTCTACCCGGTCACTTGACCCTGATGCATAGTTGACACTAATTGTTGAACCTTCAGTGATTTTAGAATCACGACGGACGATTACAAATGGAATGTTCAAGAAATTAGCAACACTTTGGGCAATTGGAATCCCCTTAGTAGCCACTGTCATGACAACATCGATTGAACTTTGCGAATATTGTGTAGCAATCATTCGACCGACATTTCTTAGCAATTCTGGATCAGCCAATAAATCAGTTAAATATAAGTAACCTCCTGGCAAAATCCGATTTGGTTCAACTAACTTCTTTGAAGTTTCCTCCACAAATTCAGTCGCTTCTTTTTTAGAAATTCCCGGTGTAAAAATCACCCCACCGCCAGCACCTGGCAATGTTTCTAAAACTCCAATACCTCGAATCATAAAGGTTCTTCTTAAAATTCCTAAATCCTCAGATATCGATGACTTAGCTGATTCGTAACGGTCAGCGAAAAACGCCAATGAAATTAGCGTATGTGGTCGTTCGAGTAAATAGCGAGTCATATCAATTAAACGTTCGCTTCTTCGTGTTTTCATCTTTTTTTCTCCTAAAACGTATCTCTCTACAAGATTATAAAGCAAAACAATGAACAATTCATATTTTTTTGAATGTAAACAGTATCATTCTACTAACTTTATAAACGTGAAACAAGTTTTTTTGATTTATTACTTATTTTCGATAGTGGTTAATTACCGTCTTCCGCACAAAACCTGTGATGGACTGAAACGCTGCCGACACAGGTTTTGTGCTCCAGACTATAGAACAATTCTATTTTTTATTGAGGTAATAACTTATAGGGTTTGCATATCACGTTCTATTCTGAATCCAGTTTGGATCTTTGTCCTTCATAATTAATTGAGGAATTTTTTTAAGAACAGAAATTCTATTCCAATCCTTCAAGAACCATTTTCAAAAATAGCGTGACACCAATTAGAATTCCATTTCCATAAAAATAAGAACATAGGTTAATCCCAATAGAACATCAATTTCTAAAAAAAATGGAAAATAATCAAAACATAGATCCGTTATTCAGCACCGGAGCAACAAAGCTGATGGAAATTATTCTTAGCAATTTATTGCTTAGAATAAGGCCGAGCTTGAAGATTTTTCCGGGTTTGAAAAAGCTTCAAGTCGTGCCCAGGGCGTTCCAGCCCAATCAGCTTTGTTGCGGAGGACGGCATACTTCACCAAAACACCAAAACGCCAAAAAATAAACCCAAGGTAATCAAAATACGATTGCCTTAGGTTTATTTTGTAGAGCTTGTTTTCTTAAAGTTGGGTTATTACCCACTAACGAGTTCTTATTATTCGGCTTCTGCTTCTGAATCCATTTCTGATTCTTCAGCTGGTTCTTCACTATCAAAGTGAATATCAATTGATTTTGTTAATAGATCAGCATAACTGTATGAAACTCTTTCAAAAGAGTTTTCATTTTGATCCAAATCTACAACAAATACTGAATGAAACGTTTCTGACAAAGTTCCGCGACGGCGGATTACTTTCTTACGACCTGCTTGTGCGACAATTGTTAAATTCTCACCTAAGTGTGAATCTAAACGACTCTTGATTGTCTTCAATGATGTTGGCATTATAATAATCACTCCTTAGGAGTGAAATTTTACCACGTTTTATTGAAAATTTCAAGGATTATCTTCATTTACAAGTTTTTTATTTTTGAAATTCTTCCGCCATTTGTTTGAATTGAGCGATGGAAACTTGCTCTGCACGGGCATTCTCAGCGATGCCACATTTTTCAAAAATCGCTTTGATTTTTTCACGACTTTCATCAGTCCGGCCTTGCCAATTCAACAAATTATTCATCAAACTCTTACGCTTGTGAGCAAAAGCCGAACGAACTACTTTGTTGAAGAAGACAGGATCAGCAATATCAACTTGTTCTTTTGGTAAACGATCCAAGACTGCTACCGCTGAATCAACCTTAGGTCTAGGAATAAATGAATTCCGTCCAACGATTCGATCAATTCTCGCCTTCATTTGTGTTTGAACCGCAATTGTCAATGAACCATATTCACGATGACCTGGATTTGCTGTGATTCGTTCTGCAACTTCCTTTTGCATCATCAAAACTAATGATTGGAATGGATAGTCGCTGTTGATAAGGTTCAACATGATTGGGGTTGTAATGTAATAAGGTAAGTTAGCAACTACCTTGATAGTCTTACCTTCCAACCCGTGATCTTTGACAAATTGATCAAGGTCAACTTTTAGAATATCCTGATTGATAACTTCGATATTGTCATAATATTGCAAAGTGTCAGCCAAAACTGGAATCAAATTTTCATCAATTTCAAACGCATAAACTTTTTGTGCCACTTGCGCTAATTTTTCCGTTAAAGCACCAATACCAGGTCCAATTTCGATGGCAATTTCATCAGCTTGCAAACCACTGGCATCAACAATTCCGTCCAAAACTTTTTCATTCGTTAAAAAATTTTGTCCTAAACTTTTCTTGGCACGCAGCTTGTACTTTCGCATGATGTCATTGGTCCGAATAGGATCGGCGATACTTAATCTATTTTGTGTCATTAGTACTTCCTTCATCAAATTTTTTAACTGCTGAAACTAAATCTTCGGGATTGATTTGAAACATATTCAATCGATTCAAAAATTGCTTTGCATTCGTGTAACCAATCTTTAACTCTGAACCAACAAATTCACGTCTTTGCTGCGAATCGCTTAATCCCGTCAAGCCCAAGTTGACCAAATCATCATGGTCATAATTTTGGAAATTGGTGTCACTCTTCGTGTAAACCGCCTCAAGAGCAGCTTTTATATCGGCGTTATTGGCATGTTCAATTCCTAAACTACCATCACTTTTTTTAGGGGTGGCTTGGTTTCTTGGCAAAAAGGCTTGCAATGCATTGGGAACAGCTTTAGAAATAATTGTCCGCAATCGATTGCCATTAAAATCAGGGTCAGTAAAGATAATCACGCCCCGCGTTTTTTGTGCAATTTTGATTCGTTCAATCGTTTCTTCATTCAAAGCTGATCCAGTCGTTTCAATCGTATCAACATCCCCAAAACAATCTTTCAGACGATTAGTATCAGACTTGCCTTCAACGACAATAATTTCTTTTATTTTTTTCATAAATTATACACTTTGTGAGCATTATTAAAGGTTTCTTCTGCCACAACCGATGGATCAATATCCTTCAATTTAGCAATCGCATCAACCACATATCTCGTGTAAGCAGGTTGATTTTGATGCCCACGATAAGGTTCCGGTGTCAAATATGGAGCATCAGTTTCCACCAATAGTCGATTCAAAGGAGTGTTCTTAGCCGATTCATGAACTTCAGGTGCATTTTTAAACGAAACCACACCACTGTATGAAATCCACAATCCAAGGTCCAAGAACTTATTCAACCAATTAACATCACCATTAAAACTGTGCATGATGATACCAGATTTTGACATATCATGATTTTTCAAAATTTGATACATGTCATCAAAAGCGTCACGGCAATGAATAGAAACTGGCATATTGTATTGCTTAGCCACATCTAATTGTTGAATTAGAACCTTCTTTTGAATTTCTGGTTCAGGATCTTCTTCCCAGTGATAATCTAAACCAATTTCTCCAATACCAACTACTTCAGGCAATTGAATTTGATTCACGAGCTGTTCTTCATTGTATTCCTTAGCAAATTCGGGATGCCAACCAACAACAGCATGCAGTGGTTGATAATTTTGAGCTAGACGAATTGCCTCAATATTGAATTCTTCATTTGAGCCAATGATTGCCATTTCCACAACATCTAGTTCTTTGGCATTATCGATAAACTGTTGCGTCTGACCGGCAAATGCTTCGTCATTTAAATGTGTGTGCGTATCAAATATTTTCATAGATTAACCTAAGATTGCTCCATTCTTGTGTGAATTGTCGACAATAGCAAGTTTAACTTCGTCACCTTTTTCAGTTGAAAGCAACATTCCATTACTCCATTCACCAACCATCTTACGAGGTTTGAGGTTAACGACTGCTAAGATTTTCTTACCGATCAATTCTTTGTAATTTGGATAATACTTGTGCATTCCAGAAAGGATCTGACGATCAACACCAGTACCATCATCAAGTTTAAATTGTAATAATTTATCTGAATTCTCAACTGGTTTAACATCTAGAACTTCAGTTACGACCATCTTAACTTTAGCAAAGTCATCGAATTGAATTTCTTCTGGGAAACCATCATCTTCAGCCTTTTGAGCCTTAGCTTTAGCTTGAGCGGATTTACTCAACTTACCAGCACCATGCTTAGCTTGTTCTTCAGCCATCTTACCCTTGATATAATCGACTTCTTCTTGAGCATCTAGTCTTGGGAAAATTG
This sequence comes from Companilactobacillus miaonis, assembly GCF_036913615.1. Lineage (NCBI taxonomy): Bacteria > Bacillati > Bacillota > Bacilli > Lactobacillales > Lactobacillaceae > Companilactobacillus > Companilactobacillus miaonis. The sequence continues at coordinate 70,857 of NZ_JAYKTX010000007.1, read as the reverse complement.
GTTCTGGCTTTTTCGTTACAGTCTTACCGACAACTGTTTCACCAAAATCGAGTGACTTATCTTTGTCATAATCTAATCCCAATTGAGCAAACATCTTGACTGGTGCTTGAGTCATTACAGGACTGATCAACAAGGCAATCAAACGAAGTGATTCAGCTAAGTGACCAAGGACTGATTGTAATTCAGCTTTCTTACTGTCATCTTTTGCTAGAACCCAAGGTTGTGTTTCATCAATATACTTATTAGCACGACTGATGAAAGCCCAAACACTAGCTAAAGCATCAGGAAATTCAAATTTATTCATGTGTTGACGATATTCTGCCAAAGTATCAGCATAAGTCTTTTCTAAATCCTTATCCAAGTCAGTAACAGCTTTTGTTGTCACGATCTTGCCATCGTCATACTTGTTGATCATTGAAATAGTTCTGTTTAAAAGATTTCCTAAGTCATTAGCTAGGTCATAGTTGATCTTGTCAACATAATCTTCTGGAGTGAAGACCCCATCATTACCAAATGGCATAGCACGCATCAAGTAATAACGAAGTGAGTCTAGGCCGTATCTTGAAACTAACATTTCAGGGTAAACGACGTTACCTTTAGACTTAGACATCTTACCGTCTTTCATCAATAACCAGCCGTGGCCAAAGACTTGTTTTGGAAGTGGCAAATCTAGTGCCATCAAAATAATTGGCCAATAAATTGTATGGAATCTAACAATTTCTTTACCAACGAATTGGACGTTAGCAGGCCAGTATCTCTTGAAGAGTGAATCATCATCACTGCCATAACCTAAAGCTGTAATATAGTTCAACAATGCATCGACCCAAACATAAACGACGTGTTCAGGATTACTTGGAATCTTAACACCCCAGTTGAAACTAGTTCTTGAAATAGCCAAATCTTCAAGACCTGGTTTAATGAAGTTGTTGATCATTTCATTCTTTCTAATTTCTGGTTGGATGAAGGTTGGATTGTCTTTGTAATATTGCAACAAACGATCAGCGTACTTGTTCATTCTAAAGAAATAACAAGGTTCCTTAACTAGTTGAACCTCATGTCCAGATGGAGCTTTTCCGCCAGTAACATTGCCATCCTTATCACGGTAAACTTCAGCCAATTGTGATTCAGTAAAGTATTCTTCATCATCAACTGAATACCAACCAGCATATTCACCTAAATAAATATCGCCTTGTTTAATTAAACGTTCAATAATTTTTTGGACAGCCTTAACGTGATATTCGTCAGTGGTACGAATGAACTTGTCGTTGGAAATGTCCAATTTCTTCCAGAGTTCTTTGATACCTTTAGCCATCATGTCCACATATTCTTGTGGTTGCATGTGTTTTTCTTCGGCTTTTTGTTCAATTTTGAGACCATGTTCGTCAGTTCCTGTTAAGAAAAAGACGTCATAGCCTTCATTGCGCTTGTAACGAGCTAATGTGTCCGCTGCAATCGTTGTATATGAGTTCCCAATTGTTAATTTACCTGATGGGTAATAAATGGGAGTTGTTATGTAAAATGTTTTTTTATCTTCAGTCAATATATTAACCTCCACCGCTTTCAAATTGATATTAAGTATAGCATTTTTTTATATTTGTGAAAAAACGTTCGTTGCATCATCTGTAATCATTAAACCTGTTGAATCCATATGTAAATCTTCCTTATTGATTGCAACTAATTTAGCCTTTGGTGAACTGTATTCTAGTAAGCCAGCAAATGGATAAACTTTGAAACTAGTTCCAACCACAACCAATAGATCAGCTTTTTGAACCGCCAAGGCGGCATTTTGAAAGTTTTCAGGGTTAATATTTTCACCATACAGGACAGTTGTACCGGGACGAATAATTCCGTTATCTTCGTGATGTCGATAATCCTTCAAATATTGCTTATAATCGAACTCTTTGCCACAAGTTAAGCAATGAATATTATCGTACAAGTTGCCGTGAAATTCTATGACATTTTTTGCTCCAGCCTTAGTATGCAATTTATCAACATTTTGCGTCACAATTGCACCTTTTTGATTAGAGATCTCTGCCATTTTTTTATGAATGATATTCGGTTGTGCATCAGGAAAGTACATATTATGAACTACAAAGTCGTGAAAAACATCCGGATGCTTGATCAAATTGTCGTGACTCAACATATACTCTGGCGGAAAATTAAATTTTTCCCGCTTATAGAGCCCATTTTTCGAACGGTAATCAGGAATTCCTGACGGAACTGAAACTCCTGCACCAGTTAGAAATGTTACAAACTTTGCCTCTTTCAATAATTGTTTAAATTCCTCAATCTTCTGCACAAAAACTCCTCCTATCTAGTTAAGAATCTGACCTCTTCTTTCTTGAAAACATCTTCAATTTTATATTGATAGAATGCTTTATAAAACTCTGGTGTCACTTTGTTAGGATCAATATCTAATGTCGTTACACTTTGCCCATCGTTGATACCTAATAGAACAAAGGCATCCTTACCAGTAGCACGGTTTTTGAAAGCTGAATGTTTAACTTGATAAACCTGATTCAATTCCAAACGCAATTGGCGCTTTGAAAGTACCGGCGTAATATTCAAAAATTCGTGGTACCCCAATCCTTCATAACCGTTCTCTAAAATAACTTCATTATAAGTATCAAGTGCGTTCACTAAAGCTCTTCTAAAGTGGAATGGATCCGATAAGTCATTAGCTTCCGCAATTTTGACCAACCGGCTAGCATATTTATATGATGTAGGAAATTCATCTTTCCATTCACTATCTTTAGCATGCTCACTAAAAATAATGCCATCAAACATAATTAAAGTCCGATAGAATCGCATATTAGCCAGATCTAATTGTACCTTAGGCTTCAAAGCGACATCGATGCCCTTCAAAAATTCCGCCTTAGTCTCATCATTATATGTTCCGTCAGCTTGTTGTGACTTCAAAACTGAGACATGTTCCAATGTTTCAAAAACTGAATTGGCAATGGCCAAAATTCGTCCATCGTAGTCTGGCTTACCTGAAGTCACGGCACAACTAATACTTGGCTCATCTGACAATTCTAGATCAATGTGATACAACTCATGTGCTAAAACAAAATCACGGAATTTTTCGTTCGTAATAATGATCTTAATTGTGTCACCTTTAATTTCATGACTAGCTTGATCAAGTGTTAAGAAATCTTGATTTGAATAATCAGAATAGATACTGATTTTCTTATTATTAGCTTGTTCAATCTTTTGTACCTGTTCTACAATATTAGTAGATAGGTCGTTATTATCTATTTGTTTCATTTACTACACCTCATTCAAAGGAGATTTTTATATGGATATCAAAGTTGATTTACCCAATAATTTGTTGCCCGATAAATATGGCAAATACGCTGCTCCTGAAGAAATAAAAAATGGGAAACCTATTATCAGTTTCCCAATCCAATTATCTAATCTTCCAGCAGAAACAAAAACTATCGCTTTGACTTTTACTGATCCTGATTCAATTCCCGTCTGTGGATTTGAATGGATTCACTGGACTACTGCTAACATTCCTAGTTCTCAAGTCAATATTCCCGAAAACTTCAGTCAGTTAGCTAAAAGCCCAGTCGTTCAAGGGAAGAATAGTTCTGCTAGTCCTCTGCTTGATGGATCCGATGTTCCAACTGGATACAACGGTCCAAATCCACCAGATCAAACCCATGATTACATTCTCAAAGTGTTCGCACTAGATGATAATCTTGATTTGGAAAATGGTTTCTGGATGAATGAATTATTGCACAAAATGGATGGTCACGTCTTGAGTTCTGCTCAAATAACCATTCCAAGTCGGGCTTAATTCACTCTTTTAAATGCATCTTGTGAAAATAGTTAAAGACATAGCCTTCTCGAACGCCGAAGTTTGAAAAACGAATTTCGGTCGAGGGGGTTTTTTTGATGATTTCAGAAATTATCAAAATCCCTCCTAAAATAACTTCATAGCGTCCATCACTCAATTCTTTGATCTGACTACGTTTTTCAATTGACAAATGAATCAATTTATTGAAAAGTTCATCAATTTGTTTGGTAGTGATCACTGAATTGTGAAGCGTCTTTTTTTTCTTGTTTTCACGATTCAAAATACTCGTAACAGCTCGCAATGTACCGCCCAAACCAACAAAAGTCGCATTAGTATTCATCCAGCCTAGTCGATCTAGTCGTTCATTAATATCTTTTCGAGCTGCCTTCAATTTTTCTTGTTTAATTGGATCACTCGCTAAATACAAATCAGAAATTGAAATGGCTCCGATTGGGATACTCAAGCCATGCTTTAAGCGTCCCTTCTTGGCCAAACTAATTTCACTGCTACCGCCACCAACATCGACAATCAGTGCGTCTTTAATTCGCATCGTGCTTCTGACTGCCACATAGTCATAATAAGCTTCTTCCTGCTCATTGATGATTTCTAATTGGAGACCGGTTTCTTTTAAAACGGCAAAAATCAGTTGTTCTTGATTTTTGGCCATTCTGACTGCTGCCGTAGCAATCAAACTAGTTCGGTCTACTTGGTACCTTTCGATTCGTGTTTGAAATTTCTTTAGAACATCGATTGTTTCTTCAATCTGTTCATTGGTCAAAAGTCGGCTTTGGGTAATAGATTTGCCCAGTCTAACCGGTTCACGCCAACGATCCAACGTTTTAAAACGATTCTTTTTCGAAGATCGATACACAGATGTTCTAATGGAGTTAGATCCAATTTCGATAACTGCTAACTTCAAATTACATCACATCCCATTGTATCAATTATATAAAAAAATAGGCCTACATAGTAGACCTATTTTCACATAGCTAAGAAATTAGTTCATTTCTTAATTGTTTTCGTTCATTAAAGAACTGACGATAGCCCAGATAGCAAGAAATTATTGAACCTAGACCAGTTGAAGCCAAAAGCATAAAAGTGACCATAATTTGGTATTTGATAGCTTTGACTGGATCAACACCCGCAAAAATCAAGCCGGACATCATACCCGGTAAACTGACTAATCCTAAGGTTTTAATTGAATCGATCGTCGGTTGCATACCACTTTTGATACTATCTCGTAAAATATCGAGTGACGCTAATTTCACATCAGCACCTAAAGCTAATTTCTCAAGGATTTGTTGATGACGGTCAGTAAAGGTCTGCTTCATATTGCGATAACAGAGTCCGATTGCGACCATGATGTTACTGGCAATCATTCCGGTGACTGGCACAATTTGTTCAGGGATAAATTTAATCGAACCAGTTAACACCAACGTTCCTAACGTTATCGTGGTACCTACAAAAATTGCTAGTAGTGAGGATTGAAAGGCCTTAGGAATACCATTGCCACGCTTACCAGCATTATAAGACGCATTGAGCACAATAATTACAAAGCAAGCTCCGGTTAACCAAATATCGTCTGCTTTGATCACGAATTTTAAAATATAACCAACAATTGATAATTGGACAATAGCACGAACGACACCTATTAAAATATCTTTATTAATTTGCAATTTTTCAATGTAACCAATTACCAAAGCTACTAAAACCAAAACAAAACCTAACATTAAAGTAGAATTAGACACTGTTAAATTAGACATTTTGCACCATCCCATCTTTAATCGTAATCGTATCGTGTGAGGCTTCAATTTCTGATTCATCATGAGTCACACGCAAAATTGTTACTCCTTGCTGATTAAATCGTTGTAACATTTCATGGACTATTGTCTTGTTTTCCACATCTAGCCCAGCAGTAACTTCATCAGTTATCAACACTTCGGGTGGAAAAATCAAATTTCTAATCAATGCAATCCGTTGTTTTTCTCCACCAGATACATCGTTAACACTTTTGTCGACATAGCTTTCATCTAGATTAACCATCTGTAAATATTCTTTAACTTTAGCTTCATCAAATTCTTGATTCCTAACTTCAAACGGGAAATTTAAATTTTCTCGTACTGTTTTACCAAACAGGGTTGGTTGTTGAAAAGCATAAGAAACACGCTGACGGTATTTAGTCGGTTCGTAAGTTTCAATTTTTCGACCATTAAACAAAACTTCCCCCGAAGTTTCTGAAATCATCGAAGCCAAAATTCTCATCAAAGTACTTTTACCACTACCTGATGGTCCAATAATCGTAATGTATTTTCCTTTTTCAATGTCTAAGTTGATGTGCTTAAGAATTTTTTTATCCCCAACTGAATAAGATAGATCACGTATCTCAAAAACTTTTTCCACAATATCACCTCTATAATCATTCTCGACTAATCATTATCACAATTACTTTGCATGAAATCTATTTATTAGCTTACATAAAAATGCAGACAACTTGTGCCTGCATTTTTTTAATAACTGATAGCACGTCGTCTTTGAGTGTTCCAATTATTGATAAACTGGTTGATACCCATTTGGGTCGTTTGATTTGTCCAGCAATCATTATAATAAACGTAATTTTTATCGTAACCCGTTACCACTAAAGCGTGATATGGAAAACCATGGAGCGTATTCCAAGTTACGACGGGATGGCCGATATTGATTTGATATTTAACGGCATTAAAAGTTTGTCCAGTTAAATCTTTGGCTGACCCGGCGTACTTTTCCACAAGACTCATCAATGCTGATGGAAAAATTGTAATTCCTGTTCCGTCCCAAGGTTGTCCGATGTAACCATAGTTTGGATCCCCACTACGAGGCATTTCTCTAGCCATTTGCATTTTATTAACTTTCGCACCGGCATATTGCAACATCATAGTAACGGCAGTAATTTCACATCCGTTTGGTAGTTCTGGTCGTTGTGAAATCAAAGGAACACCCGAGATCCAATCAGCCTGTTTATATTGAGCATTTGCTTCAATGACATAATCTTGTGGTACCCAAGTATCCTTACCAACTTGATACCAATTCTTACCACCAAATTAGGCCTTACTGTTTACTTTCCAACTACTTCCAGTTGGTAAAGTATTTCCTAAATATACTGCCTTATCTCCATAGCCTTGAAAATCATGAACACTGGCACCTTTTTTATAAACCACTGTCACAACTCCGGAGTATGGTTGAGCATAATCCTTATAAGTTCCCGTTGTAGCGTCAACGTATTCAGTTGTAGCCACACGATAATATTGTTTACCATTGGTATTATCAACGCGATGATAATCAGCCCGCCATGCAGTATTAGCCATCAAACGACGGTTGGTAATCAAATTACCATTATTGTCATATAAAGTGACTGTTTGATTACCAATGGTAAAGACACCATTCACCGCTGTATCTTGATATGAATTTTGAACCTGAGTAGCTTGTGTAGTTGCACTTTGTTCCACTTGTGTCTTGTCTGAAGCAGTTTGAGATTGTTCAGTCTGTGTAGAGACATTTTGAGTGTTATTTTGTTTATTTTCTTGAACACTGGTTTGACCCTGAATCTGATCTGTCTCAGTCTTTGAACTACTTTCAACAACATCCCCCGATGTAGTTTTTGCCTGTGTAGCCTGTGAAACTGGTTGTTGTACTTGTTGTGTTGGTTGAGTTTCTTCTTGAACAGTTGTCGTATCAGCTTTAACTACTGTTGTTGACAATAGACAGCTAGATGCAAACAAAGTTGCAAAAAGTAATTGTTTTTTAATCCCCATAATATCCCCTTTCGAAAACAATTATGAGAGAGTTTACATTAAAATTCAATATGAAAAATTGAATACTATTTTTTGTTGGGGGAAGTATGCCGTCCCCCATAGCAAAGCTGATTTTGTGGAATGCGGTGGGCCGACTTGAAGCCTTTTTCAAGACCGGAAAAAGTCTCCAAGCTCGACCTTTGGCTAGGCGCTAAAGCGCCAAGTCAAAATTTCACCACTGAGCCAAATCGGCTTTGCTATTCCGGACTGAATTTTAGTTCCTTTTGTTATTTGCTTTCTGTTCATTTAGAAATATCAATTCTATTCTGATTTGGAATTTGATATTTTAATCAACGTTATTCATCTCCCTATTAAAAATAAAATCGTATCCATTTCAGAATTTACCAAATCAACTGCATAGATCCGAATCCAGTCTGGAACAACAGCTCTGGGAAACGGCATCAAACACCACAAAAAAAGAGCCAAACACTTAACGTATTTGACTCTATCTCTTTATTTTGTAATTTCTTCAACTAGTTTTGCTTGAGCCTGAGCTTGGAACTCTTTTTGGGCTTGTTGCATAACTTGTTTTTGTTGGCTGCTTGTCATGGCAGGATTAGCTTGCATTGCTTTAGCTACTGCTGCCTTAACGTAAGCTTCGCCTTCTTGTTTCATTTGTTGCTTGAATGATTTACTACTCATTTTCTTTTGGAGCTGTTTAGCTTGGGTAGTCGAAAGAACTAACCAGTCTTGACCAACTTTGAAGGTGTTCGTCTGTTTAACGAATTCCTTGTTGTTGTCTGAAATTCCAAACAAGAAAGAGTAAAATCCATTCTTATATTCCCAGCGTGTTGTTTTTTTCGTCAACGTTGCTGATGAATAATCGCCTGTTTTAACAATATTTTTCACGTGTAAATCAGCTTTTGTTGTTTGAGGTTTCTTAGCTTTGGCTGTTGCTGGAGTACGGTAAACATAAACGTTCTCTTTACCACTCGTGCCCAAATCTTTTCTCAATAACAAACTAGCACTCTTTTGAACTGACTGGATTTGTTCTGTCTTTTCAGTCGTAACTTTTTCCATTCCAAAATGATTGTACTCATTTGAAATCAACATTACTAAACCGACAATGAACAAAGCGATGAAGGTAAAACTTAGACCATAACCGACTTTTTTATTTTTGAGGAAGACAGCGAAGAAATAAGCTAGTCCTGCACAAATTAGGATTGAAATTAAGACCATTATTCTTCACCTGCCAATTCTGTCTTTTCGATTTTAATTTCTTTTGACTTAGCACTGTTCTTAACCATAAATGTGATCAAGAATCCGACTAAACAGAAGAAGATGGCAACGCCAAAGGCTGCATGATAACCACTCAATGTAGCACTGAAGAATTTATCTTGGTAAGCCAATGGAGTAGCTTTTAGAACTGATTGTCCGGGTTTCAAATTGTTAGTTACGTTAGTCAAGACACTGACTAAAATAGCTGTACCCATGGAACTGAAGACTTGACGAACTGTGTTATTAACGGCTGTACCGTGACTCATCAAGTTGAATGGCAAAGCGTTCATACCATCAGTTGTAACAGGCATCAAGACCATAGAAATACCAAACATTCGAATCATGTAAAGAACAACGATGTCTAAAACTGGTGTCTGTTTTGTTAAGAACAAGAATGGAATCGTACCAGCTGTTAATAGGAACATTCCCATACGAGCTAAGTCTTTTGGTCCATACTTATCAAATGCATTACCAGTAATTGGACTCATAACACCAATCATCAAAGCACCAGGGAGCAAAGTCAATCCAGAGTGGAAAGCTGACATCCCTTTCACGATTTGAAGGTAAAGTGGTAAGACCATTTCAACACCAACCATCGCCATGTTAGTAACTGATGACAAGGCAGCGGCAATCGCAAATTTCTTTTCAGTAAAGACACGTAATTCCAAGAATGGTTTGTCCATGTGTAATTGACGGTAACCAAACAAGAGAATAAAAATAACACCAACAATGATTGAAGCAATAACAGTCATTGAACCCCAACCGTTATCACCAACGGATGAGAATCCATAAAGGATAGCACCAAAACCTAGTGTTGATTCAACTAGTGACAAGACATCTAACTTAGTGCGATGTGTTTGAATAACAGGACGCATGAAGAAAAATGCTAAAATCAAAACTAAAATAACAATTGGAATGATCATTCCAAAAAGAGCTCTCCACTCAAAGTTATCAATAATGAAACCTGATAATGTTGGTCCAATCGCTGGGGCTAACCCAATAACTAGACCACCTAATCCCATGGCTGCACCACGCTGGTTAGCCGGGAAAATCGACAGCATTACCACTTGCATCAAAGGCATGGTAATACCAACACCAATCGCTTGAATCAAACGTCCAGCCAAGATCACCCAAAATGTTGGAGCCACAAAGGCCATGATCGTACCGACTAAGAACGTCGACATTGCGATAATATATAAAATTTTTGTACTGAAATTATTACTCAACCAAGCGGTAACGGGAATCATAATTCCGTTGACCATCAAGAATCCAGTTGTTAACCATTGAACATCAGAAGTTGTAACGTTGAATTCTTTCATCAAGGTTGGAAAAGCTGTAGTTAAAATTGTACCGTTTAAGACCGTACAAAATGTACCCACAAGAAGCACTAGAACCAATAGATTACGGTTAAAGGGTTTCCCGTGTGCATCCACAATTGCTTTATTATTCGCCATAATAACAATATTCCTCTTCTCTTAATTTATTTAGTTGGTATTTCAATATCATCAAGATTCTTGTAAACCTTCATCAAAATACTATCTAATTCTTTTTGTTCTTCAGAAGTTATGCCTTTAAAAATCATGTCATTACTATCTTGAAAAGCTTCACGAACTTCACCATAAAGTTTCAAGCCTGCGTCAGTAATAGTTACGATTTTCTTACGACGATTGTTAGGATCAGCTTGCCGGGATACAAATCCGCGATCCTCTAGTTTTTTTAAAGCACGAGCTATGCTTGCACCATCGAACAAAGTGATTTCACCGAGCTTATCTTGGGTACATTTACCGCGTTTAAACACAATTGCCAAAAGGATACTTTCAAAAGTATTCAAATCCTCTTTTTTCAAATAACTAGCCGCAATTCGCTTTTTGACCATCGTGTAACGCATGGCAAAACCAACCAAGTTATAATCGTCCACTCTTTCACCTCATTTTCTTTAAAAAAACTTTTGATATTTTAGAACAAAAAATATGCTACACCCCACTCTTGATAAAATCAAGAGTTAAGTATAGCATTTTTCTGTAAAAGCGTTTTTAATTTTCAGAAACTAGTCGAAATAGTTAACACCAATGGCTTTTCTAACTTCAGATAAAGTTTGGTTAGCAACAATATTGGCATTTTCGCTACCTTTTTTAAGAATATCGTAAACACCAGGAATATCTTTTTCGTATTCAGCACGGCGATTACGAATTGGTTCAAGGATTTCTTGTAAAACATCATTTAGATAACGTTTAACTTTCACATCACCCAAACCACCTGCTTGATAGTGTTCCTTTAGTTCAGCAATCTTTTCCTTATCAGTACCGAAGGCATCAAGATATGTGAAAACAGTGTTGCCTTCAATTTTACCAGGATCTTCTACGTGTACGTGATTGGGATCAGTGTACATTGACATAACTTTTTTTGTCACTTCATCGGCTGTATCTGACAAGTAGATACAATTACCTAATGACTTACTCATCTTAGCATTGCCATCGATACCAGGAAGACGTCCTTGACCTTTTGGTGGAAAGACTCCTTCGGGTTCAACTAAAGTATCAACATCATAAGTGTTGTTGAAAGTACGAACGATTTCACGAGTTTGTTCCAACATTGGTTCTTGGTCGTCACCAACTGGAACAGTATCGGCCTTGAAAGCTGTAATATCGGCTGCTTGGCTGACTGGATAAGTTAAGAATCCGGCTGGAATGCTTTGACCAAAGCCTTTTTGCTTAATCTCTGATTTAACAGTTGGATTTCTTTCCAAACGAGAAACGCTGACAAGATCAAGATAATACATCGTTAATTCGTTCAAAGCAGAGATCTGTGATTGAACCAAAATATTAGTTTTGCTTGGGTCGATACCGACTGACAAATAATCGAGTGCAACTTGAATCAAACTGTTACGAACTTTTTGAGGGTCACGAGCGTTATCAGTCAAAGCCTGCATATCAGCAATCATGATAAACATCTTGTACTTACCCTCATTTTGTAACTTAACACGGTTTTTCAATGAACCTAAATAGTGACCAATGTGTAACTTACCTGTGGGACGATCACCTGTTAAAATTGTATTTGTTTTCATGTCTTTTCCTCCATTGATTCACTAAAACAAAATCTGGGTACAAAAAAAGCGCCCATTGTATTACAATAGGACGCTTGCACGTGGTGCCACCTGTTTTGTAGAAATTTTTCTACCACTCTTGGCGCTAAGGGAGCTACCCGTATCCATTTCCTAAAACAAGGTCGATAGCTCTTACAGCCTAGAAGCTATTCTCTGAAAGCAACTACTTGAATTAGTACTTAAAAATGATTATGCTTTAATGTACTCTAATTGCTATTAGCATAATGAAAAAACCACAAATTGTCAACGAGGGGTATTTTTAATGACGATTAATCAATCTAAACAAGACGAACAAAAACGCGTTGATATTGTTGCCGAAAAAATTGACGACAAAATCGAAAAAATTACACAGAGTATTGATCAAGCTCACAAAGAAACTCACCGGATCGAACGAAACTACGGTGAAAATACTAAGGTCAATACTACTGAAGTCGATGACCAAATGGAAACTAACGCTTCTGTTCAACAACAGAAACAATTGGTTGCCTTGGCTGTCGAAAATGAAAACATTTTAAATTCCAATAAATTAAAACTAGAAAACTTACAAGGTTCACCTTACTTTGGTCGTATCGATATCGTGGAAGATGGTGAGCTCGATACACTTTATATCGGAACTTCGACTTTACAAGATGACGATGGAGATTTCTTAATCTATGACTGGCGAGCTCCTGTTTCCGGAATTTATTACAACGGAACTTTAGGAAAAGTGACCTATCCAACTCCTAACGGAACTGCTGAAGTTGAACTCAAGAAAAAACGCCAATTTCAAATCGTTCACAACAAAATCCGCAATATGTTCGATACCAATGAAACGGTTGGCGACGAAATTTTACAGTCAGTTCTAAGTGAATATAGCGACGAATATTTAAAGAATATCGTTGCAACAATTCAGCATGAACAAAACACTATCATCCGTGACACCCGTTCCGATATTTTACTAGTCCAAGGTGTTGCAGGGTCAGGTAAAACTTCAGCTATCCTGCAGCGAGTAGCTTACTTGCTCTATCACTCCCGAGAAACAATGAATGCTGACAACATTGTTTTGTTCTCTCCTAATAAATTATTCAGTAATTATATTTCCGAAGTCCTACCTAGTTTGGGCGAACGAAATATGCGACAAGTGACCCTCAATGAATTTCTTTCTTTGCGCCTGACTGGTGTACAAGTGGAAACCTTGTTCGAGCGTTACGAAAAGGACGAACATAATTTACCAGAAACGACTGTTAAGATGCGTCTTTACAAGGAAAGTGGTGCCTTTTTGGAGAAATTAGAACAACTGGAAAATGATCATCCCCATCACACACCTTATTTTGAGGATGTAATTTTTGAAGGCAAACCATTCTTTACCAAAACAGAAATCGATACGATTTATCAGGCAACTAATCCGGCTTATCACATCCCCGACCGCTTCTTACAAACGAAAAATGCCTTGATCAAGCACCTTCAAAAACGAATTCATCAAGATCGCAATGAAGATTGGGTCCAAGCCGAAATCGACAACTTATCTGATGAAGATTTTCAACAGATCATCACGGACCACAACATCGAGGAATCAACTAACCAACGTGAGATCATCGCTGAAGAATTTCTCAAAGAACGTTACGCTCCAATTTACAATGCTTTGATCAATAACTATTTCTTCAATCCTTATAAAGAATACTTGTTCTTACTCGGAAAACTTGACCAACAACTCGTTTCCGAAAATGTCTGGCAAACGATGATCGAATCGATCGACCACAATATTGAAACTCATAAATTGAGTCTCAGCGATGCCGTTGCAATTCTTTATTTGCGTGACTTTGTGACTGACGGTGGCGTCAATCGCGGTATCCAGCACATCTTTATCGATGAAGTTCAAGATTATACGATGGCTCAACTAAAATACATCGAACACGCTTTTCCTAACGCAAAAATGACCCTTTTAGGTGACCGTTCCCAAGATGTCCTAACTAGTTCCTATCGAAAGAATGACTTAGTAACCGAGGTCAATGAACTTTTTAAAAAGAAACGTATCACTACGATCACTTTGAATCAGAGTTATCGTTCTACTGCCGAAATTACTAACTTCGCTAAGAAACTATTACCACATGGAGATCAGGTCAAAGCCTTTTCTCGTCAAGGTGAAGATCCGGTTATCAAAGTCTTCAACGACAATGATTACTATCATGGTTTAAAAGAAACTGCTAAAGAATTGAATCAAAAATATGAAACCGTGGCGATTTTAGCCCGTAATCAAGCTCAAGCGGAACAAATTTATACTCACTTTAGCGATGAATCAATCGTTACTCTAGTAGATGCCGACTTTCGTTCAATTCCCAAGGGAATTTTGATTTTACCAATTTATTTAGCTAAAGGATTAGAATTCGATGCCGTGATTGGTCACGATATTTCAGCCAAGAACTATCCAGATTCTCGCAGTATCGATGTTTTATATACCATCTGTACCCGAGCAATGCACAGTTTGACTCTGTGTGTGGATAACCAAATCTCACCACTTTTAGAATGTGAACCAAGTGCCTTAATTTCTGTTGATTAACCAAAAATTGGGGACATTTTTATATCGCTTAAAACAAATAGGCCGTGGTAATTAAAAAATTACCACGGCCTATTTGTTTTAAACATGCTCAGTCACACTCTATTTATATAATAATCGTACCTACAATAGCACTGACCATACCAACGAAGATAGCCATTTTTTCATCCTTGGTATACAAGTATGTCAAAGCGTAACACCAACCAAGCGCCATCATCATGAAGAATTGTAGTAGTGAGCCCGGTAAACTGATCAAACCAGCAATCACACCACTCAAGATAATTCCCATGATTGCACTGTAAGCTGAACTATCTCTGAAAAAGTAATTAAAGAAAAATCCTGTTTGAACTAACTGTTGCTGAATAGCTATCACGAAGACATTAGCAATCATGTTAAAGATAAAAACATTTTGATCTGCACTAGCAACATCATCATTCACGAATTTTGGTAATCTACCCGAAATTTGTAAATAACTGACCAAGATTCTCAAGGCACCAGCAATGATAATCATCAAACTAATAAATCCAATGTTAGAAACTAATGAATAAGCAAAACCATCAGCTGTATCAGAAAAAGAATCTTCTTCACGGACATATTTTCTAATCATCAAAAATAACGTTACGATTCCAACAATAAAAAATAAAATAACTATAAAGACGTTCAAACCATTCTTATTTGCCGCATGATTTTTCAACATCAAAGTTACAATAGAAAATACGATCCAAATTAAATATCTAACGAAATCAGTCCCTGGGGATTCTCCTACTCTCATAATAAATTCTTCCAATCAATAAATTTACTTTGTCATTATATCATACGCTAATACTTCATTTTAGTGGCGTTTTACATTAGAATTGAGAGAGTTATTTATGGGGGTTACTTATGAATAAAAAACAACACATATTTTACCTGGATTTCATTCGCGTGATAGCTATTCTGTTAGTTATCTTTATTCACGTTTCCACAGTCGACACTTTAAAACATATTGGAACAACTGATTGGCAAATCATCAAGATGCTCAATTACTTTGCCCACATCAGTGTGCCGATTTTTTTCATGATCTCTGGCGCCTTGATTCTCAACAGTCAAAAGACTTTGTCGCTCTCGTACACTTGGAAAAATAGAATTCCACGGGTAACCATCCCCTTTTTGATCTGGTCGATCATCTTGCCAACTGCGGCCTACTTAACGTCCAACCAAATCAGCAATCACGCATATTGGAATCGATTGAAATTTATCATGAGTAAGCCCACTTCACCAGTCCTTTGGTTCATGTATCCTTTAATCGGGATTTATATTTTATCGCCAATCATTAAAACTTTTGTCGACAATGCCAATATGAAGATGTTGATGTATGTCACCAGTGTTTGGTTAATCACCTGTTCCTTAATCCCTTCAGTCAATGTCATGATGGGAAAAGATATGAAACACGTCTTTCAAATTTCTCCGGTCTCAAGTTTCATGTTAATCGGTGGCTTCGTTGGTTACTATATCCTGGGCTACATCCTCAGCAATATTGATCCCCATAAAATCAGTACACTAGCGTTATTAGTTTTGTTCATCGGAATTGCTACCTTTGGTAATTTCTTCTCCGAATCAGTCCCCAAGACCTTTGATACTAACAACAGCTACTACGTAACTTCACTCTTTATTCCGATAATGTCATTAGCTGCTTTTATTCTCTTACAGAAGTGGGGACTGTGGATAAAATCCAGAAGTGTCAAAGGATTCTTTAAATTCATGTCACCTTTAGTTTTCGGTATCTACTTAATCCACAATCTAGTAGTTTTTTATGTGGAACCATGGTTCTTCAAAAATATCGATCTACGTGGCATCCCAGCAACGTTTGCCAGATATTTTATCGTAATAATAATTTCAACCGTCATTATCTGGTTCTTAAGTTTAATCCCCGGAATTAACTACTTACTAACTGGACACACCAGACGAAAAAAATAACCGACTCCATTTTTGGAATCGGTTATTTCTTTACAACTTAATTAGTCTTTTCTTGGTTTAATCCCTTTTAATAAAAAACCTAAAACAATCAAAAGAATACCAGAAATTGTTGCCAAGATACCAGATGTAGCACCAGTTTGAGGCAATTTAGCAGCATTGTCAGAAGTGTCATTAGCAGGAGTTTGTGATTCATTCTTGTCACTACCAACAACATCAGGCAAGACACCTTCACCTAATTCACTTGAATCATTTGAATCTTCGGAGTTACCTTCTGATCCACCGTTTGTGATGATGTTGCCACCATTGTTTTCTTCTGAATCAGTTTCTTCAGAGTCATTATCTTCATTTTCAGAACCTGTTTCTTCTTCGGATTCGGAGTCTTCATCTTCGTCATCTTTATCAGTATCAGGATCTTTTGAATCTGTACCCTCGTTTCCTTCATTACCGTTGTTGTTATTTTCATCGGGTTCTTCAGGATCTGTGCCTTCATTGTCTTCGTTACCACCGTCAGTATTTTCACCAGGTTCTTCAGGGTCTGTGCCTTCATTGCCTTCGTTAGTATTTTCATCGGGGTTTTTGGGATCAACTAAATTACCATTATCATCAATATCTTTTTCTTCACCTTCATCAGGTTCATCAATATTAGAACCATCATTTTCGTCGGGTTGATCTGGTTCTCCAGGCAACCAATCAACTTCACCAGGGATAGTAACTGGTTTTTCAAACTCAGTTTCAATATCAGAATTATCTTGTAAATCCCATCTATGGGTTTCTCCACCTTGTACATTCACTTTATCAGCAACTATATTTCCATCTAAATTTTGATGAATATTTATAGTTGCATCTGGTGCCAAAATGCTTCCCTGGAATGGTCTATTAATTTCAATATCTCCAGCATATTGATTATTGGATGTTGTACTATCATAAAAGTTCCATAATAGATGGTTATCATCAAAATACTCAGTTTCCTGATTTGGACGTTCTTTGTTATTACCACCGATACCATCATTAAAAATCAACTTAATCTGAGAATTAATATTAAGCGGAGTTTCTCCTTTGGAATCCACGTTAATAATTACAGAGGTTCCTCCTTTATCGGATGAAAGTCCAGCAATAGTTATAGGCGTATCCATTTCTAGTGATTCTTTATCAAGATTAATAATAATTTTATTATTCGTTGGTTCAAATTCTTCTAAATTAATTACACGTTGGTTACGATCAGGAAAATTATCATTTGAAATATTAGCGGTAATATGGCTATCAGCTAAGTTTTGGGAATTTCCTTCAAGTTTCTCCAAATATTTACTAATATCTATATAAACATTTGAACCCTTATCCTGATAAATTTCATCATTGTCCAAGTGATCAATTTTTATATTATTAACACTAGGAAACTTTTCGTTCCCATCACCACTTTCATTTCCTAATTTAACATCATTATTAACACCAAAAATTACTTTGTTATACCTACTGTCGGTTTTACTGACAAATGAACTATTTGCTAAATTATATACATTTTGAATATATGAGATATCTGTATCAACATGACTTTTTGAGTCATTAATTATATTAGTTCCAAAGTTTACGTCACCATAAAGATTTCCAGCAACAACATTTCCATTTGTATGTGCCTTTAACGATGCCTCATTCGCAAAAATATGAAAATTTGAGGCATACCCTAATGGATTATTAGGCTCTTCTTGACCAAAATCATTTTGAATTGTTTTACCATCTTGTACATTATTATTTTCTGATTTTACCAAAGTATTTTGTTTTTGATTACCAGTACTTTGAGTTGATTGCACAGAAGTATTATCAACATCAATACTATTTTGATTATCGACACTTTGAGATTGTACAGAATTACTTTCACTGTCAACACCATTTTGATTACCAGCACTTTGAGTAGTAGCGGCACTATCAGTAGAATTTGAAACCTCGTCAGCTTTAACGTTATTTGCGCTCATCCCCGTTAGTACAACTGCACTAATTGCAACGCACGATAAAGCCCATTTTTTCCCTTTTTTCATTAACATAATTAACTAAAATCTCCCTCGTTGAGTTTAGAATAATTATTATTATCAAATAAAACTGGTAATAATTTTATTTATGAAAATTATTACTCTACTCCAATTTATTGTCAAATAACGATATATTTTATGGTAACTCTACTAGGGAATAGTATGTAAGCCCTTTATTATATGTATTTTAAAGCAGAAAAATAAATCATCATGCTATATATACTATTTTAATTAATTGATTAAATACTATCGATAAAATATTATCCAATAACCTTTCTCTTGTCTCGATTTAAAATCATCAATTGCGAACCACAAAAAACAAAAACTAATCCTGTTAGCAACATATCAATTCCTTTCGAAACTATCGCCACTATTTCAGTAAGTTCCTGATTAATTGCTGGTGATAGTGATAAATAAATAAAAACAACTATCAAAGGAATTGCCACAGCCAAATAAATAATCGTATAGACATAACTTTTGCTAATGATCAGTCCTAAATCTAAATCAAATTGCTGTGTCTGAACATCCATAATATGGAAATGTTTGTCTATCAAAAAAATTAAAACTAATGGATAAAGACAGAATAAAATATTGTAAAAGAATTGCATAATCACTTCTCCGTTTATTTGATAAACCAACAATATCCATTAACGAAATTTTCAGCAATAGCTTTTTGGATTAATTTTATTTAATTACTTTTTATACAAATTGGATTATTAATCATCATTTTTTATTTTATGGAAAATAAAAAAGAACCAGAAACGTTTACTATAAACATTTCCAGTTCCGTATTAGAGCCATCTATCGGATTTGAACCGACGACCTCCACCTTACCATGGTGGCGCTCTACCTCCTGAGCTAAGATGGCAAATCACTTTCTACATTTTACCAAATTACTTACGTGTAGAAAATGGTTTAAATCAAAATGCTTCAATAATTTCTGACAATCCTGTTGCAAAGAAGAAGAATGCTAACAAGAAGACGATAAAGTCACCTGCTAGAACAGGATTAAACAACAAAATTACCGCAAATAATAAGTTCAAAAGTGCCACGATTACAATCAAAATATAATATTTCCGACCGAAGAAATGATAGAACCGGGCCGTGAAGATTTGGAAAACTGCATCCAACAAAAACCAGGTTGCAAACAGATAAACGATGGCAGCTACACCCACTTGAACATGCGAAATAAAAATAATACCAATAATAATATCGACGATTGCACTAAAAATCGTCCAACCACTTCTAACGCCAAGAAATCTAGTCATTTGAGAACCGAACCATAATTGATAAACTCCACGTAAAATTGCAAAAAATCCGAATATTACAGCAATAGTAGACAAACTGCGCAATGGATACCAAATAACTAAATAACCTGCATACAAAGAAATTAGTCCAATAATGAAACCGAACCAATCAAAACGTCGTTTGGGTTCACCCATAAACCTCTCCTCCTTTAATTCCAGTAATCATTTTACCATTTAGAGTTATCAATGTTGAACAATATGCGCTATAATATAAGGGCTAACATAAATATTAGGCTAAACGAAAGGTTGTAAAATTGTCCCCTAACAAAGAAAATTATTTAAAAACTATTTACGAACTAAATTATGATTTCACTAAGATCACTAACAAACGTATTTCTGAAATCATGAACGTTTCTGCACCATCAGTTACTGAGATGCTAAATTCCTTAGCTAGTGAGGGTTATTTGACGCACTCTCCATACAATAAAATTGTTCTAACTCCCAAGGGTAATAAGGTTTCTGAAAAATTAGTGAGAACTCATCGTCTCTGGGAAGTTTTTCTTCATGAATGTCTCAAATATCCGGTTGATAATGTGCACCATAATGCAGATGCTTTGGAACACGCCTCAGATGATGGCCTAATTGACCATTTAAACGATTTTCTCGATCATCCCCAACGTTGTCCCCATGGTGGAATAATTCCCGGTAACGGTCAAGGAGAGACTGATGCTGATGATAAATTGCTCAGTATGATTCCTGACAATACTAAAGTTCAAATCGTTCGTGTTTCTGATAACTACGATTTTCTACAATACTTTGGTAGTTTAAACTTGGAAATTGATGATACGATTACCGTTTTAAAACATGAAAAATTCGATAATTCGTTAGTTGTTGAAAAAAAGGATGGTTCAAAATTGACCATTGGTGCTAAAGCTATCGACTATATTTTCGTTGAACTCAGATAAAAAAAGCCGTGATGAAATTTTATTCATCACGGTTTTTATTTTTCTCATCAGCAATTTTATAATAAAACGATGCCAAAACTAATTGTTCATATGGCTGCAACCAAACCGATAATAATTCATGCGTGAAAGCATTTAGAATCTCCCAGAAGAAGAATTCAACGCAAATGGAAAAGAAAGTCCACTTGTAACCACGCATCACGATCGAACTACGGCTGAAACTTGAAAATGCCATTCGGATAGTCCATGTCCCTTGATCTTTTTGATCATCTCGAAAGACTAAGAAAGCTTGTGAGAAAATCACTAAAAACCAAATTCCCGGAATGACATAAAGCATTAAACCAGCTTCTAAAAACAAGCCGAATAACGCCGTTATGAATAGGACTGGAAAAAAGTAACGTCCTGAAAAAGCTCGTAAACTATCTTTGATTGCATTGATCTCTACATCTGGATTTCGGAATTTATCTACTAAAGCATAGGAAATTCCTACACAGACCATCACAAAGAAGAAAAATAAAGCATAAACAGCAACATTACTTTGCGGTGTCAAGCTCAACATATATTGAGCAGACGACGTTGGATCATTTGCTAAATTTCTCGAAATCTCTTGCAAACGTTGGCTAGCTTGTTCAGGATCAGCCAAGTTAACATTCAAATTCGACATCCAATTATGATAGACTTTCATTCCAAAATAAACTGCTAAAAACCTTAATAAGATTGGAATAATATTCAGTGAAATATTACCCTTAATATCTTTTAAGAAAGCACGATGTGCATCTCTTCTAATCTCTAAAGCTGATATATTGTTCGCGTTATTCATTAATATCCCTCACATTAATAACGCCATTATAACAAAGATGACCGCACACTCCTAACTCAATTGATGGTGATTGGAGCTTTTGTCGTTACAACGGTCAAAAGATTTTGCGCATCAGACTTGATTTGATAAGTTTCACCCTGCTTTTTATCGTTATAACGAACATAACCATTCTCAGAAGTTAAATTCATCCCCTCGACCGTCAAATCCTTAGCATTGAAGCGGCCTGAGCTATACATTCGAAATTCATTCTTGTTCATCATGGTTGTTTTAGAAATTGAAATTTTACTGTGATTAGCCATTGCTTTTAACGTATCAAAATTTGATTCCTTTACTATCAAATCAGACTCGTCCATGTTGATATTAGACTTTAAAAAAGTAACATTATTTGCTTCAATACGTGAATAGGCGTTAGCAACAATATTAGCATTATTCAATTTTGTATTGATCAAAGTCAAATTGGTATCATACATGTTCAATTTTTTAACATTGTTGACCGTTACATCACTCATATAAATATTAGAGTCATAATCCATATCTTTCACAGATTTAACCAGATCTTCTATCGTTACATCGTTCATTCGAATATAACCATTGGAAAGTCTAATATGAACATTGTTCAATGATTTATCCATTGGTACAGTGATCGTCACGTGTGCCCGATTTATTGCATCTACTCCAACACCGACAGTCCCATTTTTTTGTGTTTGTCCAGTAACCGTTAAAGTATCATCATGTTGTTCGTGGGTAGGTAGTGACGACTTATCACCAGCCATACGAATTTTATAACGATCACCTAGTCGAATATTGACATCCATGTCTTTGCCTTCGATATAAATATTCTTAAAATCATTCAAGGGATCAGTTTGATCAATCTTTGTAACGACTTGAAAACCATGATTCCAAACGACTAATTTATTACCACCCATAATAAATCCGCCAAGTAACAACAAACCACCGACAATTAGTAAATAAAAACCGGTTACGAAATACTTACGCATTTTTTTGTTCCCCTTTCATCGGAGTTTTTCGACCGTGAAGTAATTTCTTTCCTAACCAGCGGAAGAAGATAACAATCACGCTAAAGAACCACTTAAATAACGCAATCGTAATTGGTATTAGGAAGAAATCTACTCCTAAAACTAATAAACCTATCCCAACATAGAAAATTGCGGTTGGGAACGATTGAAAAATGACCCAAAGCCCCATGAAGATCAAGCCTATTCCGACAATCACTGAAGCAGCAACTAAAAAGAGGAATAATAAAATAAAGAATATTCCTAGACCAACGACTAGTGCCAACATCAAAATAATCACTAAAGCAATTGGAATCGCTACTGGAGATGCCATCAGAGCGAGCAAAACTAAGCCAATCATCGCTAAATTTTTCTTAGCACGTTCATTGCCTGATAATTGACCATTATTAACATTTTGATAATTTTCTTCAGACATTTTAATCGAATAGTCTGTTAAAACTTTCCGAGCTAAATTTTTGGGTGTCCCCAATTCATTGATAATCGCATCTGAAGTTTGTAAATTAGCATCCGCAATATATTCACGATAAAATTCAACAACATCGTTTTGCTCTGCTTCGCTCAGCTGATGTAAATAGATTTTAAATTCATCAATATAAGCATCTATTACTTTATTTTTCATTATTCCCCTCCAAGATAGAATCAGTGGCATCTTTTAGATTTTGCCAATTCTTCTTAATTTGTTCCAGTTGCTCCACACCTAAATCAGTAATTTTATAATAGCGACGGTTGCGACCTTCATAAGCCTCATCGTAAGTACTCAACCAGCCTTCCTTTTTTAAGCGACGTAAGATGGGATACATTGTGGATTCTGAAATTGGGAATGACTTTTTAACTTCCCGTGTTATCGCGTATCCGTAATAATCTTCTCTCGTGAGCAGAGCTAAAACAGAACCTTCAAGAATCTCAGTTGATACCTGAATTGCCATAATATCTCCTCATTTCCGTTATATTATACGTCGTATAATATCATTTCATAAATAATATTATGATACTTTATAGTATATGTCAATTTTTAAACAAAAATACTTGACATTAGTTTTCAGAGGACGTACGATAATTTCAACATTTTAAAACAAAAATACTTGACATTAGTTTTCAGAGGACGTACGATAATTTCAACATTTTAAAACAAATATAAAAACGACGACAGAAGAGTAATTGAGTAAACTGGTCCAGAGAGTCAACGTTGGTGGAAGTTGTCCCAGTCCTTGATGAAACACATCTGTAAGTTGAATGATTGAAATACAGTAGGTCATTTCGGTAGCACCGTTAAAGCTGAAGTTCTTGTAACTTCATGAGTCTAGTATCGTGAGATATTAGAAATCAGAGGTGGTACCGCGAAAATTCGCCCTCTTGGTCAATTTGACCGAGAGGGTTTTTCTTTTTTTAAGTACGACTGTTACAAGAACTTCTTGAGGTCGATATCGTGAGGTATCGACAAATTAAGGTGGAACCACGTTTAAACGTCCTTTAGCAACTTTGCTAGAGGACGTTTTTTTATATTTGAAAGGGGAATTAATTATGATCAATTATATTTTTGAAATTTTACCATCGTTATTGAGTGGTACGATGATGACTTTAAAAATTTTCTTTTGGACTTTGATTTGTTCATTGCCATTAGGAATCTTAGTTTCATTAGGGAGAAGTTCTAAATTTAAACCACTAAGTTGGCTGATCTCATTTTATATTTGGGTAATGCGAGGAACACCTTTGTTACTTCAACTGATCTTCGTTTTCTATGGCTTACCAAATATGCCATTCTTCCCAATCGTGTTTGAACGATACGATGCAGCTCTTTTTGCTTTCATTCTCAACTACACTGCTTACTTCGCTGAAATCTTCCGCAGTGGCTTTGGAGCAATCGACAATGGTCAATTCGAAGGTGCTAAAGTACTTGGATTAAATTATTGGCAGACGATTCGCACAATCATCATCCCTCAAATGGTCAAAATAGTTCTCCCTTCAATCGGTAATGAAGTCATTAACTTAGTCAAAGATTCATCGTTAGTTTACGTTATCGGATTAGGCGATCTACTTCGAGCCGGAAATATTGCCAGTTCACGAGATGTTACATTGTTGCCTCTCGTCTTAGTCGGCGTTATTTATTTACTGTTAACACTAGTCTGCACTTGGCTACTCAAAGTCCTCGAAAAACGCTTCAGTTACTACCGTTAGGAGATAAAAATTATGTTGAAATTAGAAAATATCACTAAAAGTTTCGATGGCAAGACCATCCTGAATAACCTAAATTTAGAAGTCAAAGATAACTCCATCTTGAGTATCGTTGGTCCTAGCGGTGCTGGTAAAACAACTTTGTTGCGTTGCATCGCTGGTTTGGAAAAAATAGATTCTGGAACCTTCGTTTTAAACAATCACCCATTTGATCCCTACAATGAATCAGAAAAGGAACGAGTCGTTGGTGTCGTCTTCCAAGATTTCAATCTATTTCCACATTTGTCGGTGATGGAAAATATCGCCTTAGCCCCCAAATTAGTTTTGAAACAAGACAAAACTACTATTCAAAAAAATGTCACTAAACTATTAGCCCAACTAGGACTAACTTCATTAAAAGACCAATATCCATTCGAACTATCTGGCGGACAAAAGCAACGAGTCGCTATCGCCCGAGCACTTGCAATGCAACCACAAATTCTTTGTTATGACGAACCAACTTCTGCGCTCGATCCAAGTCTACGTGACACCGTAGCTCAAGTTATTTTGGATTTGAAAAAAACTGGTATTACTCAAATCGTCATCACCCATGATCCTGATTTTGCCAAAAAGATTGCCGATCAATTGCTTGAAGTCAAACCACTTAATAATTAATCGAAGGGGGATTAATAGTATGAAGAAAAAAATTTTAATATTCATTGCGCTCTTATTCTTTGCCCTTGGATTATCTGGCTGTTCAACTAGTCAAAAGTCAGTCGCTCAGCAAGCAAACACTGCCGATACTTGGTCGCACATCAAAAAAAGAGGTCGAGTCATCATCGGTTTAGACGATACCTTTGTTCCAATGGGCTTTCGTGAAAAGAATGGTCAATTAGTCGGTTACGATATTGATTTGGCCAAAGCAGTCTTTAAAGAGTACGGTATTGAAGCTGACTTTCAACCAATTGATTGGAATATGAAAGAAACTGAACTTAGAAATCGGACGATTGATTTAATTTGGAACGGCTACACCATCACTCCTGAACGGAAAAAGCAACTAGCCTTTTCCCGACCTTACATGGCTAACCGACAAGTTTTAGTAACCAAAACTAAAGAGAACATCACTACTTTTAAGGGTATGCAAGGTAAAACTCTCGGTGTTCAGACTAGTTCTTCAGGTGCTAGTTTGTTAGATCAAAAACCAACTATGTTAAAGAATTACATAAAAAATAGGACGCCTGTCTTATACGATTCTTTCAATAATGCTTTGATGGATTTAGATAATAACCGTATCCAAGGACTGCTGATCGATAGTGTTTATGCAGGTTACTACATCAGTAAAGAAAAGGACCCTGCTTCCTACCGCACCGTCAGTGGTGGTTTCACTGGCGAAGATTTTGCCGTTGGGATGCGTAAAGGCGACAAAACTCTAAAGAAGAAAATTGATCAAGGATTACAACAATTGGCTAATAATGGAACTTTACAAAAGATAAATAAGAAATGGTTTGGTAATTCTGATAATTCATTAATTACACCTACCAACAAAAAAAGCAGCGACTAAATTTAGTCACTGTTTTTTAATTCCATTTGCACAAAGGGATCAATAATACTATCTAAAAGTGTTTTATTTCGTAGTTGTTCAACCCATTTAGGATTTATTTGGTCGTTAGGATACATACAACTGGCCAAAGTTGCTGTAATACTGGCAATGGTATCCGTATCATCACCTAAATTGACCGCTAAAAGAACCGCCTCATCAACCGAAGTAGCATTCAGAGCACACCACAAACAGGCCTGCAACGTATCAACCACGTATCCTGTCGACTTAATATCTTGCCGATTGGTCTGCTTAAATTTTGGTTGAAAAATATCAGCAAATTCAGTGAATTCATTCCATTCTTCAGAGTAATCCTGTAAATTACTTTCTAAGTGATTTGGTAATTTTTTGAGAATTTCCGTTAAATGCTCTCCATTTAAAAGAAAATGCAAAATTTCTAGGTAGATGAAACTAGCCATCACGCTTCGAGGATGCCGGTGAGTCAGACAAGTGTAATTTCTCGTCAGTTCTAACCGCTGTGCTGTTTTCCCAACTTTACGCAAATGAATTGCCAAAGGTGCTAAACGCATCAAAGCACCATTGCCGTTGGCATAGACACTAGGATCACCGCATTTTAAAGCTGGATAGTTATTGATTGACCAATTGCGAATCGCCTTGGCGCAACCTTGACCGATTCCAAAGGCCTCACCATCTGGGGTATATTGATTTCTAAACATATAATTCTCAAATTTTTGCATCAACTGCTCATAATCCCCATGCTCTACCAAATTCTCCATCAGTGGCAAAGTAAATGAAGTATCATCAGACCAGCTACCAGGTTTTTGTTCCCAAGTCCCACCGCTAGTCATTTTATCAATGTAATAAGTGTCACGCTTTTTAAATTCTACCGGAACTCCAAGTGCATCTCCGACAACTGCTGCATATAAAATGTTTTTTAAGTTGTACAAGTTATCACTCCTAAAAAAATACTGAGGTCAAAATTGGCCTCAGTTGATATTTAATAGATTTTAGAATCCCATCTATAGCACGTAGTCCCTAGAATATCAATAGAATGAAAGCTAAAAAAATACCGAACACTGCCAGCAAATTAACTCTCTTTCTATCGTCATGAACTTTTTTTAATTTATTTCTGTCCATAATATCATTCCTCCGTGCCACTTTTGTTATAACATCATCTTTGTCCCCTGAAAAGATACTTTAATAAAAACTTTTATTAGTTTTTCAAATTAAAATACATTTTAAACTTATTATTTGAAATCACAATGGAATTTTCATGAAATTTTTAATTATTTCAGTATAATTGGTATATAAACACAAAGGAGCTTTTTTTAACATTATGGAAAAAAAGAATCGAGTATATTTAGCCGGGCCCTTTTTTAGCGACAACCAAATCAAACGTTTGGATGAAATTGAAAAACTTTTAGCTGCTAATCCAACTATTGGGGACATTTTCCGACCTGGCAAGGACGAATACTCCAATGCAAAAATGGGATCTTTCGAATGGCAAACTGCCGTTTATAAACATGATATCAACAATATCAATGTGTCTGATGTTGTAGTCGCAATGTTAGATTACAAAATAGAAGAAAACGAAATGGAACCTGATTCCGGAACGATGTGGGAATGCGGTTATGCCGTAGCTAACAATGTTCCAGTTATCGGCGTCAGAAACATTACCGATGAACCATTGAACTTAATGTTAGCTGGGAGTTTAACAGCTTTCTTCAATGGCCATGAAAGTATTCAAGAAATTAAAAATTATGATTTCAATACTTTAATGACTAGATATGAAAACGTGAAGGTACTTTAGGAGGAAATAATGTCACAAGTAACACAACGAACAGAAAAATCGATTATTACAGCAATGATTTCATTGTTACAAAAAAAGCCGTTTGAAAAGATTACTGTTGGCGACATTTGTGACGAGGCGTTAATTAATCACAGTACCTTTTATCGTTACTTTACTGACAAATACTCCTTGTTACACGCTGTCTTTTCTTACTTATTAGATGATTTATTGAATAATACATCTAATGCCAAAACAATCGTTTATCAAATTGCTGATTTCATGGAAAAAAATAGCAATTTTATGCATCATATTTCACCTCAATACCAAACTAAGGCTAATCTTTATCCTGAGTTTCGTAGTATTTTAAGGGATATTGTCAAAACTAAGAGTAAAGATCCTGCCAGCCAAAACGATCCATTGATCAAGATGATTACTGAATCCGATACACCCGAGTTGATGATCAGTTTCATTGTTGGTGGATTGATTGGACTCGTTGAGTATTTGGAAGACAACGACTTCAATGTTTCTTACGATAAGTTTATTGAGTTTACTGGGAATTTCTTTACTAAATGGAGTGAATAATAGTTTTTTTGAGGGATAGTGGAAGTATGCCGTCCTCCATAGCAAAGCCGATTTTGGCTGGAACGATGTGGGCACAACTGAGCCAAATCGACTTTGCTATTCCGGACTGAATTTCACTCTCTTTGGTTATTTGCCTTCCATTTGTTTAAGGATAGTGATTCTATTCCGATTTAAAATTTAGTATTTTAATTAGGCATTGTCACTCCCATAATAAAAATAAGAGTTAATGAAAATAAAGGAAGAGGATTTTATTAGATCTTAGCAGATTACTGTGATTCTAATAAAATCCTCTATTGTTTTTTCTATCAATTTGATCAACTTAGGAATTAAAGGTCTATAACGTATCCAGACTATAAATGAAATTTTCCCTTGTCCAGAATAGAATTGTATCCATTCTAGAATTTACAAAATCAACCGCATAGATTTACACCTCCAGTCTTCCACCAATCAACACAACCAAATAAAAAAACAAAATTGTTCCCAATCTCATACTGTTCTAAAATATAACTATGTTGTGAGGGGGGAAAATATGTCTACTAAAAAATCACAAACTTGGTTCTTGATCAGTATGATGTTGATTGCTGCTAACTTGCGTCTGCCGATTATGATCATTCCACCACTTTTGAATACGATTGAAAATCAACTGGGAATTCCTAAATCAATGGTTGGATTGATTACTTCGATTCCATTGATCACTTTTGCTGTCTTGTCACCAATTATCGTCAAGATTGCAAAAAAATGGGGAAACGAATTAACGATTTTTGTCTTCTTCCTAATCTTAATTGCTGGAAGTTACCTACGAATCATTCCCACTGCTTTTTCATTAATGTTTGGGACTTTTCTCGTTGGAGTGGGAATTGACAGTGGTAATGTTTTAGTTCCCGCTGTTATCAAGGACCAAATGCCTGATCAAATTCCTTTGGGAACTAGTCTCTACACTTTATCGATGTTGTTGATTGGTGCGATTGGAACTGCCCTTTCTGGAGTTTTTATTACTAAAATCAGTCTTCAAAGTACTCTAGCAATTTTGTCCGTGATGGGAATTGTCGCCACAATTTTTTGGATTCCGCGTTTGAAAACTAATCAAAAAACTAAAGAACAGATCACGACTAAAAACTATCGAAGTGTTTGGAATCAGAATTTGGGCTGGCTGATCACGGCCTTCTTCGGCTTACAGTCAATCGTTTATTACTCTTTTATCACTTGGTTACCATCACTTTTGCAAAGCCACGGCATTTCAACAATTGCTTCTAGTAATTTATTGACGTTGTTACAGTTAAGTGGTCTACCTTGTTCCTTTATCGTACCCTTCTTGTCAGTTAAAAAAGGTGGCATGAAAAAACTTTTGATCATGTTGTGCTTAGGTTATGCTGTTTCACCACTTGGATACCTTTTGCCCAGTGAAAATATTGTTTTTCTAACTATCATCACTATATTGACAGGCTTTGGATCCGGATTAGCGTTCAACATGGCCGTGATCTTCTTCACCGAAAAAACGACCAATCCTTATCAGACCGCTGAAGTTTCGGGAATGGCTCAATCAGCTGGATATTTACTAGCAGCCGTGGGCCCAACCCTCTTTGGTATAATTCAAACCCAAACTAACTCTTGGAATTTGATCATTATCATCTTGATTGCCTTGTCAATTTTGCTGACGACTTCCGGGATTTTTATTGCACGTCACTCACCAATTAAAGAATAGGAGTATTTATAATGAAATATTTATTTTTCGATTTTGATGGCACTATTGCCGACACTCAAAAAGGTACTATTGAAGCTTTGCAACACATGGCTCAAGAACTCGACTTAAAAGATTTAGGCACTGATACTTATAGGAAGTTTATCGGCCCAGCTCTTGGAGAAAGCTTGGCTAAGTTTTACCCTGATTTATCCCCATCACGCTACCAAGCAGCGATGACTTCTTATGATGAGTACTACAAAAATAACAGTTTATATGACCTAACTTTGTATCCCCAGATTGCTGATGTGTTGGCAGCCTTAAAATCCGACGGCTATCAACTTTATATTTCTTCAGCCAAGACTGAATCTCTCATTAAAAAATTGATTCCTTATTTAAAATTAAATCAATACTTTGATGGACTTTTCGGGGCTTCAGAGGATCAAGTTACTCGTTCAAGTAAAGCCGACATTTTAAAATATGCACTAGAAAGCGTCAAAGCCACTGCCGATGAATCAGTAATTGTAGGTGATCGGGCAACTGACATTTTAGGTGGTATCGCTAATCACGTCCACACCTTGGGAATTACCTATGGATTCGGATCTTATGCAGAACTTAAAGCTGCAGGTGCGGAATCAATTTTAGAAGATCCCACTGAAATTCCATCAGAAATCAGAACTTTTTAAATTTTCTCCTTGCTATGAAACGGGTTCGATAAGTTAGTATAAGCATTGTAAAGAGAGTTAGACATGTCGAAGCTCCTTGTTAATAAGACAAGGGAGATATAATTATGCTATTCAAACTTTTTAGAAAAAACCATACTACCGCAAATATCGAATTATCTGATAACAATCAATTGAGTGCCTTAAAACTTGCTGCCACTAAAACTGCCGATGAGTTCAATTTGGATCCACAAGCCGTTCAAAGTAGCCTCTTTGCTAGTGCTGCCCAGGAACCTAGCATTTTGGAAAATCGGGTCGTCTACATGTTTATCACCAGTGACAAAAAGAGTCGCAATCACACTATGACTTTGACTTTCAAAGAGCCAGTCTTGTGGGGCAACGACCGCACTCCGATTGATTATTTGATTATTGGAATCTTACCTGATGATTATAGTCAAGCAGATAATGACAAATTAACTGAAACTATCACTAATAAGATTAGTGAAAATGCTGATAAACTGGATGATATTAAATTTAATGATGGCGAATTGAATAAATTGAATCAATCATTTACCGATTAAAAAAAGCCGACCGTTTGGTCGACTTTTTTTATTTATTCACGTCAAATGTATATCCGCTAGGATAAAATTCTAAACGGTAGGCCCGATAGACATAAGCTTTTGATGCGGCATTCTTAACGGTAATATTAAAGACTTGGTTACCTTCAGAATCGACTTCAATAATGTTACTTTCTTTACCCTTATTCTTGAAACCAAAGTCAATCAAGGTATTGCCATTACTTTCACGTTCAGCGTAACCAATAATATTAGTGAAGTTGGCTTTGCCAAGTGACTTACCGTAAGCCCAAGTTTGATCGATCGTCATATTATTCAAGTTGACATGATATTGAACTGCTTGTGAATACTTACCAGAAGTCTTCTTATCACCATTCGTGACATCAATATTGTTGTCATAAAGGATAATATCTTCTCCATCGGTAGTCTTATCAAGCTGATACAAACCATGTTGACCACCAGTGATCGAAGTACCCTTGGTTGGAGTTAAAATCTTACTGCGATATTTCTTAGGCCAACTAGATTTCTTCTTACCACTGTAAATCCAAATAATTTTATTAGTCCTGTAATTAAGTTTCATGATCATATCTTGGTTACGACCAGAAATCATAATCGTGTTATCAGATGCATCATAATCAACTGCATTTTGATGGAACCAGTCAATCTTACCATCTGCACCCGCCTTGTAATTTTTATACATTGAACTAGGTAACAGTTTCTTCAAATCAATCACTTTAACAATTTTTCCTGTCTTGTGTGAGATTTGAACCATGACATCTTCTTTGTACTTCGAACCGTCATTGACCGTTGCTAAAATATCTTTATTTGGTAATTCAAGTAAATCATGGTGAATGACAGTTGTTTCATCTTTAGCGTTATTACTGTCGTTAGATTTTACTTTACTATTAAAACTATATTCTTTATAAACTCGACCAAGGACATCGGTTTCAATCAAATCATTATAAACCATTGAATCAACGTTTTCCTTCGTCAAAATCAAGAAATGTCCATTCTTAGTTTGTTCGATCGTATGTTGTGAATAATTAGTTGAATACCATCTAACTTCACCATCCGCATCAACTGCAAATGGTTCTTTAGTAGTACGGTTGATCAAAGTTAATTTATTTTGACCAATATCCATTTTATCTTTATCATTTTTAGTTACTTCAATTTTGGCACTCTTGACATACTTAGGTAATTCACCTGTCTTGATTGTCAAAGTCTTCGTTTCCGTCGTACCATCTTTGTAAGTAATAGTCATTGTAACTGTATTATTAGTATCGGCATATAAACCAGCAATTGGTACTTGATGAACTTTCTTATATCCTTTTACTGAATTAGTAATACTAGTCTTGTCAGTTTTACCCTCAACTGTATAACTGACTTTAGCGGCTTTACTAGTTTGAAAAATAACTAAAGCTGTCAAAGGTGAATCTTCATAGGGATTAACCTTTACATAAGGATTTTCCAAAGTATAACTACTATCCTTGGTAATTTTTTGATATTGCTTAGTTAATTTTTTCTGTGCATCCTCACGGGTAGTAATTAACTTAGAGCCAATATTCTTCTTAATTTGCGCTGTCGACAGTGGCTTATCACTATCGGTAGTTTTGCTAGAACAACCCACTAGCACCAACAATACTAGTGGAATCAAAGTTAATAAAAAAAGCTTCCTTTTCCTCATTAAAATCTCCTTAATAAAAAAATTCTCAACTAATTAATAATATAAAAAAATGTTGACATAATGCCAATATTTTTTGAAGATTTTGTGAAGTTCCTTAATTTAGGATTTCCAAGCAGTATAACCTTTTTGAGCGAAATCCCCATCACACTTCACAAATTCCAGAATTTTTCAAATCAGATAAGCCAAGCCCCTATAATTTTGTTAGAAAGATTATTATAATAATTATTAAAGACTTTAATAAAGGGGAACTTACTATGGCAGATATTTCATCAGATGATTACTTCAAGATTGTTCAAAAAGTTTGGGCAACCGGCAAATTTAAAGACCTCGGCGTTACAACAGGTAAAAAATACATCCAAATGTATAATGAGTTTATGCAAAATGTTGGTGGCGATAATCCCACTGAACTAGAGGAAAAATTCCATCCCGACGATTGCATGCTTGCAGCTGCCAATGATGTTGACCCCGATCAAATGGTCATCATGGTTTCACAAGAGAAAAACGGCAAGACTTATTTAGAAACCTTCACCGCCGCAACCGACGTTGACTTTTCACACATGAATCCCGTTGAAGATGCCTTCTATCACGAAATGATCAAAGCTGACTTTAAGGGACGCATTAAGGAAATTGAACAATAATAAAAAGTGTCAATTCACGACGAATTGACACTTTTTTTATACATTTATTAATGAAATGGCTTTTTCCCAACCGTGAATTTTTTCATCACGTTCATCAATTTCCATCTTTGGTTCAAAAGTCTTATACTCTACCGCTTCACTTAAAACTTGTTCATTATAAATGCCTAATTGCATACCTGCCAGAAAGACTGAACCCAGTACACTTAACTCTTCAATGTTAGGAATTTTCAATTGAGCTTGTAGTAAATCACTTTGAAATTGCATCAAGTAATTATTAGCAGTAGCTCCTCCATCGACTTTTAGAGTTTTAATCTGACAACCAGTATCTTTCTTCATAAGTTGTAAAACATCATTTATTTGATACGCAATGCTCTCTAGACCTGACCTTACGACTTCATTTTTACGAGTTTTTCTAGTCATTCCAACAATTGTACCCGTAGCTTTGTCATTCCAATATGGTGCACCTAATCCAGTAAAAGCCGGAATTAAATACGTTTTATCTGCTTTATTTGCTTGATAAGCCATTTTTTCCGTATCAGCACTATGTTCTATCAAGCCTAAGTCATCTTTCAACCACTCAATAACTGCACCGGAATAATTGATGTTACCTTCTAAAACATAAGTTGGTGCACCATCTATCTTCCAGCCAACTGAAGTCATTAATCTATTTTGAGACCAAACTGGTTTTGATCCAATATTCATCATAATTGAAGATCCAGTTCCATATGTCGACTTAACATCACCAAAATCAACACATCTTTGACCAAATAGAGCCGCTTGAGAATCCCCCATCACTCCATAGATTGGAATTTGGTGATCAAGTATTCCCTCAAAATCAGTCGTACCAAATTTGTCATTGGAATCAACAATCTTTGCTAAATACGATTTTTTCAAACCAAAAATCTTTAATAACTCATCATCCCAATTACCAGTTTCTAGATTCATTAATTGTGTTCTAGAAGCATTGGAGGGCTCTGTCTTAAAACTTTTACCCTCAGTCAATTGATAAATCAACCAACTATCAACTGTTCCAAAACATAAATCTCCCGCATCGGCAGCTGTCTTTACTTCAGGAACGTTTTCCAACAACCATGTAAATTTTGCGGCCGTGAAATACGGTGACAGAGGCATTCCAGTTTTTTTATAAATTGACTTTTCAACTCCTGTTTTAGCAATTCGATCACAAATATCTTTAGCTCTTGAACATTGCCAAACTACTGATTCCGATAATGGTTTACGAGTCATTTTTGACCAAGCTGTAGCAGTTTCTCTTTGATTAGTGATTCCTAAACCGACAATTTTACTTGAATCAACTTTAGGATCATCTAATAATTTTCTAACTAAAAATAATATATTTTGATAGATTTCCCGAAGGTCATGACTGACCCAACCTTGTTTACTAATAATTTGTCGATGATTCCGAGTAACTTTTCGTAAAATTTGTCCATCTTGGTCCACTAGAACAACTTTTGTTCCTTGAGTACTTTGATCAATTCCTAATAAATATTTCATCATGACCTCTCCTTAAATTAAGAAATTGATTTTTGAACATTTTTGGCAATTCCTGCACCATCAATTCCATAGTATCCAAAGACCTCATCTTGGGTACCAGCAATAGCAGGTTCATCAGGGAATCCTAAAATATGTAATTTAGCACTCCCAGAACTAGCAACAACTTCAGCAACAGCAGAACCAATACCGTTGTAAATACTGTGTTCTTCAATAGTATAAATATCTGAAAATTCGTTACTGATCTTGCCCAACAATTCAGTATCCAAAGGCTTTAAGCTGACCAAATCAATCACTGTAGCGTTAATACCTTCTTTTGCCAATAAGTCAGCGGCTTTCAAAGCCTCAGGAACAGTTTCACCCATAGCAACTAAAGCAACATCTTTACCGTCACGTAAAACGTTTGCTTTACCAGGTTTAACGAAAGCAGCTTTTGGTGTGTCATAGCAATTACTCAATGCTTTTTTACCAATTCGAATGTAAGCTGGCTTATCAGATTTAACTAAATATTTAAATAATCCGACCGTTTGATTAGGATCACAGGGCATATAAATTTCTAAACCAGGGATTGCTCTGGTAATAGCTAAGTCTTGGAGTGAATGATGTGTACTTCCCAAGACACTGTATGAATTACCACCACTAATACCTAGCAACTTAACATTAGTATTTGAATAAGAAACATCGACCTTAATTTGTTCGATACTTCTCATTGTCAAAAAGGCAGCCGGTGAAACCGCAAAAGGACGTTTTCCACTGTGTGCAAGTCCAGCACTAATTGTAACTAGATCTTGTTCAGCAATACCTACTTCAACAATTTGCTTTGGCAATTCTTTAGCGAAAGGAACTAATGAACCTGATCCTCTAGAGTCACTAGTCAAAACGACAATATCAGAATCCTTTTTACCAGCATCTACTAATTGTTCACAAATAACTTCTCCAACTTTACGTGCTTTTTCTTCTGACATTATTTTCTTTCCTCCAATTCTTTATCGAACACTGCAAGTGCTTCCTCATATTGTTCCCTTGTTGGAACCTTGTGATGCCATTCAGCTTTATTTTCAGCAAATGAAACGCCACAACCTTTAACTGTATCAGCCAAAATCAAAGTTGGCTTATTTTGTACTGGTTTAAGGTTAAAAGCTGAAACTAGTTGTGACATATCGTTACCATCAATTTCAATAACATTCCAACCAAAAGCTTCGTACTTTGCCTTCAATGGTTCACTATTCATAACATCAGTCGTTTTACCAGTAATCTGTAAACCATTATGATCAATGATGGCCGTCAAATTATCCAATTTAAAACTTCCTGCAGCCATAGCGGCTTCCCAAACAGAACCTTCAGCCTGTTCGCCATCACCCATCAATACGTAGGTGTGATAATCTTTGTTGTCCATTTTAGCTGCTTTAGCAATTCCAACACTCAATGCCAAGCCATGTCCAAGTGAACCAGTATTCATTTCAATGCCATTTACGTGATTATTAGGATGACCAATATATGGTGATTTAAATTGCGAATATGTTAAGAGATCACTTTTAGGAAAATATCCACGATCTGCTAACACGTTTAATAGAATTTCTACAGCATGACCCTTAGATTGAATATATCTATCCCTGTCCTCATTCTTAAATGTTTCTGGGGTTTGATTCAAAACCTTATAGTAGAGAGCAACCAAAATATCAGTACATGACAAGTCAGAACCAGTGTGACCAGTCTTAGCACGATAAATCATTTCCCAGGTTGCTTTTCTCATTTCAATAGCTTTTTTCTCTAATTGTTCGACATCCATAATAATTTCTCCTTCAGTCAATTTCAGCAATCGCTTTCAAAAATTATACTAAACTGTTTATCTAAATTTTTCAATAGTTTAGTTAGATAAAAACAGTAAATATCCTATTTTGATTTCTTGCTTTATTTACCAAAACACCTTTAAACAGGCATTTATTCCAATTTGTTGTCTATATTGTTTAGTGATTAATTTAAATAAACTATTGAATAACATCTAAATTAGTTTTATAGTTTAGGAGTGGAAACGCTTTCCAAACAAATAGTTTAATAAATTAAAGGAGTAATATTTATGAGTGTAGATAAAATCAAACTAGGTTTTGCCCCAACAAGAAGAAATATCTTCTCTGCTGACGCTGCCATTGAATATGCCGATTACACACGTAAGAAGCTTGATGATATGGGTGTCGACTATGTAGATATCAAAGATGTTAATGATGATGGTTTGCTTTACGACGATGAGGGAATGAACAAAATTGCTGAGAAATTTCAAAATGCTCACATCGATGGATTATTCTTAGCCAATGAAAATTTTGGTACCGAATATGAATGTGCTCGTTTAGCTAAAAAATTAAATGTTCCTGTTTTATTATGGGGACCTAAAGATGAAGCACCAGCTAAAGATGGATCACGTTTAAGAGACACACAATGCGGCTTATTTGCCATCGGTAAAGTCTTACGTAGATTTCAAATTCCTTTTACATACGTAAAGAATTGCGATCTTGATGACCCCGCTTTTGAACAAGGTGTTAATGATTTCATTAAAGTCTGCAATGTAGTTAAAACATTCAAGAATACTAGAATCCTTCAAATTGGGCCACGTCCATTCGACTTTTGGAGCACAATGGTCAACGAAGGTGAGCTACTAGAGAAATTTAATATTTCCCTATCACCTATCCCACTAACCGAATTAGTTGAAAAGATTCATGAACTTATTGACAAAAAAGATCCCGAAATTAACGAAACAGAAAACACACTACGAAAAATTGCCAATGTATTAATTTCGGACAAAGATCTCCAAATGGTCGCCGCCCTAAAAGTTGCCATTAAACGTTTAGCTAAAGACTATGGATGTAATTCAGCTGCTATTCAATGTTGGACTGCTCTACAAGATGAAATTGGTATCCTCCCTTATGCTTCAGAGTCATTGCTACAGGATGAAGGATTACCGGTAACTTGTGAAACTGATATTCACGGTGTCATCTCAGAATTGTTAGTTGAAGCAGCAACTCTTGGTGACCACAGAGCCATTTTTGCTGACGTTAACTGTCGTCATCCCGAAAATCCAAATGGTGAACTATTACAACACCTTGGTGTCTTCCCATTCTCAACTGCAAAGAACAAACCAACATTACCAAAATCACACTTTGTCTTTGATTATCCAGGGTCAGTTGGCTTCAAAGCCCAAGATGGTAACTACACACTTTGCCGCTTTGATGGGGATAATGGTAAGTACTCAATGCTCATGGGTAATGCTAAAACTTGTGAAGGACCATATGAACAAGGAACATATATCTGGCTACAATTTGCTAACCTAAATAGATTCGAAACTAAATTAGTTTATGGACCATATATTCACCATATGGCTGCTGTTCGTGATGACGTTGTACCTATTTTGTATGAAGCATGTAAGTATATTGGTGTTACACCAGACTTTTATGACCCAATTGAAGATGATGTTAAAGGTTATCTTCGTGGTGATAGTAGTTCTATTCTTAAATAATTAATTTCAAAATAGATAAAAATTTAGGAAAATTTATTGTTCAAATCTACGGAATAAATGTGAAATATGCTATAGTTTTTCCGCTTAAAACAACAAATGGGACCTAGTAATCAAAAAAGATTACCAGGTCCCATTTTCCTTAATACTCAAAAACTGATTATGCTATATTCTTCCTTTTTCTCATATTTCTGCATTTAAATTAATATTTAAACAATTTCTTATAATCATATCTATACAGTTTAAACTAAACTAATGATATTATTTTAGGTAAAGAGATTAAATGAACTTTAAATAGAACATGAACTTAATAATATTCTGAAAACAGGAGGATTTTCATGACAATAAAGATGGATGATATTGCACGACTGGCCAATGTGTCAAAGTCAGCTGTTTCATTAGCCCTTAATGGAAAAGACGGTGTTAGCCAAGAAACTCGGGACAAAATTTTTGACGTAGTTAACAAATATGGTTACAAACCTTTGAGAAAAAGTAAAAAAAATACTACTAAAGTAATTACTAGTGTAAATTTTCTTGTAGTAAAAACTTCTGGCTTAATAAGCGGAAATTACCGCTCTTTACCATTTTTTGACAGTTTAATTTCCTCACTCTCTGAAAAAGTAAGTGAAACTGGTGGTAGTCTAAAAATAATGACTACTGAAAATGAGAATTTATCACAAACTCTCGAAGAAATGAAAAAGAATCAAGGCGGTGGAACAATCGTTTTAGGAACGGATTTAAACAATGAACAAGCAAATTTAATTAACGAAAAATTAAATAATATTGTCTTTGTAGACACCTATTTCGATAATATTACTGCTGATTTTGTTACTATGGATAATTATCAAGGAGCATCATTAGCCGGAAAGTATATTTTAAGTAAAGGATATAAAAGAATTGGCTATTTTGCATCTGATAAAATCATTTCTAATTTCATCGAAAGAAGACGTGGTTTCAGAAGTGCCCTTAAAGATGCAAGTATAGATATTGATAATAAATATTTTTACTCCGTTTCTCCTACTAAAATTGATCCTCAGGGATTAGACATAAAAAAAATGAAAAAAGATGGTCTTCCAGATGCAATTTTCTGTGAAGATGACTATATAGCAATTAGATTAATCAAGGCAGCAGAACAAGAAAATATTAAAGTTCCTAAACAATTAGCCATTATAGGATTTGATGATATTTATGAAAGTTCATTAATAAGCCCAGAACTCACTACTATCCATGTCCCGGTGAGTCAAATGGCTAATCAAGCATTATCGCAACTGCAAAAAAGAATGTATTCAACAAACTGGGCACCTCAAAAAACTTTAATTGCAACAAAATTAATTAAAAGACGTTCATTATAAGGATTGAATCAAAAGATTCAATCCTTTATTTTTTACTAAACTAACATAAATTAAATGTTTTATTTACAAAACTTATTGACATAGTTTTACTAAAGCATTATATTCTATTTGTAAGCGCTGACAACAAGGAGGAATTTTATATGGAAACTATTCAGCAATGGAAAAGATTTGAAGTGACATTTAACGGACCTATTGACGGAAATCCTTACACAGATGTCGATATCTTTGCAGATTTTGTAAATAACAATCATACACATCATGTACGTGGTTTTTATGCAGGCAATGGCAAATATACAGTTAGATATATGCCACAAGAAACTGGACATTGGAATTATAAAACAAGTTCTAATGTTTCTGAATTAAATAACTTACAAGGAGAATTCAATGTAAGTGCAGCTACTGGTAATAATCACGGCCCAGTTATTGTAAAGAACACTACTAGTTTTAGTTATGCTGACGGAACTTCTTATACTCCAGTTGGTACAACTGCATATGCTTGGGCATGGCAGCCAAAAGATGTTCAAAAAGATACTTTGGAAACTCTAAGAAATACTAATTTTAATAAAATAAGAATGACCGTATTTCCTAAATACTATAACTACAATACTCAAGAACCATCGATGTATCCATTCAAAGGTAGTCATCCTCAATCACATCATCCCTATACTACTGATGACTGGTGGATCAAAAAAGAAGATATTAAATTCGATTTCACACAATTCAATCCTAAATGGTTCGAACACCTTGAAAAACAAATTGATGCCTTAGATGAAATGGGTATTGAAGCCGATTTAATTTTATTCCATCCTTACGATCATTGGGGGTTCGCAAGAATGGGAATGGAAAACAACAAACGCTATCTAAAATATATTGTTGCACGTCTGGCCAGTTTCAAAAATGTTTGGTGGTCAATGGCAAATGAGTATGACTTAATGGATGATTATGATCAAATTAAATTAGGTGATTGGGACGAACTTTGTGAAACTGTACATTTCGAAGATCCATCTCAACATCTACTTTCCATCCATAATTACTACAATCCACCAATTCACCATCTAAAAACAAGCAATTGGTACGACTATTCTAAACCATGGATTACCCATATCAGTATTCAAAATTATAGTTACTATATGGCCGTACAATGGCAAAAAGAATATCAAAAACCAGTCATATTTGATGAAATCAGATATGAAGGAAATATTGAAATGGGCTGGGGTAACAGATCAGCTGAAGGAGAAGTTGATGGATTCTGGAAATTGATGGCCCATGGTGCTTACGCTACTCATGGTGAAACATTACTCGACAAACCACAAACCAATCGTCCAATTTGGTGGGCTCATGGTGGCAAACTTTACGGAGAAAGTTACAAACGTATTGGCTTTATGCGTAAATTATTCGAAAAAAATAATCTAACAGATATTGTTCCTATCGGTATAGATACTCCTGACTGGGAATTATATGCTGGAGCTACACGTGATGACAAACACATTGTTATCTACTTTGGTACTAGTCAACCACGTTTCGAAAACATCCCATTTTTACTACAAGATAAGAAATATAAAGCTGAACTAGTTAACGCATGGAGCATGACCCAAAAGCCATTCAAGGATGAAATAGATTCAACAACATGGTTCGAATTACCTAGGGAAAAATATCAAGCATTAATCCTTACCCTAAAAGAGGATTAAATTTATGGAAATGACTCAAACTCAATCTAAAAAAATTACTCAAACTGCAGACAGTAATTATGCTCCAAAATTCCTTGAAAAATTTGCTTTCGGCATGGGTGACTTTTGGACAAGCCTTGGTTATAACTCAATTGCTACTTATCTAACAATGTTTTACACAGATATCGTAGGTATATCTGCCGCTACGGCAGCCATAATCTTATTATCAGTTAGATTCGTTATTGCAATTTGGGACTTAATCATTGGTGTTTTAGTTGATAGAACACATACTAAATATGGAAAAGCAAGACCATGGGTCTTATTTGGTGGAATTGCATATGGAATTAGTTTCATTTTTCTTTTCACCAATCCTTTTGCTGGTATAAATCCCAATTTAGCAAT
This sequence comes from Companilactobacillus miaonis, assembly GCF_036913615.1. Lineage (NCBI taxonomy): Bacteria > Bacillati > Bacillota > Bacilli > Lactobacillales > Lactobacillaceae > Companilactobacillus > Companilactobacillus miaonis. The sequence continues at coordinate 28,582 of NZ_JAYKTX010000007.1, read as the reverse complement.
CGTTTATGCCTTTGCTATTTACTTCATTGTTAACTTCTTTTATTCAGCCGTTAATATTCCTTATGGTTCTTTAAATTCATTAATTACGAGCAATTCTGATCAAAGAACTAAATTAAATATTTATCGAATGACAATTGCTAATATTGCAGCATTAATACTATCATTAATCGCCATGCCATTTATTAATTTATTCCCATCTAACTCTCCAAAGGGTTGGCTGATTCTTTTTGGAATCATCGGTATACTAATTCCATTTGGTTATTGGTTTACATTTCATTTCACAAAAGAACGTGTCCAACCTGTAATCAAAGAAAGCACGCAAATTGAACATGTTAGTGTTAAACGTCAATTTAGTGCATTGTTAAAAAACAAGTACTGGTGGATCACTACTATTTTTGGACTTGGAAACTGGGTTTTGACTGGTATTGCCAATGGGATGCTTGCATACGAGGCCAAGTATGTATTGAATAATTCCAATTTAGTTGCAGTGTTGGGAATTGCTACGATTCTTCCCGTCGTAATTGGCTTACCTTTATCTGAACCACTAATAAAGAAACTAGGCAAGCGTAATTCAATTATCGCTGGATTTTTGCTACTAATTCCAAGTAGTTTGTTAATGCTAATTGATCCAAGTAATCAAGTATTAATTTTTATTTGTATTTTGCTTCGTCAAATCGGATTAGTTCCAATGAATGCAGCTGCAAATCCAATGCTAACTGATGTAATTGATTATGGTGAATGGCGCTTTGGTATTCGTGCAGACGGTTTGGTTTTCTCTGCCAATAGTTTCGCCTCAAAAATTGGCATGGGACTTTCCAGTGCTATGGTCGCATGGGTTCTAGCATTTTCCAATTATGACGGAACACTTGCTCACCAATCCAGCCACACAATCAATATGATTTCAAATGGTTTCATCTGGATTCCTGTTATTGCTGCTATAGCATTAATAATCCTATTAATGTTTTATGATTTGGATAAGAAACAACCTAATATCAGTGCGGAATTAAACAAAATGCGTAATAATTAAATTTCAAAACGAGAGCGAGACATAGGTCAGCTTTCGAGCATTAAGGCAAATAGCATCAGGTAATCAAAGAACGATTACCCGGTGCTATTTGTTTTAAGAAGAAATTGCCATGTTATGTTCCGCGTTTATGCTGCAAGTTTAGTAGTAAAAAATAGTTATGTTCCAAGCCCTTTTACTCATAATCCATTTCATAAATCCCACAATAAGACATATCAACGTCCAGATTCATTCCTGTCATCCAACGGATCACATATACAAACAATGCGGTCATACTTATTTTTAAACTGACGCGGGCAATGATTTCCGGACCTGTTATATGGGTGTTATTTCGATAGTCACGATAAATCTGTTGCAATTGCTCGTAATTTTCCAACTTTCGTCCTGGTTTATCTGGGCGACATTCATGCAGCAATAGCTCGACTTGGGTTGGAATATCAGGATGTTATTTGACTATTTCTAGGGCTGTTTCCACGGTTCTGATATAAGGTAAAATCAAGATTTTTTGAATTTCATTAAAAATCGGACTCTTGGCAGCCTCAATTCCTTTGGGAGTAAACTGTCTCTGAATGCCTAATCAGAGACACTTTCATAATTTTCTTCTCAAATAAATCCCAAGATTTTAATCACGATCATTGATAACACGATACTGATAATCGCATGTAGCATAAATAAAATTGAAAAAGTTATAAAATAAATAGCTGCTGTCATTGTCACTAATCTGAAGTTCAATAAATACAAAATAGAGCCTAGGATAATCAAGACAACCACCCAAGGTAAGATTCCTTTGTTAACTGTTATAAAGTCATTACGGCTCAAATCATAGCCTGTACTAGCAATCATGATCGTCAAAACGATATAAATTAGGATCATCCACCACGAAGCATTGGCAAAACTTGATTTCAAATTGTCCAAAACTGAATCAAAAATCATGCTAGCCGACAACTGGGTATCAATATTCAAACTTTGAGCTAAGGCAGTTAAACTGAATTGAGCTTTTAACAAAAATTTTTGTAATAAATATAAAACGATTGAACACATATAATATGGTGCTAAACCGATAAAAAAGTTACCCAACAATTGATAGACGTTGCGGTCGTTATATCGATGATCAACTGAACCCAAAGCTCCGGAGCTTTTATAGTTAACGTTCAACAGCTGCACTTTGGTCACTTGATGTCCGAATAGATAGGCAAAAATTGCATGACCTAATTCGTGGATAATCACGCCAGCACCACCCACGATGAGTTGACTGTTATTTCCCAAGTTATTGACCAACATAATTTTTGACAAATGGCCCAACCACGAGGTAATTAGCGATGTTAAATAAGGTACTAGCGTAAATATAGCTACAAAAATTATCACAAAATCAAAATAATTCGTCCACACACCGATCTCTCCTTAGTGTAATTTTGTAAATTATATTCCTATTCTACTTTTTCTACCTCATTTAGACGTCGATTTGAATCATTCTTAAGCAATTGATAAATAGTTGCGGCAACGGGTACTCCTAAAAGCATCCCGACAATTCCGTTTAAACCACCACCAACAGTGATAGCTGCCAAAACCCAGATTCCAGGTAGGCCAATTGAAGTCCCAACAACACGTGGATAAATAACGTTACTTTCAAATTGTTGCAAGACTAAGATAAAGATTACGAAGAAGACTGCTTTAATAGGGGATTCAACGGCAATTAACAAGAAACCAACGATTCCACCTAACCAAGCCCCTAAAATTGGGATCAAGGCGGTGATACTAATAAAAGCCCCGACTGATAAAGCGTATGGCAATCGGAAAATCAACATTCCTATCGCACACAAACTTCCTAAAATAATAGCTTCGGTTACTTGTCCAGCAATAAAACTACTGAACATGTTGTTAGTAACATGTAAAACGTAATTGATTTTTTTAATATGCTTTTCTTTCATATAGGCATTCATTAACTTCTTAACTTGACGTCCCAATTTTTCCTTAGTTGCCAAAATATAAATAGCAAAAGTCAAAGCTAAAATAAAATTGACGAATCCTTTAGTGATACCTGAAACAATCTTAAAAGTTGAGCCAAAGACTCCACCGACACCGCTGGTCAAATATTTCATTACTTTAGATTGAATTGAACTCCAATCTATATTCATGGATTCAATTTGATCAGAAATAAATGAATTGTGATTGATTTTTTCAAAAAGGTCGGATAAATCATTAATAAATGATGGGATATATTTAAAGAAATTACTCAAGGCACTAAAGAATTGTGGCAAAACAAGCCAGAAAACTCCGGCCAAAACAAGCGAAACAATAATCAAAGTACTGAGTATTACCAACCCGCGGCGACTTTTTTGAAGAATTTTTATTTTAGTGTTAGGAAAGAAATACTTCTCCAACTTCACACATAAAATGTTCAACACATAAGCCATCACGGCACCAAGAATCAATGGCATCAGAACGCCTAATAAGTTCATCACGCCACCATAAATTTTGACTGGATATATTAAAATAAATAACAACAAAACAACAATAATACTATATTTGATTATGTCTTTTTTACTAACCTTCATAAATTCTCCCCTACTATGATTATTCCCTCAATATATCACAAAACTAACCATCAAAGAAATACAAGCTTTGTTTTTATTTATATATAAGTATGCTGTCCTCAAACAAAAGAACCAAACAAAAAAGCCATCTAAACAAATAGATGACTTCTCCACTAACCAAACAACTTATAGATTATTGCTTGCAACCCAACGTTTAATGAGTTTAATTTCTTTTTTATTTCCATTGAATTCAGAAAAGACTAAAGCCTTATTCATAAAACTGCGAATCTTCTTCTCATCACCATTAACTCTTCGTGCATTAATAGCAAGTTGAGCATAGATTCTAGCAATGTAGTACGTAACATGATTCTCTGAGCAAATTTTAACTCCATAATTCAACAGTGCATTAGCAGTTTCCAAATCTTGTTTCTCAGAATAATAAATTGCACAGTAGAAAATGATGTTGATATAACGCCAAATCTTAGAAACATCATCAATCGACATTGTATAAATTTCATTGAAGACCTTGCTGAAGTAGTATTCACTCTTCGCATCATCCCCCTGCTTGCCATAAACCATTCCCATACCAACAAAAGCAAGGAATGTAAAAATGGTTTCGCTGCGATCATCTAACTCTGACAAGATTCGATTAAAATCAAAGACCGCATCAAATAAATCACCATCATCCAAAACATTTAGATAACCTTTCAAATAGTAATATTGCATCAACAAATGCTTATCATTATTCAAAGTTTTCGGATCAATACTTTTAATAATTTCCCAAGATTGATCGTACTCTTGAATGATCAAATTGAATTCTGCTTGATTCATTTCTTTAGCAACTTTTTTAATGCTACTGTCACTTACACCAATAATACTATCCAAAGATAAACCTAGACGATTGCACAATTGAATCAGGATTTTTAATGATGGTATTTTGCCATTATTCTCGAATTTGCTCAAAGTTGCTTGCGTACAAACACCATTGCTCAATTCTTTTTGAGAAAGGCCTAATTCTTTTCGTTTATTGATAAAAGCTTGAATATCCACGCCATCGCCCCTATATAACATATTTATATCATAATTAATATAATTATATACCCTTATACAACCTCTGTCATTGTGAAAAAGAATTCAAATCGTCTACCTCATCCAAGAAAATAAAATTTCATTTAATATACCTCATAGCAATCATGCAATTTTATTCCATACTCATATAAAAATGTCCTAAAAACGCAAAAAAATTGGAATTTCTTCCAATTTTTAGTTAATTTATTTATTTTTTAGATCATCGATGGAATTAATATTAGTCATATAAGTTGGAACAGCTAAACCAACCTTAGCACCTTCCAAGTTAGCACCTAAGTCTTCGAATCTACCCTTATAATCAGAATAGAACTTAGCAGCAGTCTTAGGTAACCAGGCACTGACAGTTGCATCCGCAGCCTTAGTAGCAATAGATGCCCAAACCGGTTGCATTTCCATTGATTGAATTGTTACTTTATAACCTTGATCTCTCAAGACCTGTGCAATCACATTAGTTGAAGCAATTTCAGAATCCCAGGCAACATAAGTTAACTTAATAGATTTGCCATTAACTTTTTTCACACCTTTAGTCCATTTTTGAACTTCTTTAGGATTATTTTTGATCCATTTCTTAGCGGCTTTCTTAGGATCCATCCCAGCATTAACATCCAACATTACATCAGACATCTGTGATGGAGTCCAGTGGAACCGATCTAAGATTGTATATGCCTCTGGAGAATCTTTTTTCAAACCTTTACGAACAATCGTACTGATATGTTCAGCTTCTCCATAAACATTTTTAGGATCTTTTAAGAATTTAAGTTTATACTTCTTAAACATCCAGTGTGGTTGCCAACCAGTAATTACGATTGGCTGTTTATTCTTGTAAGCTTTGTCCAAAGTACTAGTCATTGCAGAAGTTGAACTTGGTTGCAATTGCCAGTTATCTTTATCAAGCTTATATTTTTTAATTGCAGTTTGTGTTGTACTCATTTCACCAGCACCGGCATCAATACCAGTGATCGTGTAATTAATTTGGGGACCCAACTTTTCCTTACTATTATATGGAGCTGTTTGGGAACTACATGCGGAAATAATTGGGATAATCAGTAATGCTAATAAGAAAAGTTTAATAAACTTTTGTTTTTTCAAAAAATCCCTCCTAGTTTTTTCTGCGTGTTCTTGTAAGTGATTGAGTCAATCTATCCAAAATAATTGCCAAGATAACGATTGCCAAACCAGCAGCGAAACCATTACCAGCATCATTTCTACCAACGGCGAAGTAGACTTCTGTACCAAGTCCCATAGCACCGATCATAGAAGCAATAACAACCATTGATAGTGAAAGCATCATACTTTGGTTAACACCAGCCATCAAACTAGTTTTGGCGATTGGTAATTCAACCTTAAATAGTTTTTGCCACTCAGTTGAACCAAATGAATCAGCAGCTTCGATCAATTCATCAGGAACTTCACGAATACCCATGTTAGTCATTCTAACTGTTGGTGGCATAGCAAAAATAACTGAAGCAACGATACCTGGAACCATACCAATACCGAACAAGGCAACAGCAGGAATCAAGTAAACGAAAGCTGGCATTGTCTGCATGAAGTCAAGAATTGGTTTCAAAATAACTTCAGCAATATGACTTTTAGCCATTAAAATACCAAGTGGAATACCGATTACTAAAGCAATCAAACTTGAAGTTAATACTAGCGTCAATGTTTGTGTCATATCACGCCAATAATCAAGGTTCCAAATCAACAGTAATCCAACAAACTCGAAGATCAATAATCCCCAATTTTGCTTATCACGATTGACAAAATAAGTTAAAGCTAAAATTAGAACAATGAATAACCAAATTGGTAAAGCATCAAATACCCATTGGAAAGCGTTATTGATTCCACCAATAAAGTTAGTGATGGCATTGAAAAAGCCAGTAAATTGTACTAACCAGTCAACAAAGCTGTCGATCCAGCTAGCTAATGGAAGTTTGGGAATACTACCTAATAGTAAAAGACTATTCAAAATCGCTCACCTCATTTCCTGCAAGGGCACCTAATACGGCACCACGAACAATGATTCCTTTCAGTTGCTTCTTGTCGTTTACAACGGCAAATGGAATACCTGTTTGTGAGATATCATCCATTAAGTCTGAAATTGGTGTATCTTCATCTGTTGTAGGAACTTTGGTTTGAATAATAGGTGTAATATCCCCTTTCTTCTCGCGGACTAATTTAATAACATCGTTAGCATCAACGACACCGATCAATTTACGTTGGTTGTTAACAATATAAGCAGTTGAAACTTCGTTAGCCTTCATCATATTCAAGGTTAAACGAGGACCGGCTTTTTCAATATTGATTGTCATTGGACGAATCATAACATTACCGGCAGTAAGAACCTTACTTCTATCAACATTTTCAATAAAGTTTTCAACATATTCATCAGCAGGATGTGTCAAGATATCTTCTGGCGTACCAGTTTGAACAACCTTAGCATCCTTCATGATCATAATTCGATCACCGATCTTCAAAGCTTCATTCAAATCATGACTGATAAAGATGATTGTCTTATGCAATCTCTCTTGAATATCTAGCAATTGATCTTGCATATCAGTTCTATTCAATGGATCAAGAGCTGAGAAAGCCTCATCCATCAAAAGAATCTCGGGGTCGTTAGCAAGAGCTCTAGCTAAACCAACACGTTGTTGCATACCACCTGATAATTGATCAGGATATTCATCGTTATAACCTGTAATACCAACTGTTTCTAGTGCATCCTTGGCTTTCTTTTCACGAGTATCCTTATCTACTCCTTGAATTTCCAAGCCATATTCTGCATTTTCCAAAATTGTTCTATTAGGTAATAGTCCAAAGTTTTGGAAAACCATACTCATTTTCTTTCGACGAACTTCACGAAGTTTTTTCTTATCCATCTTCATCAAGTTTTCGCCATCAATCAATACTTCACCATCTGTTGGCTCGATAAGACGATTGATCATTCTTACCAATGTTGACTTACCACTACCTGATAGACCCATGATAACGAAAATTTCACCATCATAAATCTTAAAATCAGCGCGGTCGACACCGACTGTGGCGCCTGTTTCTTTGAGAATTTCCGATTTATCTTTTCCTTGACTACTTAACTCTTTAGCCTTGGCAATTCTTTTACCGAAGATTTTAGTTAAGTTTTTGACTTCTACTTTTGTACTTTTATTAGTACTCATTAAATCCCCCATTCTTGGAATCGAAATAAATATCTTATATTCATAATTTGGAAATAAAAAAGTTGTTATTTAACAATAAAGAAATAACAACGACCCTTATAACCCTAACAAATATATTTTGCTTGTGCAAATTATAAGTCTTGATGTAAGCAGTTTAAACACGTAAAAAAGGCGTCATGTCCGAGTTTAAGGACAGACGCCAATTCCAATAGCCGTATAGCTTCAGCAAGTTTCACAAACTTTATAAAAATAAATATTCAAATTATTTTATTTTTTTATTCCAAATGCATCTCATCTTTAACAAATTTTTCTGTACCATCTTGGGTAGCTTTTCCATAATATGCACATTTAAAATTGATTGTATCAAGTGTTTCTTGCATTTGTTTCATCTGCTTTTGAACCGAAACTCGTAATTCTTGAAACATCTGATAACGTTCATCTAAGGTATCGTCACCCATTAATGTCCACTGAATGAATTGTTTAATGTCTTTGATCGGCATTCCAGCATTTTTTAGACACTCAATTAACTTAAGTGTACCTATATTATCCTCTGAAAAACGACGCACACCTGCAGCGTTCTTTTGTAAGTTTGGAATCAATCCTTCTTTATCGTAATATCGAATCGTGGGAATAGATAAATCAAATTTTTCAGCAACTTCACCAATTGAGTAAGTAACAGCTAATTCTTGCATTTCTTTCCTCCTTTACCCTTTACCTAAAGTTAGGTTCAGATGATTACAGGAATAATAACACAATAAATATTTGAAGTAAAAAAGTCCTACATCAGCTTCGAGTTGATGTAGGACTTTTTTACTTAGTAACAGTTTTGTTTTGAGCCCAGTCGTTTGATAAGAAGTAACTATCCATATGATATTGAGTATTTTCAGGATTTGCTTTCTTATCTTGATAATAACTCTTCAAATGATGGTCAAGCATCAACCAACCACGCCAACCCATGTGAATTGTATCTTCAGCAATGTAATTTTGATCTTTTACATCTGATAAATCAACAATATTATTAAAGCCTTGTGATTTCAATTGATATTTGATCTTCTTATCAAAGTTAAGAATTGAACTCTTTGGCATACCAGTGTATTTCACCCAATGAGGATTGATCGGTTGAATAACAAACATTACTTCTACTTTGTTCCGAGCAAACATATAAAGTAAGGCTTGAAAATCATTATACTCGGGCGAACTTGTATATTTTACGTGACGGTGCGTATTACGATAAGTTCTAATTCTCTTACGTAATTCCTTACGATAGAACGTGTCTCCTATCTGGAGATCATTGTCGCGAGAATTATGCTTAGCTAATTTAGTAGCTAATTTATTCAAATCTTTATAGTTATAGTTGTCCGGTAATTTGCTTGCGGATTTTTGAATCATTTGTTCATGATCTTTCATAGAAATTGAACCAAACAAATTATCCTGACTCTTTAGACTAGAACGGGCAAAGGTTTTAATGTAAAAGCGTTGGAAACTAGTAATCTGCTTACCTTCAGAAATACGTTTCAAAGCACCATCTTCGATTGGTCCTTTGCTGACACCTAAATCAAGAATTCTTGAAGCAACGTATTTATTCATTGCTTTATCACCCGTATTAGATTTCAAAATAAAACCTGTTAATTGCAACGGTGATAAGAAATATTGGAAAGCATTTGCAGCAACACCAGATTTACTAAACCATTGTGGAGAAATAATGAAAACTGCTTTATTTCCCTTTAAATTAGTCATCCCACCAACATTCATCGCTTGTGTCAATGAAGCTGTTCCCGGATTACCTTGCAAAAATGGCTTATTCTTCCAATGATATTTCTGCGCCATGGAAGATGGGTGGAACGGATCCATTCTAGAAAGTTCCGATGAACCAATGATAGGAATATAGTTTTCCTTTTCGGCGGCATTCTTCACACTTTCACCCTTCAAAACCCGAATGTCCAATGAAGTTGCTGCTTGTTTAACTTTTTGAGGAGTTACCGTCTTAAAGTTGATCGGTGCCCAAAGAAGAATCAATAAAGCAGCAATAGCAACTATAACCGGTCCAAAAATCATCCATAACTTTTTTTTCATAATCTACTCTATTCCAATTCTTGTACACGTTGAGCAATTTTATTTACGGTTGACCATTGTGAACGGTCAAATTCCGAAACTGGTACTTGGATACCAAAGTCATCTTGTAAAGTAACTAATACTTCAACTGTTGCCATTGAATCCAATACACCATCTTTAAATAAATCTTGATCAGCATCTTGGCCAACGTTATCCAAACCTGTAACATCTTTTAAAATATCAACAATTTTGTTTTTAATTTCATCCATAATAATTTTCTCCTAACTGAACCATAATTTATTTAAAATACCTGAGAAGATCAAGAAACTGAAACATACCACGTTAAAGGTTAAGAAAATTGCAAAAGCTTCAGTAAACTTATTGCTTGGAATCTTTTTACGATGTTTCTTCTTGAATCTTAACCAAGCATCATTAGTGATCATTGCGCAGGCGTGGAAAATACCATAAACAATGTAATACCAAGTTTCACCGTGCCAGAATCCCATAATCAAGAATAAAGTGATATATCCAAAATTAGCGATTTTAACACGATTCTTCATCCATTTGTGTTTGATAACGGTAAACATCAAACGCATGTAAATGAAATCACGGAACCAGAATGACAAAGTGATGTGCCATCTGTTCCAAAAATCTTTGATATTGTGTGACTTAAATGGAGCTCTGAAGTTCATTGGCGTCTTAACACCCATGAAATTACTAATGGATACCGCGAAGAGTGAATACCCAGCAAAATCAAAGAACAAATACATACTATAAACGTACATGTATGCGACTAAGGCCCAAGAAATTCCTAATGGTGCTTGATCACGATATGACATTACCAAAATTTGTACTTTTGGTAGTAACAAAGTTCCAAAGAAGTAGCCGATGATGAACTTATACAAGAGACCTTGCATCAACTTATTCACACCGCTGTGCAAAAGTTCAACATATTCATCTCGCGTAGGAACTTTAATAACGTCTTTTTGGAAACGTCTGAATCGATCGATAGGTCCTGATGAAATAGTTGGGAAGAATAGTAAGAAACGTAAGAACTCATAAGGCTTGATATCCTTGATAGCTCCATCACGAATCTCCATAATTATTTCAACGGCCTTGAATGTTAAATAACTAATACCCATGAATCCAAAGAGTGATATCGTAGCATTCTTTAGAAGCGGATCTAGTTTTACAAAGACTAATGGGATAATCGCTAAAACGACAAAACTAGTGAAGACCCAAAAGTTATTTTTCTTGCGACGATACGAGAGGTATACGAAAACTAAAAGCATCTCGTACAGGATATAGAAGATCAGTGACAATCCTTGCGACATATTGCCACCAAAGAAAGTGATGATTAAGATGACGACAGTTGCGATTAAATCATAAAATCTGAATCTTTTACCAAACCACAAACCAATCATGATTGGCAATAAAAGTAAAAGTAAATATATAAAGTAATGGGGACTGCTATAAGGTGTAATGTTATTCATTAATTTCGCCTATCAAAGTCTTTCTATCAATTTTCCCATTCTTACTAATTGGTAGTTGCTTTACAAATCTTAAAACGTTGGGAATCATGTATTCCATCGTGGTTTCTTTTAATGAATCCTTAATATCAGAATTCAAATTGTTTTCGTCATCATCTTTAAATTTATCTTCCAAAACGATGCAAGCAATCATCTTGCTAACTTGTTTCTTGTTGTTGTACAAAGGAACGGTACATGATTGCTTTACCTGTTCCAAGTTACCTAATAATGAATCAACTTCTTCAAGTTCAATTCGGTAACCGTGCATCTTAATTTGGAAATCAGTTCTACCATGATAAAACAACAAGCCATCATCAGCCACACTGACCATATCGCCTGTGTGATAGAAAATTTTTCCATCAATATTTTCAAAAGCTTTTTTGGTTTGAACTGGATTATTCAAATAACCCTTTGAAACATCCGGTCCACTGACAAGTAACTCACCTGTTAACATACCTTTGTCATCTTTAGAACCAATGATCTTGTGTTCCATATTTGGTTTCAAGTAACCAATTGGCAAACGATCGAATTTCTCCAAAGCAGCTTCGTCAATCTTAATAGCTGTGATTGCAACAGTATTTTCAGTTGGACCATAAGTGTTATACAACTCAGCCGAAGGAAATTTTTTCAACAACTTCTTAGCTGTCGCATGTGTTAATTCCTCGCCACAGAAAATAAATTTATTCAAGTGTGGCATATGTGCTTCATCAAAACCTCTAAACAAAAGACACATTTCAAAAAATGATGGTGTGGAAACCCAAGTGTTGAAGTCAGAATCGATAATGGCTGTTTGTAACTTGCCAAAATTCTTAGTTGTATCCTTATCAACAACATTTAAAGTAGCGCCACTCATTAAGCCAGGATAAATATCAAAGACCGATAAATCGAATGAGAATGGAGCTTGCAAAAGCATCTTCATCTCTGCTGAATAGTTAAAGGTCTTTTCAGCCCAGTTTGAGAAATCCAAAATGTTATTAGTACTGATTTGAACCCCTTTAGGAGTTCCAGTAGTTCCTGAAGTAAAAATGATATAAAAATTGTCATCTGGTCCAACACTACGATTACTGTCATAAATATTGTTTTCAGAAACTAATATTTGTTGAAGTTCCTCTTTAGTTACTTGAGGAGTTTCAACTCCAAAATCAGTTGTGTCACTCCAGTTCAGTATCAATGATGGTTTTGCTACCGAATTGATCTGAATCACTCGTTGTGGATCTGAAGCATCGTCGACTGGAATATAAGCATGTCCAGCCTTGATTGCACCTAAGAACATGACTAACATCTCAAATTGTTGGCCACCGTAAATAATCAACGGACTTTTCTCAGGTAAGAATTTATCCTGAATGAAACTAGCCACTCGATCAGATTTTTGAATCAACTCTTGATACGTATGTGTTTGTGTCCCATTTCTGTAGCAAACTTTGTTAGGGTTTTGTAATGCGACGGTGGTTATCTTTTCAATGATTGCATTCATTCGATATTACCTTCTTCCTAGAATTCGTTGTAAATAAACTTGGCACTTCCTACACCGTTGTACCCGTAAATGTATAAGAGCACTAAGAGAATAGCGAAAAATACAACCGTTTTAATAATAAAAACCGTAACTGGTTTTTTTAGAAAAACTAGTAAACTATTTTTCATAATTTACACCTCACCGAATAGAGTTTGCTTTATGCGAAAACTATCTAACCATTCAAAAAAAACTGTGTCAAACCAGAAAATGACTTGAAATAACTGAATATCGTTATTTCTATATCATTTGCATAAACATTATAATAACGTTCCAAATGTCATAATATGGCTTTTTCTATAAATAAAATTATCCTTTTTTGACCAATCACATGTGTGTCACGGCATTCGGAGATATATGTTTAAACAAATTTTATTATAAATGAAAATTAATCAAGTTTCCAATAATAGACACTCCGTACCGTTACTTTATCCAATAACAGTTTTTTCATGAGGAATTTGCTAGATCAGTCTCAACAGTTTTTCATTATGACTTAGGAAAGTTAAAAGTAAATATTTGATAGAAATAATTACCAAACTGTTAGTCTCATGTGACATTTTTGTAAGATAAAGCGCTTACTTGCTACCGATATTATTCTGGATTTATTTGTAAAAATATCAAAAATAATATTTATGATATTGAGTTATTTCTCTTCTTTTATAATTTTGAAGTGAATGATGGCTTGTCGCCTTCGCCCTCTATTTGAATCGGTTTAATTTAATATAAAAAAATAGGATCTTACCAAAGCCACTTTAAATGTGGCATCTAGTAAGATCCTAATTCTTTTGCTATTATTATCTCTATTTTTAAAAGACTGAAAAGTAAATAATCAATAGAAACAATATTTGTTACGAAGAACGTCCTTAATTACTTTGTTTAAAATCAACATAAGCACCGATTAAGTTGGCGTCATTGCGGTATTGGCAGTTCTTGATAACTGGCATGAATGGAGCAATTTTTACTTCATCCAAAATCTTTTGGATTTCCTTTTCAATATTAGGAATTAAAAAGTCTGCTTGTGAGACTCCTCCACCTAAAACTATCATTTCCGGATCAAATCCATATTGCAAATTATAAATTGTTACAGCTAAATTATGATACAAGTCATGAGCATATTTTTGAGCTAGTTGGTCACCTTGATTAGCCAAATCAAAGACTTCTTTGCCTGTATAGTTAGTTCCTTTTGCTTCGTTATAACGCTTTGCTAGCGATACAGCCGTACCAACTTCACTGACCGTTTTATAGCCGTCTTGTGACAAGGTATAACCAAACTCACCACCAAATAAGTGTTTTCCATGATGAACATGTCCGTCTAAAATCACAGCACCACCGACACCTGTTCCAATAACAAGAAAAATCAAATTTTTCAATCCTTTAGCAACACCACTGTCCATTTCTGCTAAAGCAGCACAGTTGGCGTCGTTTTCCATTGTAACTGGTAAATCAAAACGTTTCTCTAATTCTTGTTGAATCTTAAAGTTGTGAATATAAGGTAAAGCACTTGCACCTTCGATCACACCAGTTTCTTTATTAACTGCTCCTGGTGTACTCATTGCCACACCACTTAATTCATATTCCTTTTTAAAGTCATTAACAACTTTTTCCAAACCAACATAATAACCAGCTAAATCTTTTGGTGTTTCAAATGAACCTTTCTCAGTTAATGCATTTTGCTTTGAATTCCATAGGCCATATTTGATGCTAGTACCACCAACATCAATTAATGCGACATCTTTCATTATTTCCCCTCCAAATTGCAATCGTTTACACTTAACAATACCAGATTACCATATTCACTAATAAAACGTTACCGGCATTGATGAATCAATAATCTCTGGTAATAAAAAATTACGTATTTACAAACTGTATTTTTTTAATATCAAAATTTTTTAAAAAAATTAGTTAGTTGATTAATTAACATAATCTTGTTTCATTTTAGATAAAAAACATTTATCAATTACGATACAAACCGTCTGTTAACTTTTGCTAAAATCTAAGTATGAAATAGGATCAATAATAAACACGTTAGGGGGTTAGCTAATGAAGCCATTTAATAAAATTATTCGTCTACTAGCATTAACTAGCCTCATTATCGCTGCAACTCCCCTAACTCAAGTTAAAGCGGCTGATTCTGCTGATGCAATTACTGTTCAAAATGGTTTTTCAGATTCAACAACTACTGGTACAACTGATGCCATTACTTACGAATCTAATGCTGATGAATCTAACCAAAAGACTTCAACGGTTACTGTAACCGTCCTATCCGGAATTTTAACTCTCGATGCTGTACCTGATTTTAATTTTGGGACTATGTCAAAAGGCACTACTGTCAAATTAAAAAACAACACAGCTAATACTGATGGATTTACTACAGGTTCTGATGATGGTTCTGACAATGCTGGAATAGACGGCAACAGTGATGGCTATCTACAAGTTACCGATTCACGTAATTTGACCGACCCAAGCAATATGCCTGGTTTCCAACTCAGTGCTTCAATTGGTAAATTAAATATTGCTTCGAATGAGACTTCCGAATCACTTGACGCGATTCTTCATCTTAGTGCTTTAAATTTAGTAGACGATGAAGATAAAAATGTAACTAATTCTGATACATTGCTTAAAACAAAAGCCGTTGACATTTCAAGCGTCGATGGCAATGATCAAACAGTTATCGACATGAAATCTGGAACATATAACCCTGGTGTCATCAGAGCTAAATATAATACACCTGATGCCGCCAGTTTGACGATTCCAAATGACGGTACTGGTTCTACTAAATCCTCTAAAAATATGAACGCTGTCGTTACTTGGACTCTAACTGCTAGCCCTAGCGTAACTAATTAACTTAACAAATAAAAGCCTAGTCAGAAATTCTGACTAGGCTTTTATTTTATATTCTATTCTTCAAATCCATTGTTTTCACTTAATTTAGCGTACCAGTGACCAGATTTCTTCAAGGTCTTAGTCTGTGTATGAATATCATCACGAATCAAGCCATAACGATTACGGTAAGCATTCTTCCATGACCAGCAATCAATCGCTGTCCAAACGAAGTATCCATGGCAATTAGAACCAGCTTCAATTCCCTTATGAAGTTGAACTAAGTGATCGTGAATAAACTTAATTCGGTAATCATCTTGAACAACGCCGTCTTTAATGAAGCGTTCTTCTCGTGAGACACCCATTCCATTTTCTGAGACGAACCATGGAATATTACCATAGTTATCTTTCAAGTTAATGGATATATCGTACAAAGTTTCTGGATAGATTTCCCAACCTTTGTCGACATTCATCACACGACCGGGCATTTCATAATTATCAAAGTAAATATCAGGCATCCAATCTTGCAAGCTCTCTGGTGAAATACTTGGTCTTTGAACACGTTCTGGATGATAGAAATTAACTCCTAAAACATCAACAGTGTTATCCTCAATTAATTTCAATTCTTCCGGTGTACTTTCCCAAAGTACTCCTGCATCATCCAAAATTTTCACTAATTCAGCTGGAAAATGTCCCAAAACAGCGGGATCTAGGAACATGTTGTCATCCCACATTGTAGCAAATTGTGCTGCTTTAACGTCTTCTGGATCATCAGTTGCTGGATAAGCTGGTGTCAAATTCAAGATCGTTCCAATTTTAGCATCAGAATTATTAGCTTTTTTCCAAGCATTAAATTTCTTGATGGCTTTAGCAGAGGCTAAATTCAAATTATAAGCAACTTGCACTGAAGCTGGTCCATCAACTCTTAATGGATAGTGGAATTGATACAAATATTCACCATCTAAAATGACTTTTGGTTCATTGAAGGTAAACCAATTTTTAACTCGATCACCGAATAATTCAAAACATTTTTCAGCATAATCGGCAAACAGGTCAGTCACATGTTTTGATTCCCAGCCACTATATTCTTGATATAGCTTAATTGGCAAATCAAAATGGAACAAGTTGATGTAAGGTGTTATCCCATTGTCAATCAAACAGTCGATTACCTTATTGTAAAATTCCACTCCGGCTTCGTCGACTTCACCAGTATCAAGGTTCTTGATCAAACGGCTCCATTGAATCGAAGTCCGCAATGCCTTGATTCCAGCTTTTGCCATCAAAGGGATATCTTTTTGATAATCGTTATAAAAATTAGAGGCTGTGTCAGGTCCTACGCCATCGTAAAAATCATCAGGACTCTTTTCAAACCAGTAGTCAAAAACATTCTGATTTGGTTTGTGAAAGTTTCCTTCTGATTGAGGGCCAGATGTGGCAGCACCCCAGGCAAAATCTTTTGGAAATGTTAGCATGTTTATTTCTCCTCTGGATAAGTTTGATAAAAGTCGACATAAGCTCCACGTAAGTTAGCCTCATCAGTGTATTGACAAGGAACAATCTTAGGTTTTATCGAAGCAATTTTGACAACTTTACGAATCTTTTCAATCTCTTTATTAACTTCAGGAATTAAGTGTGGGTTATTAGAAACCGCACCACCTAAAACGATGAGTTCAGGGTCAAAACTATACTGTAAATTGTAAATTCCTTTGGCAAGTGAGTAGTACATTGTTTGAACTTCCTTTTGAGCTCGGAGGTCGCCGTTATCGGCTAAATCGAAGACTTCTTTACCAGTATAGTTAGTTTTAGGTTTGGAATTTTCATTGTATCTTTGAGCAACCCCAACTGAAGTAGCTAGGTTACTGAGAGTACTTTTATCATCAACTAACGTGAAGCCAAATTCACCACCGAATAAATGGGCACCATGCCAAATTTGATGATTAATAATGACTGATCCACCGACCCCAGTTCCAATGATCAAGAACAAGAGACTGGAAACGTCTTTCCCAGCACCAGAATTTAGTTCAGCTAATGCGGCACAATTGGCATCATTTTCCATGCTGACTGGTAATCCAAATTTCTTAGATAAAGCTTGTTGAATTTCGAAATTGTGAATGTAAGGAATGGCTGAAGCTCCTTCAACTACACCAGTCTTTTTATTGACAGCACCGGGAGAACTGATCCCGACACCAGTAATGTCATATTCTGATTTCATGGCTGTAACGTTCTTAGTTAATTCAGAATAGAAATCTTCCAAAGTCTTTGGAGTAGGAATTGAAGGCAGTTTCTTCAATTCTTGATCTTGCATGACGGCTAATTTGATGGAAGTACCACCGATATCAATCAAACCTAAATTACTCATTTTTACCCAATCTCCATTTCAAATGGCGCAACCGGTGCACCTAATTCATTGAACAATGTGCAAGTTGGATAATTATCATAAGCATAACGAATTTTTTGAATCCCCTGACAATTATCAAGCACAATTAGCTTACCAACAGTTCTAACTTGACGTTTTTGCCATTGGTCATCTTTTTTAACTAGAAAATATGCGTTACCTCTTTGGACGAGTGAACTAGCTGCTGTAACAGATAAAATCAATTTGTCATCCAAAACTTGTTGACGAAAGACAACTGGTGTCGAACTATAACTTTGATCAGAGAGAATCTCACCAATTCTGGTCCCGGCAATTCGCTTATGAGTTGGATGAATATTGTGCTTTTCACCCGTATCAGCAATCGAAATTAAATGCACATCATTAATTTTTTGCGTAATTTCTAATTGGTGCTGACGAATAGATGGCCAAGCATCCTTTGGTTCGTCAAAGTACCTTGGCAATTGGACAATTAGAAATGGTACTGAGAAGTCTTGGAACAAATCACGCCAACTCAATACCAAACCACGCAACATAATATCGTAAACTTGCGGATTATCAGCATCGTTTTCACCTTGGTACCAAACGATTTTATCAAACGCATAATTCTTTACCTGTTCGATCATCGTATGGAATAAACCGTTAGGACGTAAGTATGATGTTGGTGTCATTGGAGGTGGCCAAGGCGTATGGCCAACGGCATCTTTAGCATCACTCAGCGAAACTTTAGGATTTTCTTTTTGAAATTTAGCTAAATCAGTATTGTGCTTGTCAACTAAAGCATTGTAGTCGGCGAATTCTTGATCATAATCTGCCTGAGTTTTACCTGTTGTAGCTTCTTTAAATGGTTTGATAAAACGGTTGATCAATTCCTGATTACCAGTTAAAACCGACTCTGGAACCCAAGAAGAAATCGACGTACCACCTTTGTAGCAATCGATGATACCAATGACTTCTCCCGGATTTAGTTCGTGTAATTTCTTAGCTGCCCAATAACCAATATCAGACATTTCCCAAAGGGTCTCTTTATTGGCAACTTGCCAAGTCGAAGTCTCTAAATCAGTTGGCAGAGTCAAATTTTGATCGTGATATTCGAGTTGAGGGACGTTGTAAAAGTAAGTATTATCAAGCGTTAAGTGCTCAATTTCCGATTGATACTCAGCATCATCCCTGAATTTGAATTCAATATTTGACTGCCCGGTAAGCAAGATAACTTTTCCACTTCGAACTTCATGCAAAACTTTTGCTTCATCTAAACTGGTGATTTTAATATCACACAACGAATCTTCAGCTAAAAGCAATCTAACTTTCCAAGCCCCGTTAACGTCTGCGGTTGTTTGGTAAGTTTGTTTCAAAGCTTCAACTACAACTACTGCTTGCGGTACAGCTTGTCCACTGATATAAAAATGTTTATTAGCTGGCACGACCATCTTGTCAGTATAAATTCCATCTAATTGTAAATTACTCATTTACTTTTTCCTTTTTTAATTGCGCAACTTCGTCGTGGAGATTAATAACTTTCTCAGCAACTGTCATCATGATGTCAGCTGAAATGAAATGATCTTGTGAGTGAATCAGCATGATTGATTTTTCAACTTTTTCACCATTCATTTCATCTGTCATCCATTTAGTTTGAATATTGTGTGCTTCGTGCAGCGTCTTCTTTGCTTCCTTTAATGTCTCACGTGCACCGTCAATGTCACCTTTTTCGGCTTGATTCATCGCATTGATACACATTGATTTAGCAGTTCCGGCTACAGAAATCAAATTCATCGCACGTTTTAATTGTTTTTCGTCCAAATTTCACACCTCTTATGCTTGACTAGTCTTTAATTCTTTTTCTGATTCTTTATGAGCTTCGTCCATTTCAGTTTCTTTGACAACATCAGCGTTAATCTTGTTATCCATTTTTACAAACGGAATATATATGGCCGTTGTGACTATCAATATAACAGCCTGGACAATAACTCCTTGAATATTACCTGTATAAAGTAATCCTGAAAGTAACGTTGGAACTGTCCATGGAACATTATTCACAATAGGACCTATGAATCCAATCTTTGTAAAGAAGTATCCAAGATAAAATGCAATAGGTGTAGCACAAACAAATGGAATAATGTATAAAGGATTCATAATAATTGGTAATCCAAAGGTTATTGGTTCAGAAATATTAAACAACGCTGGCATAACGGCAATTTTACCTATTTTCTTTGCAGCAATTCTGTGTGAAAATAGCAAAATTGCAATTACAGGTGCCAACGAGAATGAACCAGAAGCCGTTACAGTAAAGTTCATAAATAATGTTGAGAAGATATGATGTGCTTGACCTAACATATTTTGAGTATCATTAATATTCCAAGTTAATCCAAAAATTGGACCCCAAATAGATGTTGGATGTATACCAAACCATTGTAATAATGGCCATGTAAACATAGCCACAAATGCAAATAATCCAGTCTTTGCGACAGCCATAGCTGGCTTTTGCAAAACAGTTAGCAATAATGCAGGTAATGTTTCATTTGTTAATGATGTACTAATACCAGTAAGAATTATAAAAACACCCATAGTAATTAAACCGGGAACTAATGATTCAAAAGAACGTGCCACTGCAGGTGGAACAGATTCAGGCATTTTAATCGTTATATTTCTTGCCATGAAATAATTATAAATGAACACAGCCGCTGCACTTATTAACAGAGCTGCAAAAACACCTTGAGTACCAAAATAAGTTGTATCTACATAATTTAGAACATCAATAGCTTTTTTTGATCCAGCTGGCGTATAGTCAAAATGCCATGGTAAACAAATGAAGAATGCACCGACAGCGTATAAAACTGATGTCAAATGTTCTTTACTTTTTGGAAAATACTTACGAGAAAACTCATAAGAAAAAATAATAACTAAAAGTAATGCAAAAATACTTAATGAACCATAAGAAACTAATCCAATCAAATTGTTGATATTAGTCAATCCATGCGCAAATCCAGATGCTTCCCACGCCTTTTCAGACCCAGAGATTAGCTGTCCTATGTGTAATCCTTGTTGCCCAAAAATAAGACCATTTACTGGATCCAAAATAACATTTTGGAACAATAGGGCAAATCCGGCAATCATGGTTGTTGAAGCAACCAAAACAAATGAATCACGTAAGGTTAACAATAACTTATTTGCTGCAATTTTCCCTGCAGCTTTAGTGAATTTCTGTTCGAAATTTCCCCAAAAATTTCCTTTTGCCATTTTACTTTATACCTTCCTTTGCTAAACGATCAGCAATTATTTGACCATCCATACTTCCAAATTCCGTTATGGATAACTTAATAACTTTCTTGTCCGGAAACTTCTTAGTAACATCGTCATAAGACCAAGAAATTTGTGGAGCAAGTAGAATCACATCAGCATCTTCAGCGACGTCATCCATCATTCCAAAGTCATAAGCATCGACTTTTATATCCTTGTCTTCTTTTGTATAAACTTCCTGTAAATGTTTACCAGCTAAACTACTGGACATTCCTCCACTACAAAAGAATGCAATTTTCTTAGTTGCCATTTTTCTTACCCCCTAGTTAATGATTACGCTTACATTGATTATTAAAGCACCTACATCTTTATATGTAAAGACCTTTTTAAATTTGTTATGACATTTAACTAAATTGTATTAAAAAAGAGTGTCACCCTTTTCTTAGGAAACACTCAATCCAATAATAGTCTAGTATTATAGCTAAACTTTTCTGTATTTATCCAACTTTTATCAAAAACTCCGACTGCCCCATCTTTCAAGTGAATTTTCTCTTTTATTAATAATAAGGACTCACTTTCTGAGACATTAATCTTTACTGCTTTATTCTTTTCTAAATGTGCTATTGAATAATTGCGATTTATAGCAGTCAACTCAACTCCTAAGTCGTCAGTTAAGAAGTCTATTATCGACGACTTCAATGCATCCATTCGCATACCTTGAATATACTTTATAGGAAAATACAATTCCTGATAAATAACTGGCTCATCACCCTGGGCCATAGTCCTATTTACAACATAAACAAAATCATAACGATTAATTTCCAACATATTTGCCACATCAGTAGGAGGCTTAATAACACTAAAATCTCCCACTTTTATATTCAAATTATCTATATCAAATAATTCAGCTTGATTTTTACTCACAGAACTATTATTTCCATTTGAATCTTTAATAAAAGTACCTGCACCTTGAATACGATAAATCAGTCCCTCAGATACTAATACATCCAAAGCTTTTCTAATAGTTATTCTACTAACATTATATGCTTTCGTTAACCGAACTTCTTGAGGCAATTGTTGATCATTTTCAAATTCTCCTGACATAATACGTTGCTTAATTTGTTCTGCAATTACCATATATTTAGGCATTTCTTTCAAGTAAACACCTCATTCTAGACTTTCACCCTTAAAAGTTTCATAGTCTTATATATTCTCCCTCTAATGTACCCAATAATTCTACAGTATTCAATTCAAACTAGTGAATCAATTCGAATACATTCAATTTTCTTTTTGTTTAAATAATCCTTAAAATCAGTACTACATAGATAATCAGTTTCCATTATTCTTGGAATTAAAAGTGAAGAATGATTATACAAATACTTATCTATAAACCCTGGATGAAATATGAAAAGTAGAAGATCTTGAACATTATTGTTTATGGAATCAATAAACACTTGCTTAGGTTCGTAGTTAGGTTCTGACGATTTTACAATAGTTTTTAACTTATATCCCTTAAAGTTAGTTATCCTTCCAGAGAAATCCGCGGGTACAAAAGTAATTCCATATTTTAATGCAGCCTCTTTAACTCCTTCTTCAAAGTTACCACTATTAGTCGCATGAATATCAATATAAGCGGGTAAGACTCCCGTTATAGATATAAATTTTTCTATTTGAGCTTCTACCTCAATTCTAGCTTGTTCAGTATCAACAATATCTTCTTCCACTTCTCTATAAAAAGAGGATTTATGAAATACTCTACCATTAACTAATGTATCAATTTCGGTAGGATTGGAAACCGGATAACCTCCAGAAATATTAGCATGCAATCCCACACAAACACCTTTATCTTTAATTAAATCATAACCTTTTTTTGCATACGCAGTGTTTGACATCATACTTACATTATTAATTTTTCCATCATCAATTGATTTTAATATCCCAAAATTTACTCCCTCAGAATATCCTAAATCATCAGCTCTTATAATAATTTTCATTTTTATCCTACTTCCCCAGAGATAAGTATATAACAAATTTCAAAATTTGTTATACTTTCTTATGCCTATTAAAGAATAGTAAACATGCATTAAAATATAAATCGAACCTTTTGTATTTGTTCTCTTAAAATAATGATTTTTCTTATAACCAAAATTGTTTAAACATGCTATTATGGTATTAGAGGGTTTCAACAAAAAAAGAAGGAATACTAAATGATAGAAACTACCACTTGGAAACATAATTTCACTAATTATGCCAATCTTGAAAATATAAATCCAAATAAGCAACAACGGTTACAAATTTTTCAACCATTGCCATGCAAAAAAATTAGATTACAACTGAATAATTTATTCGACGAGGTACCATTAAAAATTGAACAATTAGAGATTTATAGTACTCCGACTGATCGAAAACTAGTTACTTTAAATGGACAGACTTCGTTTGAGATCGAACCACGTTTAGTTGAATGGTCAGATTGGATCGACTTGAAAATGCGTGACAATTCTTTCCTATCGATTGAAATCACTTCGCCTAATAAAACAATCCACAGTTTAGGGATGACTATCTCTAATGATTTGATTAAAACTGAAGACAGAACTGTCCAGGAGCCAAAGTACTTCTTTGGAGTTTCCGCCATTCAAGTCCAAACTAACCAAGAATACGAACGAATCGCCTTTTTTGGAGATTCTTTAACTAATCAAGGCAATTATTCAGCCCCTTTAGCTTTGAATCTGGAATCTGAATTCCATTGTATGACTGCCAATTTTGGTATTTCTGGAAACCGGATTTTGCATCCAGGACACAGCATTTCGCAATGGTCAACCAGTTTTGGTGAAGCCGGTTTTACAAGATTTGACCACATGATTGCTAATTATCAACCTAACATCGTCGTTTTCATGGAAGGCATCAATGATTTACTTCATCCAGGTACCGGTGCCCCAATCAACGAATTACCAACGGCCCAAGCTATTGTCAAAGCAGTCAAACTGCTCAAATTAAAATGTAAGAAGCATGATATTACCTTCGTACCAATGACAATAACGCCTGCCAGGGGCAATATCAACGGTGGTGTCAATGGTTGGTCTGATAAAAAAGAGGCACTCCGTTTAGCTGTTAATAAAGAATTGCTAAAAATGCCACATATTATTGACGTTGCCAGTCTAGTAGCAGACAACGATAAATTAAAAGCTAACTTCGATTGTGGCGATCACGTTCACTTCTCTGCTGAGGGTGGTAAAAAAGTTGCTAAATACATTCAAGAACAATTAATTCGTAAGCGGATGATTTAAGGTTGGTATATTCCATGATGTATAATTGCTATGGAGATTTGGAATATCTATTTATAGTAATTATTAAGTTTTACGTACCATGTTTAAATCATTTTTAATATAATGTAATATAAAATAGTGAATAATGATCAATTATATTTAATTGGAGAACAAAGAATGGTTGAAACTACTAACAAGGATATTTATACAATTTTAAAAGAACGTGTCTTAAGCGGACAATACAACATTAAAATGCGCCTTCCAACCGAAGATGCATTAATTGAAGAATTCAACGTTAGTCGTTATGCAATCCGTAAAGCAATCAAACAACTAGCAAATGAAGGTTTAGTTTACAGTGTTAAAGGAAAAGGCGTTGTCGTATTGGAACAAACACCAAAAACTAAAGAATTAAACCTCAGTTTGGAAAAAATTAATGGTCTTCAATCATTGAATTCAGATCAAAAACTTGAGCGAAAAACAATCATTGCCGATTTTCAACAAGTGATCGTCGATGAAAACTTACACCATAAGACCTCGTTCGCTGTAGGCATCCCAGTCTATGCCATTAAACGAGTTAGAAGAATCAACGATAAGAACGCTGTCTTAGATATCAACTACTTCAACGCTCAAGTAGTCCCAGAGATAACTCCCGAAATAGCTAAGGGTTCAATTTATAATTACATAAACAATGATTTACAGATGAAAATTGCCGTCGTCAAAAGACAATTAAGAATTGAACATGCCACCCAAACCGATTATGAACACCTGAATCTAGGTATCAATAATTGTATCGGAAATATGATCAGTTTTGCCTTCAATGATGATGGAAAGCAATTCGAATATACCGAATCACATTTTATTCCAGATAACTTTATATTTAATCAGATTATCAAATTTTAAGAGCGTGGAGCAGGGGCGGAGGATGTTGACTCCTGTTGACTGGAACGCGTTTTGACTATAAAACATAGAACTATGGATATTAAAAAAAAGCTTCCCAAAATCGGGAAGCTTTTTTTAATATCCAAATCTAATAAGATTCAAATCCAACCAAAGAAAAATGGTTAGGAATATATTTAGTCTCAGTACATTCAAATAAACTACCTAAATCAGTATAAACATATTTCTTCAAGACACCGACACAATTAGCTTCTTGTAAATCCAACAAATCAGATTCCTTTTGAGTCGCTGTTTCAACTGTTGCAACTGAACGGGCAGCCGCAATTTTAAAAAGATTATTGTCACGAATATATTGGTAAATTGAACTCTTAGCATCTTCAGAACTCAAATTAGGCATATTTTCTTTTCTGAAATAACTTGTATCCAATGCCATAGCTTTACCATTAACCATCCGAAGTCGTTCAACGTGATAAGCAACATCGCCTAAACTAAATGACGTGTGTTCCGACAGAATACTATCAACTTCAACTTCTTCAAAGGCTAACACTTTAGTAGCTAGTTCACGAATTGATTTATTTTGTGGAAAACTCATCAAATCTTGAAAGCCGGCTCTATTAGCAGCTGAAAAGACCATGCGATTGTCGGTAACTGGTTCTAGAACCACTACACCACGGCCTTTAACAGTATAAACCAAGCCCTCAGATTGTAATTTCTTCAACGCACGACGGATCGTATTTCTAGTCACACTAAAACGTTGTGACAATTCTTCCTCACCTGGCAAAATTGTTTTAGGTGGATAAACTTCACTGTCAATCTCACCTTTTAATATGTGGTAAATATCTGAATATAAGTTTTTTGGCATAATTTCTCCTCACAATTGCATCTAGCAATAAACCTCAAAAATAAAAATCCCACTATCTCTTCTCTAACATTAATGCTTCATATGGACGCATAATTACTGTTCCATTATCTAACTGTAATCCACCGTAGTTCCCCAAAACTAGGTCGAATCCAGTTGGAATAGTTCTCTTTTGTTCTTGAGCAGTAAAGTTCGCCATAACTAAAATTTTACGCTTTTCATTAAATCTTTCATAGCTATAAACACTATTATCCCCAGGATTTAATAACTTATAATCACCATCAATGAGAACTTCTTTATGTTTTCTAATGAAAATCAAAGCCCGATAAAAATCAAAAACGTTATCTTTCATTTTCAATACTTTTTCAACTGAATAATCATCATGATGAAGCGGCTTCAACCAAGGCTCGCCAGTTGTGAAGCCATAGTTTTTAGTAGAGTCCCATTGCATTGGCAACCTAGCATTTTCGCGTGATTTCTGTTGCAGAATCTTGATGGCTAAAGCTTTGTCCACGCCATTGTTGATCAATTCATTGTAGGCATTGATTGATTCATGATCGTTGTACTGCTTGATATCAGTGAAATAAGCGTTCTTCATCGCAATTTCATCGCCTTGATAAATGTATGGCGTCCCCTTTAGTCCAAACTCGACCATCGCCAACAACTTAGCCGACTGATCACGATACTTATCATCATCAGTAAAACGAGAAATCGCACGTGGTTGATCATGGTTGTTCCAGAACAGTGCGTTCCAGCCACCTTGTTGATCCATTTTAACTTGCCATTCACTCAAAATACTTGTTAAATCTGCTAATTTATAATGTCCAAGCGTCCACTTGTTGCCATTCGTATAATCAACTTTTACGTGATGGAAAGTAAAAGCCATCGACAATTCTTGACGTTTAGGGTTAGTATATTTGACCGCTTCAGAAATTGGAGTTGAAGAAAGCTCTCCAACCGTGATGAAATTATTTGGTCCAAAAACTTTTTCATACATTTCATGAATATATTCGTGTACGTGAGGACCATTGGTATAGAAATTTCTACCATCATCGAGCGGTGTCTTGAAAGTATCGTTTGGCATCTCTTTTGTTTTAGAAATATTATTGATAACATCGAGTCTAAAACCGTCAATGCCACGTTTAGCCCAGAATTGTAGCATCTTAAAAATCTCTTTACGTAATTCTTCGTTGCGCCAATTTAAATCAGGCATCGTTACATCATACAGATGCAAATAATATTGGTCTAACTCAGGGACATATTTCCAAGCACTACCACTGAATTTAGAGACCCAATTATTAGGCTCATGACCATCAACTGGATCACGCCAAATATAAAAATCGTGATAGGGATTCTCCTTCGATTTCAAGGCTTCTTTAAACCAAGGGTTTTGATTAGAAGTGTGGTTTAAAACCATATCCATAATAATTTTAATGTCCCGCTTATGTGCTTCCTGCAAAAGATGCTCAAAATCAGCCATTGTCCCAAACACTGGGTCAATTTGGTAATAGTCCGCAATGTCGTAACCATTATCATTACCTGGTGAAACGTACATCGGCGTCAACCAAATAAGTCCAATCCCCAGTTTTTGCAAGTAATCTAGCCGTGAAATGATACCGTTGATATCACCGATACCATCTCCGTTAGAATCTTGAAAACTGCGTGGATAAATTTGATACACAGTTTCTTTTTGCCATTCCTTCATTTACAAATGCTCCTCAATCTTTGATAAATCCTCACTTAACGACGCAATCTTATAATATGTTTATACATCTGTCAACGACGTTATAACCATACAGATTCCTCAAATAAGCTACATTTAGCTATTATATAAAGATTCTTTGAACTAGTCCATTTTTATAAATAAATAACTATAAGTGTAGATTCTTATTGTTTGATGGGTGGATGTAGCATGCCGTCCTCCATAGCAAAGCCGATTTTGGCTGGAACGTGTGGGCACCACTGAGCCAAATCGGCTTTGCTATTCCGGACTGAATTTCACTTCCTTTAGTTATTTGCTTTCCATTCATTTAGGAATTCTAATTCTATTCATAAATAATGCTTAATATTTATAGTTATATTTCCTTCCCTATTCAGAATAGAAATATGAATAACACAAAAAAGAAGACATCACTAATTTGAAGTGCTTCATAATTGTTAGACAAGAAATCTAATGATTATGGAGCACTTTTTGTATGGTTAAATATAGTTTTGATTTGAAAGCAAA